>NZ_JBIUAQ010000068.1:0-1007 GCF_044547565.1 Amycolatopsis sp. NPDC052450 | reverse complement strand
GTGCTCTCGAAGCTCAACGCCGCCGAGGCGTTCGAGACCTTCCTGCAGACCAAGTACGTCGGCCAGAAGCGGTTCTCCCTCGAAGGCGGCGAGACCGCGATCCCGCTGCTCGACACGCTTCTGGACAAGGCCGCCGAGTACGAACTCGACGAGGTCGTCATCGGCATGCCGCACCGCGGCCGCCTGAACGTGCTGGCGAACATCGTCGGCAAGCCGATCGCGCAGATCTTCCAGGAGTTCGAGGGCAACCTCGACCCGGGCCAGGCACACGGTTCCGGTGACGTGAAGTACCACCTCGGCGCCGAGGGCAAGTACTTCCGCATGTTCGGCGACGGCGAGACCAAGGTGTCGCTGACCGCGAACCCGTCGCACCTGGAGACCGTCGACCCGGTCCTCGAGGGCATCGTCCGCGCGAAGCAGGACATCCTCGACAAGGGTGGCGAGGGCTTCACCGTCCTCCCCGTCCTGATGCACGGCGACGCGGCCTTCGCGGGCCAGGGTGTCGTGGCCGAGACGCTGAACCTGGCGCTGCTGCGCGGTTACCGCACCGGCGGCACCGTGCACGTCATCGTCAACAACCAAGTCGGGTATACGACGGAGCCGGAGCACGGCAGGTCCACGTACTACGCGACGGACGTCGCCAAAATGACCGGCTCGCCCATTTTCCATGTCAACGGCGACGATCCGGAAGCGGCACATTGGGTCGCGCAGCTCGCGATGGATTACCGGCAGGCCTTTCACAAGGACGCGGTCATCGACCTGATCTGTTATCGGAGGAGGGGTCATCAGGAATCGGATGATCCTTCGATGACGCAGCCGGCGATGTACGACATCATCGACACGAAGCGTTCGGTCCGGAAGACCTACACCGAATCGCTGATCGGCCGCGGCGACATCTCCGTCGAAGAGGCCGAGGCCGCGTTGCGCGACTTCTCCAGCCAGCTGGAGCACGTGTTCAACGAGGTCCGCGAGCTGGAGAAGCACCCGGCGAAGGCCAGCCCCTCGGT
>NZ_JBIUAQ010000067.1:0-1139 GCF_044547565.1 Amycolatopsis sp. NPDC052450 | reverse complement strand
TCGATCATCGCGGGCGTGGATCCGAGTGTGGGGTTGTTCGCGTCGTTCACCATGGCGGTGGTGATCTCGATCGTGGGCGGACGTTCGGCGATGATCTCCGCCGCGACCGGCGCGATCGCGCTGGTGGTCGCGCCGCTGGCTCGTGAGCACGGGCTGAGCTACCTGATCGCCACGGTGATCCTGGGTGGCCTGTTCCAGATCGTGCTCGGGTCGCTGGGCGTGGCCAGGTTGATGCGGTTCGTGCCGCGCAGCGTGATGGTCGGGTTCGTCAACGCGCTGGCGATCCTGATCTTCCTGGCGCAGGTGCCCGAGCTGATCGACGTGCCGTGGCCGGTGTACCCGCTGTTCGCCGGTGGGCTCGTGCTCATGGTGCTGTTCCCGAAGCTGACCAAGGTGGTTCCGGCGCCGCTGGTGTCCATCGTGGCCTTGACGGCGCTGACGATCGCCGCCGGTATCGCGGTCCCGACCGTGGGCGACAAGGGCGCCCTGCCCTCCTCACTGCCGTCACCCGGTGTTCCGGAGGTGCCGTTCACGTTCGGCACGCTCGGGTTGCTCGCGCCGTACGCGCTGGCGTTCGCGCTGGTGGGGCTGATGGAGTCGTTGATGACCGCGAAACTGGTCGACGACATCACCGACACGCGCTCCAACAAGACCCGCGAGGCGATCGGACAGGGCGTCGCGAACATCGTCACCGGCTTCTTCGGCGGCATGGGTGGTTGCGCGATGATCGGTCAGACCATGATCAACGTGAAGACCGCCGGCGCCCGGACCCGCTTGTCGACGTTCCTGGCCGGGACGTTCCTGATGATCCTGTGCATCGTCTTCGGCCCGCTGGTCTCACAGATCCCGATGGCGGCCCTGGTGGCGGTGATGGTGCTGGTCGCGTTCGGCACCTTCGACTGGCACAGTGTCTCGCCGGCCACGCTCAAGCGGATGCCGTGGGGCGAGATCATCGTCATGGTCGTCACCGTGGCCGTCGTGGTGGCCACCGGCAACCTCGCGATCGGCGTGGTCGTCGGTTCGATCACCGCGATGGTGATCTTCGCGCGCCGAGTCGCGCACCTGGTCGACGTCACCGCCGTGGTCGACCCGGACGGCACCCAGGTCGTGTACGCCGTCACCGGCGAGCTGTTCTTCGC
>NZ_JBIUAQ010000066.1:0-1548 GCF_044547565.1 Amycolatopsis sp. NPDC052450 | reverse complement strand
GATGTGTCCTCAGTCACAGATGGAGCCCTTCTGGGTCGCGTCCGACGACCCGATCTTGGTCCATCCGCGGCTTACACGGTTGTCATGACACGGCCACACCTCCATCGAGGACCGGGCGAATGCGGAGAAGATCCTCGCCACCCTCGCCCGCGATGCCGGTCCTCGCCAGCTCGCGGAAGCTGAGGTGAACCTGCTCGCGTTGCTGGATCCCGACGGGAATGAACCGAAAGAGCCCGAACCGAAGGAGCCGCGCCGGGAAATCACCCTGGAGCGTCGCAAGGACGGGTTCTGGAAACTCACCGGCTTGCTCGATGACGAGACGGGTGCCCGTACCGCCGCCGCTCTGGATGCCTACGCCAAGCCGCGGCCGGTGGACGAGTTCGGTCAAGCCGATCTGCGAATGAAATGCGAACGCATGGGAGACGCCTGGGTCGACATCCTCGACCTCGCCGTCGCCTGCCCGGACCAGCCCGGCACCAACGGCTACCGCACTCTGCTGCATGTCACGATCGGACTCGACGAACTGAAATCCGGCCTCGGGACCGCCTGCCTCGACTATGTCGGAACGATGACCGCCCGCGAAGCCAGGCTCGCCGCCTGCGACTGTCTCATGCTGCCGGTCGTCATGAGCGCGGCTGGTGAGCCCCTCGACGTGGGGCGGCTGCGACGATTCGTCACACCCGGCCAGCGACGCGCCTTGAACATCCGGGATGGCGGTTGCGCGTTCCCCGGGTGTCATCGGCGGCCGAAGAACTGTCACGCCCACCATATTCATCACTGGGCAGACGGCGGACCCACGGATCTCCGGAATCTCGTGCTGCTGTGCGGTTTCCACCACCGGCTGATCCACCACGGCGACTGGCAAGTCCGCATGGCCGCCGAGGGTCTACCGGAGTTCATCCCACCCCAATACCGAGATCCACTCCGACAACCCCGCCGCAACACCCTCCACCACCGCTGACCCCCGAGGAGCCCGCCAGCCACACCGGCGACGGGCTCCTCGTCATGCCCAGCCGACAACCGTGTTCTGACGGCCCCTTGCTCAGGCACCTGCGCGGCCTCCGCACAACCGAACGCTCGCAAGCGCCACGCTGGAGATCGCGAGCCACCGAGCGAGGCCCATCTTGCAGTACATGAAAGACCCCTTCCTTGCGCCTAGTGTCCCGAGGCGGAAGTTCGTGTGGTAATTCGGCGTGGTGCCGAAGGATCTTGTTCTTGCTTCGCGCGGTGAAGATGCTGTCGCCTGAGGCCGGGAGCATTCCGCTGATTCAAGGTGACGGGTCGCGGGGATTGGCTCGCGGGCCGTGGGGCGACCGTGCCGCGAAAGCCACAGTGATGATGATGTGTGTGGATGGAGGCCTGGCGGGGTCTGGCCCGGAAAGCCACTGACGCCCTGGTTGGGGTTGTCTTGCGAAAGATCTGCCGGCTCGTGCTGGGTCTCTGTTCATGCACGTGGGCCGTGTCATGACAACCGTGTAAGCCGCGGATGGACCAAGATCGGGTCGTCGGACGCGACCCAGAAGGGCTCCATCTGTGACTGAGGACACA
>NZ_JBIUAQ010000065.1:0-2125 GCF_044547565.1 Amycolatopsis sp. NPDC052450 | reverse complement strand
GGGATCAACGCGAGCGCGACCACGAGACCGGCGAGGATTTCGGTGCGGGCGACCTTGGGCGACAACCACGACGGGCGCGTGAACACCTGGGTCACGAAACTCGACACAGACCGACGACCTGACTTCTCGGGCGCGATCACTGCCACGGCGCGCTGGAGGCTTGATGAGCGCTTGACGTTAGTCGAGCGAATCATCGCGGCATCGAGCCTCCCCCGCCGAATGAGGCCGTGATCACGCCGACGGCCACGGCGGCCGGGCAACCCCGGTTTCGGACGAGGAAAGCCGGTGAGGTGAACTGGACCCAGCGGCAGACGCTGAAGATCGCAGCCCGGAGGAGTCGAGTGTGACGGCAGGCAACACAGTCCAGGCCGAACGGCCCGAGGTGATCGCCGAGGCGAGCCGTCGCCGGACGTTCGCCGTCATCAGCCACCCCGACGCCGGCAAGTCGACGCTGACCGAGGCACTGGCGCTCCACGCCCAGGTGATCTCGCAGGCAGGCGCCGTGCACGGCAAGGCCGGACGACGCGGGGTGACCTCGGACTGGATGGAGATGGAACGCGCACGCGGCATCTCCATCACCTCCGCCGCGCTGCAGTTCGTCTACGGCGACACCGTGATCAACCTGCTGGACACGCCGGGGCACGCGGACTTCTCCGAAGACACCTACCGGGTCCTTTCGGCCGTCGACTCCGCCGTCATGCTGCTCGACGCCGCCAAGGGCCTGGAGCCGCAGACGCTGAAACTGTTCGACGTCTGCCGCTACCGCGGGATCCCGGTGATCACCTTCATCAACAAGTGGGACCGGCCGGGCCGGGAAGCCTTGCAGTTGTGCGACGAGCTCACCGACCGGATCGGCCTGCAACCCATGCCGCTGACCTGGCCGGTCGGGACGGCCGGACATCTGCGCGGCGTCCTCGACGTCCCGAGCGGGGACTTCGTCCGCTACCTGCCCACCGCGCACGGGACGACGCTCGCGCTGGACGAGCGTCTCGGCGCCCGGGAGGCGGAGGCCGACCTCGGCGCCGACTGGACACAGGCCCAGGAGGAATCGGAACTCCTGCGCGCCGCCGACGGCGAGTTCGACGCCTCCCGCTTCTTCGCCGCCACCGCGACCCCGGTGCTGTTCGGCGCGGCCGTCCGCAACTTCGGCGTCCGCCACTTGCTGGACCTGCTGGTCGAACTCGCGCCGCGGCCCGCCCCGCGCGCGGACGCCGAGAGCCGGATCCGCGCCTTGGACGCGCCGTTCTCGGCGTTCGTGTTCAAGGTCCAGACCGGAATGGACCCCGCGCACCGCGACCAGGTGGCGTTCGCCCGCGTGTGCTCCGGGGTGTTCGAACGCGGCATGGTCGTCACGAACGCCACCACCGGCAAACCCTTCGCCACCAAATACGTGCAGCAGGTGTTCGGCCAGCAACGCTCCACAGTGGACACCGCCTATCCGGGTGATGTCATCGGGCTGGTCAACGCCACCGCGCTGCGGGTCGGCGACACGCTGTACTCCGGCAAGCCCGCCGTGCGGTTCCCCGGCCTGCCCAGCTTCGCCCCCGCTCACTTCGCCGTCGCCCGGCCCACCGACCTCGGCCGCGCCAAGCAGTTCCGCAAGGGTGTCGAGCAACTCGGCGCGGAGGGCGTGGTCCAGGTGCTGCGGTCGGACCTGCGCGGTGACGCCGCCCCGGTGTTCGCCGCCGTCGGGCCGATGCAGTTCGAGGTCGCCGCCCACCGCATGAACGCCGAATTCGGCTCACCGATCCGGCTGGACAATCTGTCCTACCAGGTGGCCCGGCGCCTCGCCGACCCCAGCCAGCGTCCCCTCGTGGACAAGGGCCGCAACAGCGAGGTCCTCACCCGCCTCGATGGCGCCGACCTGGCCCTCTTCGCCGACGAACTGGCACTGCGGCTCGTGATGCGAGCGAATCCCGATCTGGCGCTGGAGCCTTTGGTGGCCGAAGGCGGCTGAAGTACATGATGGCCCCTTCCTGTACCTAGACGCCCGAGTCGGAAGTTCGTGTGGTGATTCGGCGTGGTGCCGAAAGGATCTTGTTCTTGCTTCGCGCGGTGAAGATGCTGTCGCCTGAGGCCGTGAGCATTCCGCTGACTTCATGGTGTCGGGTCGCGGGGATTCGCT
>NZ_JBIUAQ010000064.1:0-2634 GCF_044547565.1 Amycolatopsis sp. NPDC052450 | reverse complement strand
GACAAATCCCTTAAAAGGACAGCCAAAGCGTCAGTCGTGAGTCGAGTCAGACCCACCAGCAACACCACCACGACCATCATCACTGTCGTGAGTGGTAAGTGACGTTCTAACGACATTTACCACTCACGACCACCGCGACCCATCCCGGTCCGCCGGTCTCAAAGGCTCCCGAGGATCTCCTTCGTCGAGGTGACCGTGGCGAACCCGCCGCCGTGCAGGTTCGTCGCGGTCGCCTTGGACAGCTCGTCGGCGGTCAGGACGCTGCCGTCCGGCCCGGCGAGGTCGAAGGTGAAGGTCGCGTCGAGCGCGAAAGTCACGTCGTAGCCGAGGTTCCCGCCGACGCGCGCGGTGGTCTCGCAGCAGAAGTTCGTCTGGATACCGGCGAGCACGAACGAAGTGATGCCGCGCGTCTTCAGCCAGCCGTCGAGATCGATGTCGCCGTGGAAGGCCGAGTTGACCTTCTTGCCGAACACCAGATCCGCGCGCACGCCGTCGAGTTCGGGCTTGAAGTGGTTGCCCTCCTGGCCAGGCTGCAGCGACGAGCCGGGCTTCACGGAATCGTGGTGCACCAGCACGATCGGCAGCCCGCGCTCCTGGTAGGCGTCGACGAGCGCCTTGATGTTGGCCTCCGCGCCGGGGTTGTTGCGCGGGCCCCAGACGGGCTTGTCGAAGCCGCGCTGGACGTCGATCACGAGCAGGGCCTTGTTCTCAGTGGTCATGGCGTCGAGTTTCACGCGTTCCGTCCTCGGAGGGGAGTGGCAGAAGAAGCGCGATGCGGTACTTTTCTGCCATGAGAACCGTGGGTGTGCTCCTCCTGCCGGGCAGCCGGTCCTTCGATCTGGGCGTGATCGGCGAGGTCTGGGGCGTGAACCGGACCGACAGCGGCATCGGCCCCTTCGAAGTCCGGCTCTGCGCGTCCGGCCGCGGCCGGATCGCCACCCACCCGTTCGGCCAGGTCGAGGCGACCCATGGGCTGAGCGGACTGGCGGGCTGCGACCTCGTCCTCGTACCCGGCCGGGTGGATCCGCACGCCGAGGTGCCCGCGGCGGCCGTCGCCGCGCTGCGCAAGGCCCACCGGGCGGGGATCACCGTGGCGTCGCTGTGTTCCGGGGCCTTCACCTTCGCCGCGGCAGGGTTGCTCGACGGCCGGTCCGTCACCACGCACTGGCGGTTGCTGGACGACCTCGAAGCCGCCGCTCCCGGCGCCGTCGTCCAGCGGGACGTCCTGTTCACCGACGAGGGTGACGTGCTGACGTCCGCCGGTGTGGTCGGCGGGCTGGACCTGTGCCTGCACCTGGTACGCCGCGATCACGGTGCCGAGATCGCCGCCGCCCTCGCCCGCCGCCTCGTGATGCCGCCCGCGCGGGAAGGCGGCCAGCGGCAGTATGTCGACAACCCGTTGCCGCCCAAGCCGTCGCGGCCGAGTGTGTCGTCCACAATGGACTGGGCGCTGGCGCGGATCGCCGACGACATCGGTGTCGACGACCTCGTCGGTCACGCCGGGCTGAGCGAACGGACCTTCCACCGCGAGTTCGCGGCGGCCACCGGGGTGACGCCGGGGCGGTGGCTGCGCGCGCAGCGGGTGCGGCTCGCGCGGCGGCTGCTGGAGACCACCGAGCTCCCGGTCGAGCGGGTCGCGCGGCGTTCCGGCCTCGGCACCGCCGCCAACCTGCGACGACGGCTGCGGGCCGACGTCGGGGTCGGCCCCGATTCGTATCGCCGGACGTTCCGGTCGGTTACCGTCGAAGCATGGCCGAGTACGAGCACATCCTCGTGAAGCGGGACGGTGACACCGTCACGATCACCATGAACCGCGCCGCGCGGCGCAACTCACTGTCGGCGGACCACCTCGCCGAGCTGCTCGCGGCGTTCCGCAAGGCCGGGGAGACCGACGCCACCGGGATCGTCCTGGCGGGCGCCGGACCGGTGTTCTCGGCGGGACACGACTTCGGCGACGTCGCCGCGCGCGACCTGATGGGCGTGCGCGAACTGCTGCGCCTGTGCACGGACCTGATGGGCACGATGCAGTCGGTACCGCAGGTCGTCGTCGCGCGGGTGCACGGGCTTGCGACCGCGGCCGGCTGCCAGCTGGTGGCCTCGTGCGACCTCGCCGTCGCCGCCGAATCCGCCGGATTCGCCCTCCCCGGCGGCAAGGGCGGCTGGTTCTGCCACACCCCCGCGGTGCCGGTGGCCCGCGCGATCGGGCGGAAACGACTGATGGAACTGGCGCTCACCGGCGACGTCGTCGACGCCGCGACCGCACTGGACTGGGGTCTGGTGAACCGCGTGGTCCCGGACGACTCGCTCGACGAAGCCGTCGCCTCACTGCTCGGACGCGCGACGCGGGGAAGCCGGGCGAGCAAGGCGATGGGCAAGCAGACCCTCTACGCGCAGCTGGACCGGCCCGAGGCCGACGCCTACGCGCTGGCGCTGGAGGTGATGGCCTCGGCGTCGCAGCTGCCGGGGGCACGTGAGGGAATGGCGGCGTTCTTGGAGAAGCGTTCGCCGGTCTGGCCCGATTGAGCGCTCCCGCGCGCAATGAGCCTTTTTCATCCTTGGTGTTCGAGGGTGAGGATGGCTTTGGCGTGGGTGGTGACGTGGTGGGTGCTGCAGCGGGCGCGGGTGAGGATGCGC
>NZ_JBIUAQ010000063.1:0-4987 GCF_044547565.1 Amycolatopsis sp. NPDC052450 | reverse complement strand
GTGTTGCTTGAGAACTCAACAGTGTGCTAGTGAACTAAGCCAGTAGAGCTTATGTATTTGAACCTCGTTTGAGGTTCCTTTGAGAGCATTATTTTGCCTCGATTGAATTCGAAGACATTGTTGGAGAGTTTGATCCTGGCTCAGGACGAACGCTGGCGGCGTGCTTAACACATGCAAGTCGAACGATGAAGCCTTCGGGTGGATTAGTGGCGAACGGGTGAGTAACACGTGGGCAATCTGCCCTGTACTTTGGGATAAGCCTGGGAAACTGGGTCTAATACCGGATATCACCAGTCCTCGCATGGGGGTTGGTTGAAAGTTCTGGCGGTACAGGATGAGCCCGCGGCCTATCAGCTTGTTGGTGGGGTAATGGCCTACCAAGGCGACGACGGGTAGCCGGCCTGAGAGGGTGACCGGCCACACTGGGACTGAGACACGGCCCAGACTCCTACGGGAGGCAGCAGTGGGGAATATTGCACAATGGGCGAAAGCCTGATGCAGCGACGCCGCGTGAGGGATGACGGCCTTCGGGTTGTAAACCTCTTTCGCCAGGGACGAAGCGCAAGTGACGGTACCTGGATAAGAAGCACCGGCTAACTACGTGCCAGCAGCCGCGGTAATACGTAGGGTGCAAGCGTTGTCCGGAATTATTGGGCGTAAAGAGCTCGTAGGCGGTTTGTCGCGTCGTTCGTGAAAACTCCACGCTTAACGTGGAGCGTGCGGGCGATACGGGCAGACTTGAGTTCGGTAGGGGAGACTGGAATTCCTGGTGTAGCGGTGAAATGCGCAGATATCAGGAGGAACACCGGTGGCGAAGGCGGGTCTCTGGGCCGATACTGACGCTGAGGAGCGAAAGCGTGGGGAGCGAACAGGATTAGATACCCTGGTAGTCCACGCTGTAAACGTTGGGCGCTAGGTGTGGGCGACATCCACGTTGTCCGTGCCGTAGCTAACGCATTAAGCGCCCCGCCTGGGGAGTACGGCCGCAAGGCTAAAACTCAAAGGAATTGACGGGGGCCCGCACAAGCGGCGGAGCATGTGGATTAATTCGATGCAACGCGAAGAACCTTACCTGGGCTTGACATGCGCCAGACATCCCTAGAGATAGGGCTTCCCTTGTGGTTGGTGTACAGGTGGTGCATGGCTGTCGTCAGCTCGTGTCGTGAGATGTTGGGTTAAGTCCCGCAACGAGCGCAACCCTTATCCTACGTTGCCAGCGCGTTATGGCGGGGACTCGTGGGAGACTGCCGGGGTCAACTCGGAGGAAGGTGGGGATGACGTCAAGTCATCATGCCCCTTATGTCCAGGGCTTCACACATGCTACAATGGCTGGTACAGAGGGCTGCGATACCGCGAGGTGGAGCGAATCCCTTAAAGCCGGTCTCAGTTCGGATCGCAGTCTGCAACTCGACTGCGTGAAGTCGGAGTCGCTAGTAATCGCAGATCAGCAACGCTGCGGTGAATACGTTCCCGGGCCTTGTACACACCGCCCGTCACGTCATGAAAGTCGGTAACACCCGAAGCCCATGGCCCAACCCGCAAGGGGGGGAGTGGTCGAAGGTGGGACTGGCGATTGGGACGAAGTCGTAACAAGGTAGCCGTACCGGAAGGTGCGGCTGGATCACCTCCTTTCTAAGGAGCAACACATCCACCCCGCCGGGATACCCGGACCAACGGTGGTGGAGTGGCCAGGGTTTCAACACCGAACGTGTGTTGGCACTGGTTGCTCAAGGAATTGTGGAACTACTGGTTTATGCGATCGCCGGCTGTTGCCGGGGCGTCTGAGTACTGCTTCCTCTTGAGGGGGCGTGGAAAGGGTGATCCCGGGATGATCGGGGATGGTGTTCACGAGCACGCTGTTGGGTCCTGAGGCAACACGCCAAGGGGCTTACACGAGCTCCGGGAGTTTGTTTCTGGTGTGGTGTTTGAGAACTGTAGAGTGGATGCGAGCATCTTTGTGGTCAAGTTGTTAAGGGCACATGGTGGATGTCTTGGCTTCAGGAGCCGATGAAGGACGTGGGAGGCTGCGATATGCCTCGGGGAGCTGTCAACCGAGCTGTGATCCGAGGATTTCCGAATGGGGAAACCCAGCACCAGTTATGTGGTGTTACCCGCATCTGAATATATAGGGTGTGTGGAGGGAACGCGGGGAAGTGAAACATCTCAGTACCCGTAGGAAGAGAAAACAACCGTGATTCCGTGAGTAGTGGCGAGCGAAAGCGGAAGAGGCTAAACCATGCACATGTCAAGCTGTCAGGCGTTGTGTGTGTGGTGTTGTGGGACCCAGCGTCGAGGATCTGACAGTCCTCGGAACGATCGCGTGTGTTAGTGGAACGCCTTGGGATGGGCGACCGGAGTGGGTGAGAGTCCCGTACGCGAAAACATGTTGTGGATCGTTTGTTTGGTGTTCCCGAGTAGCAGCGAGCTCGTGGAATTTGCTGTGAATCTGCCGGGACCACCCGGTAAGCCTAAATACTTCCTGAAGACCGATAGCGGACTAGTACCGTGAGGGAAAGATGAAAAGTACCCCGGGAGGGGAGTGAAAGAGTACCTGAAACCGTGTGCCTACAAGCCGTCAGAGCCCGAGCACATCCTTGTGATGTTGAGGTGATGGCGTGCCTTTTGAAGAATGAGCCTGCGAGTTAGTGCTGCGTGGCGAGGTTAACCCGTGTGGGGTAGCCGTAGCGAAAGCGAGTCTGAATAGGGCGTCTGAGTCGCGTGGTCTAGACCCGAAGCGGAGTGATCTACCCATGGCCAGGCTGAAGCGTCGGTAAGACGACGTGGAGGGCCGAACCCACTTAGGTTGAAAACTGAGGGGATGAGCTGTGGGTAGGGGTGAAAGGCCAATCAAACTCCGTGATAGCTGGTTCTCCCCGAAATGCATTTAGGTGCAGCGTCACATGTTTCACCACGGGGGTAGAGCTACTGGATGGTCTAGGGGCCTTACCGGGTTACCGAAATCAACCAAACTCCGAATACCGTGGTGTGAGAGTGTGGCAGTGAGACGGCGGGGGATAAGCTTCGTCGTCGAGAGGGAAACAGCCCAGAACACCAGCTAAGGCCCCCAAGTGTGTGCTCAGTGGGAAAGGATGTGGGATTGCCCAGACAACCAGGAGGTTGGCTTAGAAGCAGCCACCCTTGAAAGAGTGCGTAATAGCTCACTGGTCAAGTGGTCCTGCGCCGACAATGTAGCGGGGCTTAAGCACACCGCCGAAGCTGTGTCATTGACACATATAGATCGGCGTTCTCCTTGCGGGAACGTCTAGTCGTGTTGATGGGTAGGGGAGCGTCCTGCATCCAGGGAAGCGGCGGCGGAAGCCAGTCGTGGAGGGTGTGGGAGTGAGAATGCAGGCATGAGTAGCGAATGCAGAGTGAGAAACTCTGCCGCCGGATGACCAAGGGTTCCTGGGCCAGGCTAATCCGCCCAGGGTAAGTCGGGACCTAAGGCGAGGCCGACAGGCGTAGTCGATGGATAACGGGTTGATATTCCCGTACCCGAGCACGTGCGCCCAGGATGAGGCGGTTGATACTAACCACCCAAAGCCTCGTGTTGAAGCCTTCGGGTGGATACGCGAGTGTGGAGCGTGGGATCTGATTCCGTAGTAGTCGAGTGATGGGGTGACGCAGGAAGGTAGCTCCGCCAGTGAGTGGTAGTACTGGTGTAAGCGTGTAGGCCGAAACATAGGTAAATCCGTGTTTCACGAGGCTGAGACGTGATGCGTAGCCGATTGAGGTGAAGTAGAGTGATCCTATGCTGCCGAGAAAAGCCTCTAGCGAGTGCGTGCACGGCCCGTACCCCAAACCAACACAGGTGGTCAGGTAGAGAATACTAAGGCGATCGGGTGAACTGTGGTTAAGGAACTCGGCAAAATGCCCCCGTAACTTCGGGAGAAGGGGGGCCAGTGTTCCTGAAGCCTCTTGCAGGCTAGGGAATGGTGGCCGCAGAGACCAGCGGAAAGCGACTGTTTACTAAAAACACAGGTCCATGCGAAGTCGCAAGACGATGTATATGGACTGACGCCTGCCCGGTGCTGGAACGTTAAGAGGACCGGTTAACCCTTCGGGGTGAAGCTGAGAATTTAAGCGCCAGTAAACGGCGGTGGTAACTATAACCATCCTAAGGTAGCGAAATTCCTTGTCGGGTAAGTTCCGACCTGCACGAATGGCGTAACGACTTTCCGGCTGTCTCAACCACAGGCCCGGCGAAATTGCACTACGAGTAAAGATGCTCGTTACGCGCGGCAGGACGGAAAGACCCCGGGACCTTTACTATAGTTTGGTATTGGTTTTCGGTTCGGCTTGTGTAGGATAGGTGGGAGACTGTGAAGCCGGCACGCTAGTGTTGGTGGAGTCGTTGTTGAAATACCACTCTGGTCGGATTGGGAATCTGAACCTCGGACCATGATCTGGTTCAGGGACAGTGCCTGATGGGTAGTTTAACTGGGGCGGTTGCCTCCTAAAGAGTAACGGAGGCGCCCAAAGGTTCCCTCAGCCTGGTTGGCAATCAGGTGTTGAGTGCAAGTGCACAAGGGAGCTTGACTGTGAGACAGACATGTCGAGCAGGGACGAAAGTCGGGACTAGTGATCCGGCACCACCTGGTGGAAGGGGTGTCGCTCAACGGATAAAAGGTACCCCGGGGATAACAGGCTGATCTTGCCCAAGAGTCCATATCGACGGCATGGTTTGGCACCTCGATGTCGGCTCGTCGCATCCTGGGGCCGGAGTAGGTCCCAAGGGTTGGGCTGTTCGCCCATTAAAGCGGCACGCGAGCTGGGTTTAGAACGTCGTGAGACAGTTCGGTCCCTATCCGCCGCGCGCGTAGGATACTTGAGGAAGGCTGTCCCTAGTACGAGAGGACCGGGACGGACGAACCTCTGGTATGCCAGTTGTCACGCCAGTGGCATGGCTGGTTGGCCACGTTCGGAAGGGATAACCGCTGAAGGCATCTAAGCGGGAAGCCTGTTCCAAGATGAGGTATCCCACCCC
>NZ_JBIUAQ010000062.1:0-8144 GCF_044547565.1 Amycolatopsis sp. NPDC052450 | reverse complement strand
CGTGAAGGGTTCCTTACCTACCCTGAGGGTAGTAAGGAGGCCCTCGCTACCGGCCGGCGTGCAACCTATGTCGCGAAAGCCACTTTCGCGACGGCAAGCGTCCCGAAAGTGGCTTTCGCGACATCTGTGCCAGGTCCGTGGGCGCCCGGCAGGTGGCGGCCGGGACGCCATGAACGGTCCTTTACTTGCAAAATTCGCAAGGAAAGGACCGTTCCTAGCACTTCGCCCATCAAGACCCAACTTCGAACAGAACCGATCAGCGCGGCTACAGACCGGACAGGTCCGGGCCGCGAACTGTGCACGATGGAGTGTTCGCGTCCCGGCCTGATCCGGGTGAGGATGGGGGCACGAGCACGAGGAGGAAGATCATGGTTTCGTCGGCGTCCGCGCGCAATCCGCTGTGGCACCCCTTCGCGGACATGGGAGCGGTCGACGGCGACCGGCTCGTCATCACCCGCGGTGAGGGTTCCTACGTCTGGGACGACGAGGGGAAGCGGTATTTCGACGCGACCGCGTCGCTCTGGTACGCGAACTTCGGGCACGGACGCGAGGAGATCGCGCAGGCCGTCGCGGACCAGTTGCGGACGCTCGATTCGTACAACCTGTTCGGCTACAACGCCAACGAGCCCGCGCTGAGGCTCGCCGAGCGGGTCTCGGCGCTGGCGCCGGAGCCGGGCTCGAAGGTGTTCTTCGGCTCGGGCGGTGGTGACGTCATCGACACCGCGGTCAAAATCGCCCGGTCGTATTTCGCGCACACCGGCCGCCCGGAGAAGGTGCACGTCATCGGGCGCGTGCAGGGCTACCACGGCACGCACGGTTTCGGGACGGCCGTCGGCGGCATCGCGGCCAACGCGGCGGGCTTCGGGCCGCTGCCGGGCGACATGTCGCACGTGCCTTACGACAGCGCCGAAGCACTCGAGGCGGAGATCCTGCGGGTCGGGCCGGAGCGGGTCGCGGCGTTCTTCTGCGAACCGGTGATCGGCGCGGGCGGGGTCCTGCTGCCGCCGGAGGGCTACCTCGAGACGGTCGCCGGGATCTGCCGCGAACATGACGTGCTGTTCGTCGCGGACTGTGTGATCGCCGCGTTCGGACGGCTGGGGACCTGGTTCGGGATCGACCGGTGGGCCGTGAAACCCGACATGATCACGACCGCGAAGGGCATCACCGGCGGGACGATCCCGCTGGGCGCGCTGATCGTCGCGCCGAGGGTGGCCGAGCCGTTCTTCACCGGTGCGCCGGGTGCGCCGGTGCTGCGGCACGGCGCGACCTACGCGGGGCATCCGGTCGCCTGCGCCGCGGGGAACGCGACGCTGGACATCTACGAGCGTGACGGGCTCATCCCGCGCGGACGGGAACTGGAGAAGCCGCTGGCCGACGCGCTTTCCGGGCTGGCTTCGCATCCCTTGGTCGCGGAGGTCCGGGCCGGGCTGGGCTTCCTCGGCGCGGTGGAACTGAAGGCCGACTTCCTCGCGTCCGACGCCGGCGCGCCGAACCGGTTGCAGCGGATGGCGCGCGAAGAGGGTGTCCTCGTGCGGAACCTGGCCAAGGGGATCGCGGTGTCGCCGCCGTTGATCGCCGGAGAGGCCGAACTGGACCTGCTCGCTTCGGCGCTGCCTCGCGCTCTGGACCGGCTGGTCTAGCGTGCCGCAGCGGCCCAAGACGCAATGAAGGGGCCTTTCATAGCAAAATTTGCTATGAAAGGCCCCTTCATGTCACGTCCACCGCGCCCGGCGAGTGCCGGTGCGGCGGAGCGTGACGTGCACGAGGGCCTCGCGCTCGGTCATGAAGGGCGCAGCCGACGGGACCAGGTCCCTTCATGACACCCCCAGTGCGACGGGCCCACGTGGGCCCGCCTCAGCAGAGGCGGAGTTCTTCGCCCTCGAAGTCCGCGGTGACGATCCACGCGGACGGTCTCGGTGTCACCTGGAAGTCATACGCCATACCGGCACATTAACCACGCGCCCCGACATTTCCGGGAGCTCATGCCCGCTGACCACGGTGAACCGCCATTTGTCGACCCCGCCGCCGATGATCTCGGCGTACCGCCGGGCGCCGTCCGCGTTGGCGAAGCGCACCTGCTGGCCATTGGTGAGATGGGTGATCTTGACCGCCATCCGTGCCTCCTGAAGTCCGGTGCCGGCCCGCGGAGCTTCCCCCTCCGGGGCCGGCGCCGACAGTAGAACACATGTTCGACGACCCTCGCCAATCCGGCCCCCCGTGCGGGTCACCGCCGCATGGTCACCCGCGGCCACGCGTCCAGGCCGCGGGCGATTTCCTGGGCCCGGACGGCCCGTAACCCCTCGGTGAGGCTCTCCTCGTCGAGGGTCACGAAGCCGAGCCGGGCGTAGTACGGCGCGTTCCACGGCACCTCGGCGTACGTCGTCAGCGTCAGCCCCGCGAGGCCTTCGCGCGAGGCCCAGCCGGCGGCGTGCTCGATCAACCGCCGCCCCAGGCCCCGCCGCGCGTGATCCGGATGGACGGACACCTGCTCGATGTGGCCGTGGCCGTCGACGACCTCGGCGAGCAGGTACGCCACCGGGCCGTCGCCGTCGTCCCACACCCAAGCCCGGCCGTCGCGCTGGAAGGCCGTGAGGTCCGCGATCGACGGCGGGTCGTCGTCGGCGATCGCGGCCATGCCGAGCGCGCGGAACGGTTCACCCGCGGCGCGTTCGATGTCCTGGAGCACGGGCAGGTCTTCGGGGACGGCGAATCGGATCACGGATCGAGTTCTACCCCGCCGCGGGGGGCGGTCGCGCCTGAATTAGAGGGAGAACGACGAAACGGCCCGATGGATCCTGCTCGCGTACGACTGGAGCGCGACGATGGCGGCCCGTTTCTCGTCGTCGCCGATCCGGGCCGCCGGGGCGGCGAGGGTCAGCACCGCGGGCCGGTGCCCGGTGCTCGGGATCGGCACCGAACAGGACCAGACGCCGTCGTCCAGTTCGCCCCAGCTGACCGAATACCGGTTCGCCCCGGCGCGTTTGACCTCTTCGCGCACGCTCGGGCCGCGGCGATGGACGATCGACGAAAGCCGTCTTTCGCGTTCGCCCTCCGGCAGCATGGCGAGCAGCATCTTGCCCGACGCGCCGGTGCCGAGCGGGACGGAATGGCCGGGCTGGAAGGTGAAACGCATCGCGCGTTCACATTCGACCCGGTCCGCGCAGACGGCGGCATCGCCGAAATGCTGGAACAGCAGCACTGTCTCCCCGAGGGCGCGTGCCGCCTCTTCCATCGCCGGACGGGCCAGCCGGGCGAGGTCGTTGGCCAGCTGCGCCGCCCGCGCGAGGGGCATCACCTGGCTCGTCACGTGATAGCGCCCCGTCCTTCCCTCCTCCAGGAGCTGGAGTTCCTTCAGCAGTGCGACGTAGCGATACGTCGTCGCGACCGGGGTGCCGATCCTCGCGGCGAGTTCGGCGACGCTGGCGTCCCAGCGGCGTTCGGAAAAGGAGAGCAGCAACTGCAGGACCTTGCGTGAGCTGCTGGCGCCGGGGGTCCGTTTCGGCGGGGCGGTGGTGTCCAGGGATCGTGCGGCAGGCGTCATCTCGACCTCTCGCCGGGGCAATCACAAAGAGTCAAGAAAGTAGCACATTGTGTGAAAAGCGGACCAGGGTCTTTGGTCCACGAACAAACGGACTTCTTGCTAGGTTCGGACCATGGAAAAGCCATTGGCGGGCAAGATCGCGTTGGTCGCCGGGGCGACCCGCGGGGCCGGGCGGGGAATCGCGGTCCAGCTGGGTGCCGCCGGTGCGACCGTTTACGTGACCGGCCGCAGTACCGGTTCCCGGCGGTCGGAAATGAATCGCCCGGAGACGATCGAGGAGACTGCGGCGCTCGTCGGCGAAGCGGGCGGACACGGGATCGCGATCGGTGTGGACCATTTGGAGGCAGCGCAGGTCCGCGAACTGGTGCAACGGATCGACGCCGAACAGGGTGCGCTGCACGTGCTGGTCAACGACATCTACGGGGCGCCCATCGAATGGGGCAAGACAGTCTGGGAGTCCACTTTGGACATCGGACTGCGGACGCTGCGGCTCGCCATCGACACCCACGCCATCACCAGCCATTTCGCGCTTCCGCTCATGATCAGGAATCCGGGCGCGCTGGTCGTCGAGGTCAATGACGGAACGGCCGAGTACAACTCGGAGAACTACCGTGTTTCGTTCTTCTACGACCTCGCCAAGACCGCGGTGAACCGGATGGCGTTCGCACTCGGCCACGAATTGGCACCGCATGGCGGTACCGCGGTGGCGGTCACCCCGGGCTGGTTACGTTCCGAGGCGATGCTCGACGCTTATCGGGTGACCGAAGAGAATTGGCGGGACGCCACGAAGGTGCAACCACATTTCGCCATTTCTGAAAGCCCCGCGTTCGTCGGCAGGGCTGTCGCGGCACTGGCCGGTGACCCGGAAGCCTGCCGCTGGAACGGGAAATCGGTTTCCAGTGGCGAATTGGCGAAGGAATACGGATTCACCGACCTCGACGGCAGCCGCCCCGACTGCTGGCGCTATCTCGTCGAGGTCCAGGATCCCGGCAAGCCGGCGGACGTCACCGGCTACCGCTGAGCCTCGCAAGGAGCGGCATGGCCAAGGCGGCACTGGCCGACCTCGTCGTCATCACCGCCCGAGCACTTGCGGCGGCTTCGCGACGTCCTGGTGTCCGTCCCCGGCTGACATCCCCGAGACGCGGCGAAGCCCCCGCGGAGGGAGGTCGCGGGGCTTCGCCGGTTCGTGGTGGGGCTAGCTACTTGTGCCGTGCGTCAGGCGGACTGAGCCTCCCGGCGCAGGAAGGGCGTGAGCAGACCGGGCGCGGCCTGTTCCGCCATCGCCAGCCCGGCCGATTCGCCGACGTCGGCCACCTGATAGCCGCCGCTGCCCGCCGCGATCGGGGCCGTCACGGTGATCAATCCGGCGCGGCGCTGGAAGAACGAGCGGCTGACGACGATCCCGGTGAGCCCTTCACGCCGGATCGCCACCGTCGCCCGCGCCAATGAGCCGGAACGGCTGACCAGATAGCGCCCGACGATCGCGTGGCCGAGATTGCGGTAACGGTCCCAGCCCACGAGCGCGGCGAGCGGCACCAGGGCGAGCGCGACCTGCCACATCCAGGACGGCAGGAAATCGATCCACGCCAGGCCGAACAGCGCCGCCGCCAGGATCAGCACGCCACCCACCGCGCGAGTCAGCCGTCTGGTGAGTGCTCGCCGCGGATGCCGGTTCAGCGGAACGGTGGCCGGGTCGAAGTTCTCCCGCAGCACCTCGGCCGCGACCTCGTGGACCCGGCCGACGGGCGCGGGTGGCAGCAGGAGCCCGCCGCCCTTGTCCCCGCCCTTGCCCTCGCGCAGTCCACCCGCGATCGCGGTGAGCCGAGCCCCGCCCGCGATCCGAAGCGGTAGCGGTTCCTTCACCTCGACGCCGCGAAGCCGCTCTTCCTCGATGGACACCGAACGCGTGGTGATCAGGCCGCGCCGGACGTGCAGAGTGCCTTCCGGCTCCCGGGTCAGCTTGAAATTCCAGAACGAGAGCACGTAGCCGCCGACGGAAAGCAGCGAGACCACCACGAGCAGGGCCACCGCCGCGACGACCACGATCAGCCACACCGCCGTGTTCGCCAGGTCTTCCATGAGGTCCCGCAGCGGTCCGACGTTCTCCGGGGCGATGTTCAGCTGGTGCGCGAAATGCCAGACGGCGGCGAACACGGCGCCCACCACGGCGAGCCCGGACAGGGTGAACGGCGCGTACCGCACCCACTTCCGGTCGACCTCCGCGACGACCTGTTCCGGCGGCGGCGCGGCCTCGGCTTCCGCGAGGACTTCCTTGCGGTGCAAGAGAACCGTGCGCAGACGGTGGGCTTCGGCCTGGCTGACCGCGTCGAGCACCAGCTGATCGCCGTTCGCGCCCGAGCCCGCCGAATGCCGTCCGGTGCCGATGCGCACGGCGCTGAGGGAGAACAGACGATGCTTCGGTTCCGAGGTGACGTCGACCGTGCGCACCCGGTCCAGCGGGATCGCGCGATGCTTGCGCAGCAACAGGCCCGTGGTCCATTCCACCTGGCCGCCGGCGATGCGGTACCGCGAAGTGAGCACGTGCGAGACGCCGACGAGCACGGTCAGCGCGGTGACCCCCAGCCCGAACCACTCCCAGCCGTTGCCCCGGCCGAGGATCACCGTTCCGATCAGCACCGGCAGCGACTTGACGACGTCGAGCAGCGGCCGGATCAGCAGCATCCGGCGATCGAGCCGGCGCCACCGGCCGACGGCGGCTTCCGCGGCTTCCGGCGGTGCCTCGGTGCTCATGTCGCGTCACCGGGAGTGGCCTGCGTGGTCTTCGTGAGCTCCGCGGCCAGCGCCAGCGCTTCGGCGTGGTCGAGACCGGCGATCTTGACCGGGCCCGCGGCCGACGCCGTCGTCACGGTGATCTTCGCCAGGCGGAACAGCTGCTCGACCGGGTCACGTTCGATGTCGACGGTCTGGATCCGCGAGATCGGCGCGATCCGCCAGTCCTGTTTGAGCCACCCTTCCTGGGTGTATACGGCCTCGCCGGTGACCTCCCAGCGGTGGATCCGGTAGCGCCACTGCGGCATGACCAGCAGATGCAGCGGCGCGAGCACACACGAGAGTGTGAGCGTCACCGTGAGCCACGTCGGGGCGTCGTCACTTGTGAGGACGAACACCGTCTGGACGCCGATGAGCACCACCCAGCCGACCGCCGCCCACACCGTCCAGTAGCCGATGGCGCGACGGCTCACCCGATTGGCTGGCGGGCGCAGGCTGAGCGTCTCTTCTGTCGTCACCCCTCCACCCTGCACCACCTCCGCGGCGACCGCCCACGACAGCTGTCACGGACCGATAGGATCCAGGTCACCGTCGGCGGAATGGATACCCCCTATCGGGGCGTTCCACCTGGAGACGGTCGTACCCACGAAACCTGGAGGATCTGGTGGCGCTGGACCCGGAAGACCTGTACGAGGTGGACTCGGACGTCCCTGACCTCGGCGGGGCCGTGCTCCTGCACTACTTCGACGGGTTCATGGACGCCGGTTCGGCGGGCAAGCTCGTCGCCGAGCACCTGCTGAACTCCTTCGAGCACCGCGTGATCGCGCGCTTCGACGTCGACCGCCTCATCGACTACCGCTCGCGCCGCCCCGCGATGACCTACTCCATCGACCACTGGGAGGACTACGACGCTCCCGAACTGGTCGTCAACCTGCTGCACGACGCCGACGGCGTGCCGTTCCTGCTGCTCACCGGGCCCGAACCGGACCACGACTGGGAGCGGTTCTGCGCGGCCGTGCGCGGCCTGGTCGAACGCTGGGACGTCCGGCTCACCACCGGTTTCCACGGCATCCCGATGGGCGCGCCGCACACCCGCCCGCTCGGCGTGACCGCGCACGCGACCAGGAACGAACTGGTCGGCGAACACCGCCCGCTGCCCAACCGGATGCAGGTGCCGGGCAGCATCGCCGGGCTGCTGGAGTTCCGGTTCGGCGAGTGGGGGCACGACGCGTCCGGCTTCGCCGCGCACGTGCCGCACTACCTGGCGGACTCGACGTACCCGAGCGCCGCGCTGAACCTGATCGGCGCCGTCGCCTCGGCGACCGGGCTGAACCTGCCGGACGGCGACCTGCGAGAAGCCTCGCACGAGGCGGAGGCCGAGATCGCCCGCCAGGTCGCCGGCTCGGAGAAGGTCGCCGACGTCGTGCGCGCGCTGGAACAGCAGTACGACACGTTCATGGAGGCGTCCGGCAAGGAGAGCCTGCTCGCGGAGTCGGCCGAGCACATGCCGACCGCCGAGGAGCTGGGCAGCCAGTTCGAGCGGTTCCTTGCCGAGCAGAACGGCGGGGAGACGCCGGAACGCTGAGGGTTTTCGTAGTACGCCGGGCCCCGGCGCTCACGTGAGTGGTCGCGGTGGTGGGGATGTCGTGAAGGGTCCCTTTGAGACGTTGAAGGTCTCAAAGGGACCCTTCACGACATACCGGGCTGAGCTCGGCCCGAGCCGAGGCTGCGGGTGTCCTGCACCGGAAGTTCGCGCCGTAAATCCGTATCGATAGCCGGCCGTTTCGCGCCTGACCCGGGGGGCATGAGGTGCGTCGCGGAATCCACAATGGCGACGCCAGGGGGGGCGCAAATGGGGTTAGCGGCACGGTGA
>NZ_JBIUAQ010000061.1:0-8859 GCF_044547565.1 Amycolatopsis sp. NPDC052450 | reverse complement strand
CATCCAGCAGATGCCCTCTCGCTAGAAGGATTTTGTTCCGTCGCAAGAACAATCATCCCAAGCCAGAGGGCATTTGCGTACCCAGACACACCCCCCAACACCCACACCACACCGGTGAATCCAGGTTGAACGTCCCTATATCCACACACCCCTCACTCGCTGTCAGGACCATCGCTGACCGTGTGGCCCGTCCACCGCGTCGCCCATGCCGTCAGGGACGCCGGGCGCGAAGAGCTTAGGCCTGTTGGTAGCGCTTGAGGTATTCGCCGGTCAGCGAACTCTCCGCGGTCAGGAGCTTCTCGGGCGGGCCGGTGAAGACGATCTCGCCGCCGTTCTTGCCGCCGCCGGGGCCGAGGTCGATGATCCAGTCGGCCTGTTCGATCACCGCCAGGTTGTGCTCGATCACCACCACCGTGTTGCCCGCGTCGACCATGCCGTTGAGCAGGCCGAGCAGCATGTCGATGTCGGTCATGTGCAGGCCGGTGGTCGGCTCGTCGAGGATGTAGACGTTGCCGCCGCCGGAAAGCCGGTCCGCCAGCTTGATCCGCTGGCGTTCACCACCGGACAGCGTGCTCAGCGCCTGCCCCAGCCCGAGGTACCCGAGCCCGGTCTCGATCAGCGCGTTCACCTTCGCCAGCACCGGTGCCTCGGTGAAATATTCCGCCGCCTGCTCGGCCGACAGCTCCAGCACGTCGGCGATCGACTTGCCACGCAGCTTGTGCGCGAGCACCTCGTCCTTGAACCGCCGCCCGTCGCAGCTTTCGCAGTGCGTCGTGATCGGGTCCATATAGGACACTTCGGTGATCAGCACGCCGCGGCCCTGGCATTCCTCGCAGGCGCCCTGGGAGTTGAAGCTGAACAACGCCGCGTTCGCGCCGCTCGCCTTCGCGAAGAGCTTGCGCACCGGGTCCATCAGGCCCAGGTACGTCGCCGGCGTCGATCGGGAGGAGGCCGCGATCGCCGTCTGGTCCACGAAGATCGCGTCCGGATGTGCCTCGCGGAAGACGCCGGAGATCAACGAGCTCTTGCCCGAACCCGCGACACCGGTGACCGCGGTGAGCACACCGGCCGGGATGTCGACCGAGACGTTCTTCAGGTTGTGCAGTGAAGCCCGTTTGATCGGCAGCTTTCCCTTGGCAGGACGCGGATCCGTCTTGACGACACCGGCGCGGGCCAGCCCGGCCCCGGTCAGGGTCTTGCCGGCGCGTAGCTGCCGGTACGTCCCCTGGAAGACGACCTCGCCGCCGTGCACGCCCGCACGCGGCCCGATTTCGACCACGTGGTCGGCGATCTCGATGACGTCCGGGTCGTGTTCGACCACCAGGATCGTGTTTCCCTTGTCCCGCAACGCCCGCAGCAGGTCGTTGAGCCTGCCGACGTCACGGGGGTGCAGGCCGACGCTGGGTTCGTCGAAGATGTACGTCAGCCCGGTCAGGTCGCTGCCCAGATGCTTGACCAGCTTGAGCCGCTGCCCTTCACCACCGGACAGCGACGTCGTCGCGCGGTCCAGCGAAAGGTAGCCGAGGCCGATCGCCTCGATGCGTTCGAGCGCGGCCAGCACCCCTTGGGCCATCGCGCTGGTCTGTTTGTCCTTGATGGACCGGATCAGCTCGATCAGATCGGTGATCTGCAGCTCGCACCACTGCGCGATGTTCTTGCCCGCCAGTTTGGTCGCCAGCGCGGCTTCGCTCAGCCGTCCGCCGCGGCAGGCCGGGCAGGGCCCCTCGGTGATGAACTTCTCCGCCTGGGCGCGGGTCTTCTCGCTCATCGACCCGGTGTCGCGTTTGAGGTGGCGCCGGGTGAAGTTCGCGACGAGTCCCTCGAACGTCAGCGTCTGCGTCTTGCCGTTCTTGAAGGTGAGCTGGACCTTGCCCTCCTTGCCGTGCAGAAGGGTGTCCATCTCCTTCGCGGTGTACTTGTTGAGCTTCTTGGCCGGGTTGATGGCGTCGTGGTTGGCGTAGAACTGCCAGCCGGGGCTGCCGACCGGATAGCCCGGCACCAGGATCGCGCCCTCGTCGAGCGACTTCGTCATGTCGAGCATCAGCTCGGGGTCCGGACGCAGCGCGCGCCCGATGCCCTCGCAGTCGGGGCACATCCCGTTGGGGTCGTTGAAGGAGTACAGCGAAGGGTTGCCCGCGCTGGGCTTTCCCTGACGCGAGAACAACACCCGCAACAGCGGATGGATGTCGGCGACCGTGCCGACCGTCGAGCGGGCGTTCCCGCCGAGCGGGCGCTGGTCGACCACGACCGGGGTGGTCAGGTTCTCGATGCCGTCCACCTGCGGTCGTTCGTGTTTGGGCAGCTGGTTGCGGATGAACCAGGGGAAGGTGGCGTTCAGCTGACGCTGTGCCTCGACGGCGATCGTGTCGAAGACGACGGAGGACTTCCCGGAACCCGAAACCCCGACGAAAACCGTGATCTGGTTCTTCGGGAGCTCGAGGGAGACATCCTTCAGGTTGTTCTCGTGAGCGCCGGTGACGCGGATTCCCTCACCCGCCGGTTGCTTGGTCTTGCGGGCTGCGGCAGTCACAGAAGGTCCTTTCCTCGCCGTCGCGCGTGAATGATCGCGCCTGCTCGCCAGTATCGCAGTGCCGACGCTTCCCCGGTAGTCCATTCACGTGCGATCGGGGTGTGTTTTCTTCACGACGGAAGAATGAATTTTTCACGTGGCGCGATGGGCGGTGAATTCACCCCGCACGGGTGTAGACGGCTCCGATGACGCCGGTCTTCAGCGAATTCGACTTCGTCAGGGTCAGCGGGATCTCCTTGCCGACGCCGTCGAACAGCCGTGCTCCCTCGCCCGCCACCAGCGGCATGATGTTGAGCGCCAGTTCGTCCAGGAGGTCTTCGGCGAGCAGCCAGCTCACCAGTTTCGGGCTTCCTGGCACGCGGATCGTCTTGCCGGGCCCTTCCTTCAGCCGGGTGATCGCGCCCGCGACGTCGCCGGTGATCAGGCTCGTGCCCGGCCAGGTCAGCGTCGCTTCGTCGAGCGTCGAAGAAACGACGTATTTGTGCGTGCCGTTCAGGAACGCCGCCATCGGGTTGCTGTCCCCTTGCGGCTTCCACATCTGCTCGAAGGCCAGGTAGGTGTCCTTGCCCATCAGAATGGCGTCCGAGGCGGCGAGGCTCTCGGCGATGCCTTCGCTCATTTCGTCCGACCAGTACTGGCCCATCCAGCGGTCGGGCCGTTCCGCCACCCCGTCCAGCGACATGAACAATCCCGCGGCGATTTCACGCATGAGAACTCCTTCGTTGGCCGGTAGCCCGATTTCAGGCCGCGGGCCGATCCTCCCACTGCCGCTCGCGACGCTCCAAAGGATCCAGCACGACGGAAGAGCTCCAACGGACCGGCAGCGCCGATAATGCGCGCATCGTCGGCGAGACCGTCCAGTCCAGGGACGATTCGGGTACGGCGAGCGAGAGTTCCGGTGCGCGGCGGGAAAGCGCGCGCAGCGCCGACTGGATCTCGACCCGCGCGAGATGGGCGCCGATGCAGTGGTGCGTGCCGTGCCCGAAGGACAAATGCCTGCCGTTGCGGTCCATCGCGAACCGGTCCGGTTCGGCGAAGACGTCCTCGTCGCGGTTGACCACCGGCAGCAGCGCGGTCACCAGGTCGCCGGGTTCGATCCGCGAGCCGGCGAGGGTGACGCCCTCCGTCGCGATCCGCGTCATGCTGAAGTTCACCGCGGGGCTGTAGCGCAGTGCTTCCTCGACGGTGGCGTCCAGCACCGCCGGGTCCGAGCCCAACTCGGCGAGCAGTCCCGGCCGCGAGATCACGCACAGCACCGTGTTGGTGATCTGCGCGGACGCCAGCGCGTGCCCGTCGAAGAACAGCGACGCCGCCAGGCCGGTCAGCTCGCTTTCGTCGAGCGCCCCCGAGCGGTGCGCCTCGATGAGTTCCGCCATCAGCCCGGACGGCGGATCCTCGGTGTCGGCGAGCATCATCGCGACCTCGTCGTGCAGCAGCAGTTCGCCCTGGTAGACGGCGGATCGCGGAGAGCCCGGCTTCCCGAGGCGCGCGTTCGCGCGTTTGCGGACGGCGTCGCGCCGCGACCGCGGCACCCCCAGCAACTCGGCCTGCGCGCTGAAGGTCAGCGGGGCGCAGAAATCGGCGAGCAGGTCCGCGGTCGGGCCCGCCGCGATCAGCCTGTCGAGCAGGTCGGTGGCGGCGGTTTCCACGTAGCCGCGCAGCTGCTCCGCCCGCCGCGCGGAGAACGCGCCGCCGATCAGCTTCCGGATCCGGGTGTGCCGGGGCGGGTCGAGATCGGTCACCGACATCCGGGTGGCCGGGCCACGCGGATGGGTCGTCTCGGCCAGCTCGGCCCGGCTGAACCGCTTGTCACGCAGGAATTCGCGTGCTTCGGAATAGCCGCTCACCAGCCATTCACGCCGCCCGTCGCGCGAGCGGGAACCGACAGGACACCCGGCGGGGACATCGTCCCCGACGAGTAGCCGCCGATGCCGTCCCTCGGCGAAATCCGAGCCTCCACGACCTCCTGTTACGTCGGCCATCTGGTCCCTCCTCCGATCAGTCGTTCCGGGCGGGCACGCGCAGGGCGAGCAGGCAGACCGCGACCGAGGCCACGGACAAGGCCGCGATGGCGACCCGCAGGTCGGTGTGGCCGGCGATCTGACCGACCACCGCCGGGCCGAGCAGCAGGCCGACGCTGGCCAGCGACGCGGCCGAGCCGATCACCGCGCCGCGGTCCTCCGCCGTCGCGCCGCGCCCGATCAGCCCGTAGACGGTGGGCGTCGAGACCGAGATCGCGCCGCCCACCACGGCGGTGCCGATCAGGCCGTGTACCGGCGCGTCGGCAAGGGAAAGCAGCAGTACGCCCACCCCGGAGAGCGCGCCGGAGGCGAGCAGCACCAAGCGGTCCGACGCGCGACCGGACAGCAGGTGCCCGCCGAGCCTGCCCAGCGCCATGCCCGCGGCGAAGATCCCGGGCGCGGCGGCGGAGATCCCGACCGGTGCCCGGGTGACGTCGGCCAGGAACACCGCGCTCCACTGCTGCACGCCGCTTTCCACGACCATGGCGAGCCCGGCCAGCAGGCACAGCAGCAGGACCGCCGAGCCGAGCCGCAACCGCTTCCCCGGTTCGCGGCCCTGCCGCACCAGCCGTCCCGGCACGGAGTTCCTCGCCGCGACCGCGCCGATCACGACCAGCGTCGAAAGCGTCAGCGCGATCACCTCGGCGGGGACACCCGCGCTCCGCGCCGCCCCGGTGCCGAGACTGCACGTCAGCAGGCCGACGCTGAACAACGCGTGCGCGCGGTTCATCACGCGGGGCCCGTCTCCTGCTTCGGCGGACGCCGCCAGCGCGACGACGACGACATTGCAGGCGCCGGAGCCGAATCCGAACAAACCCAGTGTCAGGAACAAGCCAGGAACGGATCCGGCGAGTGCGGGAGTCGGTGCGATGAGCGCGAATCCGGCGAAAGTCGCGACGGCCACCGGCCTGCCGAACCGGTCGAGCAGCTTGCCGATCGCGAACATGGCGGGCATCGCCGCTAGCGCGCCGATCAGCAACGCGGCACCGAGTTGCGCCTCACCGGCGCCGGTGGCGTGGCGGACGTCCGGCAGCATCGAAAGGTACGGGCCCCACAATGCGCCGTACGCGGCGAATCCGGCGAAGACCGTGCCGGTCCGCGGAGCTGCGGTGATGACGGCGACCATGACCGAGGCGGTCCTTTCCTGGCTGGGTAATCGCGTTTTCGCCGAAAGGCGGACATTCGCAGATTAGCAGCGGAATTCGGGGGACGACCACGATTATTTACCGCATTTATGAAGAAGTGCGGCCGCCTGCCGCGCGGGTATGGTCGGCGGCAGTGTGATGTTTTGATGATGGGATATTTATCCCGAAAATGAATAATTCATACCCGAGAGGTTAACCAATCACTCCTCCCGCGCCGCGTCCGGTCGCATGATGTAACCGCACGAGAGTGTCTCCGTAGTGAGGAACAGGAAGGTAGTGCGTCATGTTGCAGAACGTCGAACCCGCGACCGCGTCGAGGGCCGGCCCGGGGCCGCGGGGGATCGAGACGGAATTCGCGATCCACGCCGAGGGGCTGGTGAAACGGTTCGGCGAGACGACCGCGCTCGACGGGGTCGACTTGACCGTCCGCACGGGTACCGTGCTCGGGGTCCTCGGCCCGAACGGCGCCGGTAAGACCACCACGGTCCGGATCCTGTCCACACTGGTGACGCCGGACGAGGGCCACGCCACCGTGGCCGGATACGACATCGGAAAAGACGCCCACCAGGTGCGGCAGCTGATCGGCCTGACCGGGCAGTACGCCTCGGTCGACGAAAGCCTGACCGGCGTGGAGAACCTGCTGCTGATCGGGCGGCTGCTCGGCTTTTCGCGGCGGGCGGCCAAGGCCCGCGCGCATGAGCTCCTGGAGCGGTTCTCCCTCACCGAGGCCGGCGGACGGGCCGCCAAGGGCTACTCGGGCGGTATGCGCCGCCGGCTCGACCTGGCCGCCAGCCTGGTCGGCAACGCGCGCCTGCTGTTCCTGGACGAGCCCACCACCGGACTCGACCCGCGCAGCAGGCTCGAGCTGTGGGACGTCGTGCGCGGCCTGGTCGCCGACGGCGTCACGGTGCTGCTGACCACGCAGTACCTCGAAGAGGCCGACGCGCTCGCCGACGAGATCGTGGTCGTCGACCACGGCAAGGTGATCGCCAAGGGCACCCCGGACGAGCTCAAGGCCAGCACCGGCGCCCAGCGCCTGACGGTGCGCGGCGCCCAGCCCGCAGACCTCGAGAAGGTCGTACGGCTGATCGGCGAGATCGCCGGCGTGACGCCGGACATCTCGGGCCAGGTCGTCAGCGTCCCGGTCACCGACCCGGCGGCGTTGCCCGGCGCGGTCCGGCGGCTCGAAGAGGCAGGCATCGTCATCGGCGAGCTGTCCCTGCGCAGCTCCAGCCTGGACGAGGTGTTCCTGAGCCTGACCGGGCGTCCGGCCGAGGACACCGCCGAAGAGACCGAGGAGGAGATCCGATGACCGCCGCGACCACGACGCTGCCGTCGCAGCAGCTGTCGGCCCGGGTCGGGTTCTTCCAGGGCATCTCGCAGATGTTCACCCTCGCCTGGCGAAGCACGGTTTCGGTGAAGCACGAGCCGAAACAGCTGGCCGACATCAGTTTCCAGCCGATCATCTTCACCCTGCTGTTCACGTTCGTCTTCGGCGGCGCGATCTCCGGGGACCGGCACGCGTACCTGCAGTTCATGATCCCCGGCATGCTGGTGATGAGCATGCTGTTCGCGACCATCAACGTGGGCATCGGCCTCAACACCGACCTGTCCCAGGGCGTGTTCGACCGGTTCCGTTCGCTGCCCATCGCGCGCTGGGCGCCGCTGGCCGGGCGGATCATCGGCGACCAGTTCAAGCAGGTCTGGTCCGTGCTGCTGGTGGTCGGTGTCGGGCTGCTGCTCGGTTTCCGGCCGGAGAAGGGTTTCCTCGGCGTGCTGGCGGCCGGGCTGCTGCTGCTGGTGTTCGCGATCGCGTTCTCCTGGGTGCCCACGCTGGTGGGTGTCGCCGCCGACCAGGCGGAGAAGGTCCAGGTGTTCGCGTTCGCGGTGATCCTGCCGCTGAACTTCGTCAGCGGGGTGTTCGCGCCGGTCGAGTCGATGCCGTCATGGCTCCAGGCGTTCGCCGAGGTCAGCCCGGTGGCGATCCTGCTCAAGGCGTGCCGCGGCCTGATGAACGGTGGCGTCGGAGTCACCTCGGCGGTGGTCTGGTCGCTCATCTGGGCGGCCGTGATCGCGATCGTGTTCGGGGCGCTTTCGGTACGTGCCTTGAAGAAGCGGATCTGAGTATTCGTCGCTCGAACACCGAAGCCGTGACGCCTGTGCGCCACGGCTTCGGTGTTTCGGGGGCCTGGACCGGGGAGCGCTGATGGACGAACTGGATTACAACACCTGCAATGCCACCTTCCGGAGCCTGACCGATCAGCAGCGGCTGATGGTCGAGGAGACATCGAGACTGATCGGCCCGGGCGACGATCTCGAACTCACGTCGTACGGCTGCGGGTTCGGCATGTTCGAACTGGAGCTGATCGCGCGGGTGCCGCGGAGAACAGTGTGGTTCCAGGGGGTCGACACCAACGGCGAAGCGGTGGCACGGCTGCGCACGGAGCTGACCGGACCGCCGAAGGTACGTGGCCACCGCGTGCTCACGGCGAGCATGGCCGACGTCGCCGACCTCCGGATCGCGCCGACCGAGTACGGCCTGTTCGTCCAGTCGCTGTGCTACCTCGACGCCGACGACGGCATGGCCGTGCTGAAGGAGGCCCGCAACCGGCACCGGGTCCTGATCGTGGCGGTGACCCCGCTGAACCGGCTGAACGGCCCCTTCGCGGAATCCCTCGCGCGGCAAGGCGTCACGCGTCCGCTGTTCGCGCAGACACTCGCGGAGGAGCTCGCGCGGTTCGGCATCGAGTTCCGGTCCGTCACGGTGGGCGCGGAGATCTCGGTGCCGATTTCGGAGCCGGCGCACCGTCTTCTCGAGTTCCTGACCTTCGCCCGGCACCAGCCTTGGCGCGGAGGGACGAGCCGCGCGGAGCTGCTCGACGCCGTCGGGGAGCTGGGGACGCTCTCCGCGGGGCACGTTCGCATTCCGCACCCGGTCGAGGTCTTCGCCATCGGGTAGGTGGCCGTCACTCGCGTGTCTGGAGCCGTATGACCGCTGGTGGCGAGACTTCCGCCTCCAAGCACGCGAATTCGGTCGTGTAGGCGGAAGTCCGTGAAGGCCTCCTTGAGGGACCCAGGGTCCCTCAAGGAGGCCTTCACGGACCGGAAAGGGAAAGAGCTACGGCTTGCGGGCGACACCGCCGATGACGCGGGACTCCGACGG
>NZ_JBIUAQ010000060.1:0-11644 GCF_044547565.1 Amycolatopsis sp. NPDC052450 | reverse complement strand
GGGCCGGGGGTGGGGTTCTGCCGCCGGTTCGCGGTGGCGGTACAGGGGTGTTGCGAAAGCCACTTTCGCAACCTTGAGGGTTGCGAAAGTGGCTTTCGCAACACCGGGAAGCGACTGACTCACTCCCCGGATCGCGGCTCGGCACCAGCCCGACGACGTAGCGAAGGACCGGGAACTCTCGGTCGCCGGCCCCGAAGTCCGTGAAGGACTCCTTAAGGGACTCTGGGTCCCTCAAGGAGTCCTTCACGGAACGGCCGCCCTACCCAGCCCAACGCGCGTGAAGGCCCCCTTTCCCTCGGCTGAGCCGAGGAAAGGGGGCCTTCACGCGCAGAGAGCGGACCTAGGCCGCGCGGAGCCCGGCCGGGGGGACGTCCCAGGCGGTGCCGCGGTGCTCGAGGTACCAGTCCACAGTCTTCGTCATGCCCTCCTCCAGCGTGACCAGCGATTCCGGCTGGATGCCGACGGAGAGCAGGGTCGAAACGTCGGCCGTGACCGGCGTGTTCGGCGTCTCGCCCGGGCGCATGGGCAGGTCGGTGATGCCGACCCGCGGGTAGCCGCGCTGCTCGCACAGGCCGATGACGAGCTCCGCGACCTCGCGGATCGTCACCGAGTCGGCGGGCCCGATCTCGACCGTGTTCTCCAGTACCCGCCCCTCGGCGGCGACCTCCAAAGAGGACACCAGGGTGCGGGCGACGTCGCCGACCCACACCATGTCCGAGATCTGCCGTCCACCGCCGTAGAGCTCCACCGGGATGCCGGACAGCGCCCGGCAGACCAGCGCCGGGGTGATCTTGCGGACCTTGCCCGCGGCGAACGGCGGCGCGGCCTTCTGGCGCGGGCCGTAGGCGTTGACCGCGCGGACGCAGTTCACGCGGGTGCCGCGGTCGGCGTTGAACATGCGGACGAACCGCTCGACCGTGGTCTTCGAAATCGAGTAACTGTTGTTCATCCAGTGGTTGCCGACGCAGATGTACACGCCGGGCAGGTCGTACTGGGCGACGGCCTCGAGGAAGTTCAGGCCGCCCATGACGTTGGTCTCCACCGCGGGGCGCGGATTGGTGATCGTCTCCTGGGTGCCCAGCACGGCGGCCAGGTGGATGATCCCGTCGCAATGCGCGGCGAGCTCGGTCAGTGCCGTCGCGTCACGGATGTCGCCCAGCATGACCTCCCACGGCCCGCCGTCCCCCTCGCCACGATGGTCGAACACGACCGGCGTGTGTCCTCTCGCGGCGAGTTCCTCGCAGACGTACTGCCCGATGAACCCGGTGCCACCGGTAACACCAACCTTCATTTTAGCCACCTTTGCCCGATAGGCTGGGAATTCCAGGACTTTTCCTTTTCGCAGAATCCCATCGGCGAGTGAGCCGGGACGCCTCCAATACTGCCTCGAAAGGCAGTATTGGAAAGCGGGATTCAGCCAAGGAACTTCTGCAACGCGCCGATGACCTGAGCGGGCTGTTCCTCGGAAAGGTAATGCCCGGCCCCGGCGATCTTGACCACCTGCGGATCGGCCGCCTTGGCGGGCATCACCTGGGTGAAGTACTGGTAATTGAACTCACCCGCGAGGCCGAGCACCGGCATGGTCAGCTTCCCGTACGACGATCCGGCCGCGATGTCCTGGTTGAGCGTCCGGTACCAGCCGTTCCCGGCCCGGACGGCCTCACGCGTGTGGTAGGCCCGCGCGTAGACGTTCCGGTCGAAGTCGCTCACCGACGACGGCGCCACCGAAAGCTGGTCGATCATCGCGTCCACCAGATACCGCGAGCGACCGGAAACGAGCTGCTCCGGCAGGCCCTGCAGCTGGTTGAACGTCCACCACCACGGCGAGAACTGGCCGGGCCCACTGGGCAGCAACGGCAGCTGGTAGAGGCTCTTGTCGGGCGCGACCACGTCCATCAGCGCCAGTTTCCCGACCGCCTGCGGGTATTTGATCCCGTAGCTGTGCGCGACCATCGCACCGATGTCGTGGCCGACGATATCCGCCTTGGCGTACCCGAGCTTGGCGAGCAACGCGTAAATGTCGGCGGCCATCGTCTCCTTGTCGTAACCCGCCTGCGGCTTCGACGAGCCGCCCATCCCGCGGAGGTCGACGGCGATCACGCGGTGGTTCGCGGCCAGCGCCGGCATCACCTTGTGGAACGCCCACCACGTCTGCGGCCAGCCCGGCAACAGGACCACCGGGCTGCCGGAACCGCCGGCGACATAATGCAACCGGACGCCGTTGACGTCGGCGTGAGAGCTTTCGAATCCGCCCTGCAGCGAACGTGCGAGCGCCGCGTCGGAATGTCTCCAGCTCGTATTCGCGGAGGTTCCCGCCGCCGCGCCCCCCAGCAGTACCACCGCCGCGACCGCGGCCAGCGCGATCATGACCTTCTTGAACCTGCTCATGAATTTCTCTCCCACCGCCAGGGAAATGGTCATCGACACCTCAATGATCAGCCGGATGGGCCGAAAGACGCATCTCGATTGTTGCGGAGGAGGAAAAACAATCACGGCCACCTGTACCGAACCGGCGATCTCACGTGATTGAGCGGACGGCACACGTGATCAGACGGACGACACACGAGTCGTCCACCCCATCACGTGTGTCGTCCGCCGGATCACCTGTGTCGTCCGTCCAGTCACGCGAGACCGCCGTTCGCGCTAGGGCACGGTCACGCCGCGCGGGACTCGCTGCCTGGGCGGGGCAGTTCCGTCACGGTCGCCTCCGGCGCGGGACGCCGCCGGTTGGCCCGCAGCACTTTGCGCACGATGCCCGGCTTCATCAGCGCGGTCGGCGGGTCGACGAGCCCGGCCACCCGCATGAACGCCGCCGTGATCTCCGGGTCGATCGTCGCCGCGTGCTGGACCTTCGCCATGTACGCGTTGCCCATCTTGACCTTGAGCGTCCGCTTTCCCTCCACGCCGGGGAAGTCCAGGTCGCCGCTGGTCGAGATGTCCCACGGGTCGTTGACGACTTTGCCGATCTCGCGCAGGAATCGCCGCGAGTCCGGTTCGGACCGGCGCCGGAGGTGCTCGCGCAGCGCGATCGCCTCCATCGACGCGACCGTCATGCCCTGGCCGTACACCGGGTTGAAGCTGCAGAACGCGTCGCCGAGCACGAACAGCCGCTCCGGGAACCGCTTGAGCCGTTCGTACCGCCGCCGCAGGCTCGCCGGGAACTTGAACGTCACCGGCTCGATCAGCGGTTGCGCGTCCTTCACCGCTTCGTAGATCTCCTTGGCGGGCAAAGACTTCACGTAGTCGAGATAGCCGCGCGCGTCGGTCGGCGGATGATCGCCGAGGATGCCGGTCAGCGAAAGGATGCACTCGTCTTCGTTGACCTGCCCGAAGAACGCGCCCCGCGGATGCGCGGGTGAGGCGACCGGGTTGATCGACTGCCAGCCGCCGAACATCTCCGGCCGCTTGCGGAACATCCGGGTGGTGTAGGCCAGCCCGACCTTCACGCGCTCCTCGGCCGGCCGTTCGAAGCCCAGTTCCTCCAGCCAGACCGGCGTGCGTGTACCCCGTCCGGAGGCATCGACGACCAGGTCCGCGCCGAGGCGTTCCTCCGGCGAGCCGTCCCTCGCCTGCACGCGGACCCCGATGATCCGGTTGCCCTCACGCGTGGCGAGCAGGCCGTGGACGTCGGTGCGTTCGCGGTAGGTGACGTTCGGCAGTGCCGCCGTGCGCAGCCGCAGATGGTGCTCCAGCACCGGGCGCAACGCCGTGATCGACGGCAGCCCGCTGTCGGCGGGCATGACCTGCTTCCCGTTGAAGTACCACTTCATCCGCGCGAGATCGCCGACCGGGACGCCGGAGTCCCGCAGGTCGTCGAGCAGGTTCGGGAAGAGCTCCTCGAGGATGAAGTAGCCGCGCGCGTGCAGCCCGTGCGCGTGCCAGGTGTGCGGGGTCCCGCGCCGCGGTTTGTCCACGCCGAGCACCTCGTCGCGGTCCACGACCACGACCTCGCGGTAGAACTCGGAAAGCACTCTCGCCGCCAGGGTGCCGGCGACACTGCCGCCGATCACCACCGCGCGTTTGCCGACGGGTTCGTTCATGACGATGGCTCCTTGGTGCTCAGGCCGCGAGGTCGCCGGACGCGGGCGGAGCCTGGCCGATCGTGGCGGTGGGGGCGAGAGGTTCGGCCGTCTTGACGCGCCGCGCGGTGCGCAGCACGCCGACGACCAGGCTCGGCCGCATCAGCGCGGTCGGCGGGTCGACCAGGCCCGCGGCCCGGAAGAACGCCTCGGTGAACCGGCCGTCGACGGTCGCCGCGGAGTGCAGCTTCGCCATGTACGCGTTGCCCATCTTGACCTTCAGCGGACGCGGGCCCTCGACACCGGGGAACGCGAGGTCGCCGCCAGCCGAGATGTCCCAAGGCACGTCGATGATCGGGCTGATCTCCTTGAAGAACCGCAGCGGCCGCACGCCACCGGCGTCGAGATGCGTGGCGAGCTGGGCGGCCTCCATGGCCGCGACCGTCATGCCCTGGCCGTACACCGGGTTGAACGCGCAGACGCCGTCGCCGATCACCAGCAAGCCTTCGGGGAAGCGGCGCAGTTTGTCGAACCGGCGGCGGACGCTGGCGGGCACCTTGAAGCTGGTGATCTCGCTGATCGGCTTCGCGGTGCGCACGGCCTGGTGGATCTCGGGTGCGTCCAGCGTCTTGGCGAACTGGAGGAAGCCCTCGGCGTCACGCGGCGGGTGGTCGCCGAGCAGGCCGGTCTGCGACAGCAGGGCGACGTTCCCCGGCAGGTTCACGAAGAAGGCGCCGCGCGGGTTCGCGGGCGAGGCGACCGGGTTGATCGCCAGATCGTCGCCGAACGGGTCGGTGTCCAGCTCGAACAGCCGCGAGGTGTAGGCGAGGTCGATCTTGATCTTCTCCTCGGCGGGCCGCTCGTAGCCGAGTTCCTCCAGCCACACCGAGGAACGGCTGCCGCGGCCGGTGGCGTCGACGAGCAGGTCGGCGAGGATCGTCTCGGGTTCGGCGTCGTCGCCGGTCACCCGCACACCGACGACCCGCGAATGGTCGCCGGTGGCGACCAGCGACTGGATAACCGTGCGCTCGCGGACCTCCACGTTCGGCAGCGCGACGACGCGTGCCCGGACGTGCTCTTCGAGTTCCGGGCGGGTCGCGGACACGCTGAGCAGGCCGGAGTTCTTCTGCCGCAGGCGTTTGCCGTTGAAGTACCAGCGCAGGCTGCCGGACAGGTCGCCGCTGGGGATACCGTTGCCGGTCAGCTCCGCTTGCAGGCCGGGAAAGAGGTCTTCGAGGATCTGCTGGCCGCGGGCGAGCAGCGCGTGCGCGTGATGCGCCTGCGGCACGCCGCGGCGGGTCCCGGCGACGCCGACGATCGTGTCACGCTCGACGATCACGACGGAGCGGTAGCGTTCCGAAAGTACGCGGGCGGTCAGCAGGCCGGCCATACCGCCGCCGAGCACGACGGCGCGTTCGCCAAGGTATTCGCCCATCGCGGGATTCCTCCAATAGGGTAGTCGGCCGGGCCGTCGGAGTCCGACACGTGAAGAATCGTCGTCCGCCGGAGGCCGGGGAGCGTCTCTTCGACTGCTGTCTCCAAAAGCGTTGTGCGGCAACGTGTTCTCGAGCGGCTCTCCATTCCCGGTTGTTAGCTTCGATCAAGTAATTCCGGCTGTCGGCGTTGTTGGAGAGGTGTCATGCGCGCAAAGACCCGGATCCTCGTGATCGGCGGCGGACCGGCGGGTTCCACCGCTGCCGGGCTGCTGGCCAAAGAGGGATTCGAAGTCACCCTTCTCGAGCGGGAACATTTCCCGCGCTACCACATCGGCGAATCGCTGCTGCCCTCGTGCCGCCCGATCCTCGAACGCCTCGGCGTCTGGGACAAGATCGCGGCGGCCGGCTTCCAGCCCAAGGGCGGCGCCTACTACTTCTGGGGACCCGAAGAGTGGGAGGTGCGCTTCCGGCCGCACGGCCGTGACGGCAGCACCAGCGCGTGGCAGGTCATCCGCGCCGACTTCGACAAGATCCTGCTCGACCACGCGCGCGAGGTCGGCGTCGAGGTCCACGAGGGCATCGCGGTGAAGAAGCTCGACTTCGACGGCGACCGCCCGGTCGCGGCCCACTGGGCCGAGGCGAAGAACCAGGCCAACGCCGGCCGGATCGAGTTCGACTACCTCGTCGACGCCTCCGGCCGCGGTGGCGTGATGGCCACCAAGTACCTGAAGAACCGCAAGTTCCACAACGTGTTCCGCAACGTCGCCGCCTGGTCGTACTGGAAGGACGCGAAGGAACTCGACCGCGGTCCGCGTGGCGCGATCACCGTCGCCTCGGTCGGCGACGGCTGGTTCTGGGGGATCCCGCTGCCCGACGGCACGATGAGCGTCGGACTGGTCACCGGCCGGGACTCGTTCAACGCCGCGCGCAACGAACTCGGCGGCGTGGATCCGGTGTACCACAAGGCGATCGGCGACTGCCCGGCGATACAGCAGCTGCTGGTCGAGGCCGAACAGGTCACCGAGGTCAAGGTGGAGCAGGACTATTCGTACGCGGCCCAGCAGTTCCAGGGCCCCGGCTACCTGCTCGCCGGCGACGCCGCCTGCTTCCTCGACCCCCTGCTCTCGACCGGTGTGCACCTGGGCACCTACAGCGCGCTGATCGGCACCGCCGCGATCAGCAGCGTCATCCGCGGTGAGATCAGCGAACCCGAGGCATGGGACTTCTACGAGGTCGTGTATCGCCGCGCCTACGAGCGGCTGCTGGTGCTGGTGTCCACCTTCTACGAGAGCTACCGCGGCAAGGAACACCACTTCTTCCGCGCGCAGCAACTGTCCGAAAAGGACTGGGCGGGAATGGACGTGCAGGCCGCGTTCGACCGGTTCGTCACCGGTATCGCCGATCTCGAGGACACCGAGGAGGTCTACCGCCGGATCCAGGGTCACCTGCTCGGCGACGAGAGCGGCAAGCACAACCCGCTGGACAACCTCAACCGCGTCCACGAGCACAAGCAGGCGCCGGAGAAGCCCGAAAAGGCGATCAACGGGCTGTACCTGAGCTATGAGCCGCAGATCGGCATCCGGCGCGCGTGAGCGCCGCCACTCCTCCACCGGCCTAGGGAAAGGGTCCTCATGTCAGCCACGCTTCACGGTATGCCCGAGCGGTTCGACGTCATCGTCATCGGTGGCGGCCCGGCGGGCGCGACCTGCGCCGGTCTCCTCGCGAAGGAGGGGCGCACGGTCCTGGTCCTCGAACGCGAACGGTTTCCCCGCTACCACATCGGCGAATCGCTGATCCCGGTCGGGATGCGCCCGCTGCAGGAACTCGACCTGCTCGAGCGCATGGAGGCGCGCGGTTTCGAACGCAAGTACGGCGGCAGCCTGGTGTGGGGGAACCGGGACGTGCCATGGAACTTCTCGTTCATGAAGGCCGCGGAGGGCACCTACGCCTACCACACCCGCCGCGCCGACCTGGACACGCTGATCCTCGACCGCGCCCGCGAACTCGGCGCGTACGTCGTGGAGGAGACGACGGTCAAGGACGTGCTCCAGTCCGACACCGGCCGGGTCACCGGCGTCCGGTTCACCCTGCGCGGTTCGGCAGGCGACTACGAGGCCAGCGCCTCGCTGGTCGTCGACGCGTCCGGCCAGTCGCGCGTGATCGGCCGGAAGTTCAGCGACATCACCTGGCACAACGAGCTCCGCAACGTCGCGGTCTGGACCTACTACGACAACTGCGACCGGCTGCCCGGTGACGAGTGGACCAACATCCTCATCGAAGGCACCGCCGACGGATGGTTCTGGGGCATCCCGATCGACAAGGGCACGATGAGTGTCGGCTACGTGACCAAGTCGGACCTCGCCAACGCGGACGACCAGTCGCTGGAACAGCTCTTCCTGAGCGAACGGGACAAGACCACCCGGCTCAAGGGACTGCTGGCCAACGCCCGTCAGCACGCGGGATACCGGACGGCGCGGGACTGGTCCTACACCAACGAAACCTTCTACGGCGACGGCTGGGTGCTCGTCGGTGACGCGGCCGCGTTCGTCGACCCGCTGTTCTCCACCGGTGTCGCGCTCGCGACGCTGGCTGGCAGCTCACTGTCCAAAGTGGTCCACCAGATCCTGGAACACCCGGCCATCGAGGAGAAGGCTCTCGACCGGTACGCCGGGAACTACCGCGCGTTCTTCGACGAGATCCGCAACTTCGTCGAGCGCTTCTACGACCGGACCAAGTACAAGGAGTACTACTACGACCTCGCGCAGGAGGTCGTGGACCCGGAGCAGCTCCACGCGCCGAGCGTCGACTTCGTCACGCTGGTCTCCGGACTGTCGGGCAAGCATCCCCTGTTGAAGATCAGTCTCGACGACCTGATCGCGAACGTCACCGAACCCTGAGCGGGGAGCTGAATGGTGGAGAACAAACCCCGCACCGGGTACCGGGCGCTGGGTGTCTACCTAGGACTGGTCGTGGTGCCCGTCGTGGTCGCGATCATCCTGCTGGCCCGTGGCGACGACGGTGACATCGTCGCCACGGCGAAGACGCCGTCCGGGCCGTCGCTGGCGCAACTGCTGCTGGCGATCGCCGTGGTGGTCGGCGTCTGCAAGGTGGCAGGCTGGCTGGCCCAGCGGATCGGGCAGCCCGCGGTGATCGGCGAGATCACCGCGGGCGTCCTGCTCGGCCCGTCGGTGCTCGGCGCGCTGTGGCCTTCGGGTGCGGCCGTGCTGATCCCGCCGTCGGTGGTGCCGCAGCTCAACGTCGTGGCACAACTCGGCGTGATCTTCTTCGTCTTCCTCGCCGGGCTGGAACTGAACACCCGGCTGCTGCGCGGGCGCGGACGGCTCGCGCTGGTCGTCAGCCACGTCAGCATCGCGCTGCCGTTCCTGCTCGGCGTCGGGCTCGCCATGCTCGCATACACCCGGTTCGCCCCGCCCGGCGGCGGATTCCTGCCGTTCGCGCTCTTCTTCGGCGTGTCGATGAGCATCACGGCGTTGCCGGTGCTGGTGCGGATCCTGCACGAGATCGGGCTCTTCCGCAGCGAGATCGGCGTGGTGACGCTGACCTGCGCGGTGGTCGACGACGTGACCGCGTGGAGCCTGCTGGCGCTGGTGATCGCGCTGACCACCGCGTCTTCGCTGTTCGGAGTGGTACTGACGGTCTTGCTGACGGCGGCGTTCGTCGCGCTGCTCGGCCTGGTCGTCCGGCCGCTGCTGCGGAAACTCGTGACGCGGGTCCCGGTGGCGAGCCTGCAGAAGGCCGCTCCGCTTTCGGTGGTCGGCGTGCTGGTGTGCGCGATGGCGACCGAGTGGATCGGCGTGCACGCGATGTTCGGCGCGTTCGTGTTCGGCGTGGTCTTCCCCAGGGACAATCCGATCGCGACCTGGCTGCACGACAAGGCCGGTGGGCTGACGACGGCGTTGATGCTGCCGCTGTTCTTCGCCTACAGCGGGTTGCGCACCGACATCGGCCTGCTTTCCGGCGGCGGCGCGTGGCTCTGGTGCGGCGCGATCCTGCTGGTGGCCGTCGCCGGCAAGTTCGGCGGCTCGGCGCTGGCCGCGCGTGCGGTCGGCGAGAACTGGAACCGCTCGCTGCAGGTGGGCGCGTTGATGAACTGCCGCGGCCTGACCGAACTGGTCGTCCTCAACATCGGGCTCGACCTCGGCGTGCTGTCCCCGACGCTGTTCACCATGCTGGTGATCATGGCGCTGGTCTCGACCGCGATGGCGGCGCCGATGGCGACCTGGTTCGCCCGGCGTGACGGCCAGAACGTGGTGAATTTCCTCGACCGCACCTCCGAACGTGCGGCAGCTTGACGCACCGGCAAGCAGGAAGACGCGACGCCTTCCGACCGCTGCGAAGCTGGAACAGTCGACGATCTAGGAGGTCAAGGTGTCGAGCACCGATGTTCCGACGCGGGAGGAACTGGTTCGCCGCGTGGCCGAACTCGCCCCCGCACTGAAGAAGCACTCGAACTGGCAGGAACAGAACCGGCGGGTGCACGAGGAGTCCATCGAGGCACTGGCCGACGCCGGCGTCTTCAAACTGCGCCGCCCCAAGCGTTACGGCGGCTACGAAGCCGACACCCGGACCCTGGTCGACGTCGCCACCGAGATCGGCCGCGCCGACGGCTCCACCTCCTGGGTGGCCTCGGTGTACTGGATCCCGACCTGGATGGCCTGCCAGTTCTCGGAAGCCGTGCAGGACGAGGTGTTCGCCACCCCGGACGTCCGCGTCTGCGGCACGCTGAGCCCGACCGCGATGGCCGCGCCGGTCGACGGCGGGGTCGTGGTGAACGGAAAATGGGGTTTCATCAGCGGGGCACTGCACGCGCAGTGGCAGGAGATCATCGCGATCCTCGTGCCGCCGGAGGGCGAGCCGTATCCGATCATGGCGCTGGTGCCGATCTCGGACCTGCTGATCGTGGACGACTGGGACACCTCGGGCCTGCGCGGCACCGGCAGCGTGTCGACGGTGGCACAGGACGTCTTCATCCCGGCTGAGCGGGTGCTCCCGCTGCCCGCGGTGCTGGAAGGTCAGGGCGCCGCCGCTTCGGCGTCGATCTACCGGGCGCCGCTGCTTCCGGTCGCCTCGGCGTCCTCGGTGGGGACGCTGGTGGGGATGGCGAAGGGCGCGCAGGACACTTTCCTCAAGCGCTTGCCGGATCGCAAGATCACTTACACGGCCTACGATTCCCAGCGCGAAGCCCCGATCACGCACCACCAGGTGGCCGAATCGGCGCTGAAGATCGACGAGGCCGAGTTCCACGCGCATCGTCTGTCCACTTTGGTCGACCGGAAGACCACGGACGGCACGCCGTGGAAACTCGAGGAACGCGCGATCGCGCGGGCCGACCTCGGCGCCGTGGTCCGCCTCGCCAAGGAAGGCATCGACATCCTGGCCGGTGCTTCCGGCGGTTCGTCGGTCTACCAGGGCATCCCGATCCAGCGCATCGCCCGCGACGTCGCCGCGGTCAACCTCCACGCGCTGATGCACCCCAACACCAACACCGAGCTGTACGGCCGCGTGCTCTGCGGGCTCGAGCCCAACACCCTTTACATCTAGGAGGATCCGCCGATGACCACGACCGAAACCGGCACCGCCGCCGACCAGGCGGCGATCGCGGCACTGACCCAGAAGGTGATCGCCGCGTGGGCCTACCACGACGCCGACTCCTTCGCCGGCGTCTTCACCGAAGACGGCACGATGATCCTCCCCGGCGTCTACAAGAAGGGCCGCGACGAGATCCGGTCGTTCCTCGTGGAATCCTTCGAGGGCAACTACAAGGGCACCCAGGTCACCGGGCGCCCGCTGGAGATCCGGTTCTTCACCCCGGACTCGGGCGTCCTGATCACCCAGGGCGGCGTGCTCGGCCCCGGCGAGACCGAGGTCGCCGACTCCCAGTCGATCCGTGCCTCGTGGACGGTCGTCAAACGGGACGGCGGCTGGCAGCTGGCGTCCTATCAGAACACCCCGGCCAAGCAGCAGCTGCCCAAACCGGGCACGGCCGCCTGACCCTCCCCTCCTCGGAACCCGGGCCTCCCCTCCTCTGGGCCCGGGTTCCGCCCTGTCCGGGTCCCGCGGGCCGGAAGTCCGTGAGGGCCTCCTTCCCTACCCTGAAGGTAGGGAAGGAGGCCCTCACGGACTTCTGCACGTGGCGGGTGGGTGGGTGGCGGGGCGCGGTGGGGGGGC
>NZ_JBIUAQ010000059.1:0-11917 GCF_044547565.1 Amycolatopsis sp. NPDC052450 | reverse complement strand
ACGCTCGACTGGGACACCCCAGCCGAGCGCTTAACTAAACTCCTCACCGAAACCAGATGATCACCCGTGTTGCAACAACCCCTGGAATCCACCCCTTGCGCCTAGCGCGGTGAAGGGGGCCTTCATGTACTTGAGAGATTAAGACTGGTAGTCGTACAGCGACGTCCGGCTGTTGCCCGGCAGGTTGACCGGGGACCGCAGGTGGTTGCGCCCGGAGTCGACCGTCCGCAGCGTGGTCGCCAGCAGTTCGGAGAACTCGGCCAGCTTGCCGTCGACGTAGGCGTCGCAGTCGCTGCGCTGCTTGTCGGCCTCGACGTGCGCTTCGTCGACGATGCGGGCCGCCTCGCCGTGCGCGGCCTGGACGACCTCGGTCTGGGCGACGAGCCGGGCCTGTTCGGCGCGGCCGTCCTCGATGGCGCGCTCGTAGGCGTCGCGGCCGGCTTGGATCATCCGCTCCGACTCCGCGCGGGAGCGGTCGGTGAGGTTCTGGAACTCGGCCTGTCCGGCGGCGACCATGCGCTCGGCCTCGCCGTGCGCGTCGCTCATCATCTGCTCGGCGCGGGCGCGGGCGTCGGCGAGGATGCGCTCGGCCTCGGCCTGGGCGTCGGCGACCGTGCGGTCGGCCTCGGTGTTCGCCGTGGTGATCGTCTCCGCCGCTTCGGTGCGGGCGGTCTGGATCAGCTGGTCGCGTTTGTCCAGGACGTCCTGCGCGTCGTCGACTTCACCCGGGAGGGCGTCGCGGATGTCGTCGAGCAACTCGAGGGTGTCCCCGCGTGGCACGACGCAACTGGAGGTCATCGGCACGCCGCGGGCTTCCTCCACGATGGTGACGAGCTCGTCGAGCGCCTCGAAAACCCGGTACACGGCCCACTCCCTACCTACTGCTACAGCGATCCCCACATTCCCTGAGATCAGTTTGCCCTCATCGCCGCCGTAAGGGGTGAAAGCGCGCGGTACCGGGCGTGTCCCCGCCGGTACCGCGCGACATGATCACCGGAACGTGAAGGCCGGGTCGGTGACGAGCTTGACCAGCTGTTCGTCGGTGAGCGACGGTCCGGCTTGCGGCGCGTCCCAGGAACCGAGGTCTCCGACGTTGACCGATCCGCCGTCCGGCTGCCAGGCGATCGCGTTGCGGCCGGTGACCTTGCCGGTCGAAACGCCTTGACCGGTCACGATCGGCTCGCCGAACTGGTCGATGTTCTTCGGCGTGGTCTCGGAGATCGCCACCGGTGTCCCCGACGGCGTGACCAGCTCTTCACACCGCATCGGCTTGCGGTCGGGCCCGATGGCGTCCCCCCGCCGACCCGGCTCGCAGTAGCCCTGGCGGGGATAGCCCTCTTTCGTGGTCACCGGGCCGCTGATCGTGAGGTTGATCTGCCGTCTGACCCCGGCGGTGTCGGTGTACTTGACCTCCGAGGTCATCAGGTCCCAGTCGTTCACCTGGACGAAATCCCGGACGGAGATGTCCTTCGCGCCGGCCAGGATACCCGGCAGCACGTCCTTGAGGTGCTGGAGATCGCGTGCCTTCTGCTCGGCCCGGCTCGGGGGCGCGGCCGGTGTCACCTCCACCGGCCTCTCCCTTGGCGTCACGACCACCACGGCCGCGGCGATCATCGCCAGCGTCGCGGCCCCCGTCACCGCGACCGCCCGCCGGTTCCGCACCTTCTTCGCCGCCGTCCCGGCGACTTCGTCCGGGTCGAAGCCGAGCGGCGGCTCGGCCAGTTTGATCCCGCGCAGCCTGTTTTCGAGTTCGTCCATCACGCGCTCCTCCCGGAGACAGCCGCGTCGTGCTGTCTCTGCAGGGCCGCGCGGAGGGCGTCGAGCCCTCGCGCGGCCTGGCTCCTGACCGTCCCTTCCGAACAGCGCAGCGCGACGGCGACCTCCGCGACCGGGAGATCGGCGCAGTAGCGCAGCACGACGGCGGCGCGCTGTTTCGGCGGAACTTCGGCGAGGGCGTGAAGCAGCGAATCCGAGACCCCGGTATCGGCCGGGATGGCGGGCTCTTCGGGGACGACGCCGTCGCGGTTCTCTCTGCTCCGCCAAGGTCGTCGCCGCTCGTCGAGCCAGCAGCGCATCAGGATCTGCCTCGTGTAGTTGTCGACGGGCCCTTTCCGGCGGACCTTCGGCCAGACCCGGTAGAGCTTGATGAGCGCGGTTTGGACCAGATCCTCCGCGAGATGCCAGTCGCCGCAGAGCAGATACGCCGTCCGCCTGAGCGGTAGCGCCTTGTCCCTGGCGAACTCCCTGAAGCTCGCATCGTCCCCAGACCGCATCGTGCCTCCTCGTCCGTGTTCCGGTGTATCTCACGGACGGGGAGGCACGAAATGTTGCATGAGCGGATCAGCCGTCGAGGTTCACCAGCTTGAAGGTGGCGTAACGGTCCGGCGTGTAGATGATCTCGCCGCCCTTGCCGGAGATCACGCGGTCGCTCGTGCCCACCGGGAACAGCTGGTAGTAACCGGCGGCGCACGACGGCAGCACACCTTCGCGGTTCTCGTAGACCGTGCCGGTCGCGCCGCCGCGGGCCTTGTCCACCACGGACTTCGCCGCGGAAGACAGCGTCGAGTAGCCGGCCTTCGCCAGCTTCGAGGTGTCGCCGCACTTCGGAGCGGGCGTGCCGTCGGCGTCGATCACGGAGAAGGTCTTGTAGTGGTCGGCGGTGTAGAAGTGCTCGCCGGCGTTGCCGGTGACGATGCGGCGCGCACCGCGATCGGGCGAACCCGGCGTCGGGACCGTGTACTCGCGGTAGTAGCCCGAAGCGCACTTCGGGAGGATGTTCTCGCGGTTGGAGAAGACCGTGCCGTCCTTGTCCGGGTACGGGAACGGGCCACCCTTCTGGATGAGGTTGTAGGTCGTCGTCGCCTCGGCGGGCAGCGACGAAAGCGACACGTGCTTGAACCCGGTGAGATCCCCACAAGGGTTCTGCTGGATCGAGACGGGGGCGGCAGTGGCCTGCGCGGCACTCACCCCGCCGAAGAAGCTGACAAGCAGAACGAGCAGCGCGGCGGCGATCCGCGATCGTTTGTTGGTCATTTTCGGACCGTAACCCGATCGTGTATTCACCAGAAGGCGCCGAGATGAACTCTTCACCGCCGTTCACCGTTGACCGACCAACGGCTTCGGCCGTTCGGGTCAACCTCGTTCGGAGTGCTTCTCCATGAGGCGTTTGAACACTATCGGCGGGACGAGGTGCTCGATGTCGCCCCCGAGCGCGGAGACCTCTTTGACCAGCGAGCTCGACACGAACCCGTACGCCGGGTTGTTCGCCATCAGCAGGGTTTCGAGCCCGGTCAGCTCACGGTTCATCTGCGCCATCTGGAGCTCGTAGTCGAAGTCGCTGACCGACCGCAGCCCCTTCGCGACCGCGATGATGTCGTTCTCGCGGCAGTAGTCGACCAGGAGGCCTTGCCAGGAATCCACGCGCACGTTCGGCAGCTTCGCGGTGATCTCGCGCAGCATGTCCATCCGCTCGTCGGTGGTGAACAGGCCCTTCTTGCTCTTGTTCACCCCCACCGCGACGACGACCTCGTCGAACAGCTTGGCCGCCCGCTCGATGATGTCGAGATGTCCATTGGTGGCCGGGTCGTAGGACCCGGGACAGACCGCACGCCGCATGCGCGGACGCTACCAAGGAGAAGGGACCCCTGCGCGTTCATCAGTGCGCCGTCTCACATCTGATATTCCGCCCAGTAGAGCGCGGTGTCGCCGTAGCGCTTCGTGCGCATCGGTTCGAAGCCGGGCGGCCAGTCCGGTTCACCGTCCCGCGCTGCCCGTTCGATCACCACCAGCGCCCCGTCCACGACCCACCGGCCTGCCGCGAGCGCGGCCATGACCTCACCCAGGCGGGTGGAATCGACAGCGTACGGCGGGTCCGCGAGGACGATGTCGAATGTTTCCGGCGCCGGAGCGGCGACGACGGATTCGACGGTCCCGGCGCGGACCGTGCCGCCGAGCCCCAGCGCGGCGACGTTCCCCTTGAGCACTTCGACCGCGCGCCTGTCGTGTTCGACGAAGAGCGCGCCCGCCGCGCCGCGGGACAACGCCTCCAGCCCGAGCGCGCCCGAACCGGCGTAAAGGTCGAGGACCTGGGTCCCCTGGAGCTCGCCGGCGACCTCCAGCGCGTTGAACAGCGCCTCGCGGACGCGTTCCGACGTGGGCCGCGTGCCCTTCGGAGGGACCTTCAACCGCCTGCCGCCCGCGGTCCCCGCCACGATCCTGGTCATTGGAGCATCGTGCCTCAACGCCTTCGGCCGTGACGTTGGCCGGGACTTGGTGAAGCCGCCGCCCAGCTCGCGTAGAGTCGTCCTTCGCCCTCGGAGGCGATAGAAGCGTTTAGGAGCGTTGCGTGTCCGAACCTCGGGTCAGACGGGCCGAGATCGCCATCGAGCAAGCCCATGTGGACACGGTCTACACCCGGCTCGCCGAACTGCGAGCCCAGGCTGAGGCCATGCGTACCAAGGGCTATGAAATCGGCCATGGCGCCGGGCGGGAAGCGATCTTCGAGCAGGCGTCGATGCTGTTCGAACGGGACATGATGGTGTACCACGCCAATCAGACCCTGCAGACCCTCGACGCGGAGTACGAAGGCCTGGTCTTCGGCAGGCTCGACCATCTCGACAACGACCACATCTACGTCGGCCGTCTCGGCATCCGCGACGCCGAGTTCGACAACCTCGTCACCGACTGGCGCGCGCCCGCGGCGGCGGCGTTCTACCAGGCGACGGCCGAGGAGCCGATGGACGTCGTCCGGCGCCGGGTGATCCGGTGCTCCGGCCAGAACGTGCTCGATGTCGACGACGACGTCCTGATCGCCGACGCGGTCCCCGAGAACATGCAGATCGTCGGCGAAGGCGCGCTGATGGCCGCGCTCGGGCGATCGCGTGGCGAGAAGATGCGGGACATCGTCGCCACCATCCAGAAGGAACAGGACGAGGTCATCCGAGCACCGTGGCGCGGGGTCACGGAGATCACCGGCGGCCCCGGCACCGGCAAGACCGCGGTCGCGCTGCACCGGGCGGCGTACCTGCTCTACCGCCACCGCCGCCAGCTCGGCGGCGCGGGCGTGCTGGTGATCGGCCCGTCCGGGGTGTTCACCAGCTACATCTCGCGGGTGCTGCCGTCGATGGGTGAGACGAACGTCGAACTGCGCGCGCTCGGCGAGGTCCTCGACGGTCTCGAAGCGACCCGTCAGGACCCGGCGCCGCTGGCGGCGATCAAGGGATCGCTGCGCATGCGCAAGATCCTGCTGCGCGCGCTGCGGGACACGCCGGAGGACGCGCCCGAGGACATGAAGATGGTCTACCGCGGCGAGGTGCTGCGGCTGAACGCGCGCGAACTCGACAAGGTGCGCCGCAAGGTGCACACCGCGGGCGGGCCACCGAACCGGTCGCGGATCCGCGCCGCCGAACTGCTGCTCGACGCGCTCGCCGCGAAGGCCGACCAGCACGCGAAGGACGACGGCCGTCAGATCGACAAGGCCGAGCTGATCAGCGAACTCGGCGAGCGCATCGAGTTCCACCGGTTCCTGGTGGTCTGGTGGCCGATCCTGTACCCGGCGCAGATCCTGCGGTGGCTCGGCGTGGAGAAGCGGCTCGCCGCCGCGGCGAAGGGCCTGCTCAACCGCAACGAGATCAGCCTGCTCGCGGCCGACTTCGCCGACCGTTCGCGCGGCTGGACCATCGCGGACGTCGCACTGCTCGACGAGCTGCGCGTCCTGATCGGCGAGCCGCCGAAGCGGCGCAAGGGCAGGCAGAGCATCGAGGTCAACCCGGAACGCGGCGGCGCCCCGACCCGGCCCCAGCACTACGACGAGTACTCGCACGTGGTCGTCGACGAATCGCAGGACCTCTCGCCGATGCAGTGGCGGATGGTCGGGCGGCGCGGGAAGTACGCGAGCTGGACCGTGGTCGGCGACCCGGTGCAGAGTTCGTGGCCGGATCCGGCCGAGGCCGCGATGGCGCGTGACCAGGCCTTCGGGCTCAAGACGACGCGGCGCCGGTTCACCCTGCGCACCAACTACCGGAACTCGGCGGAGATCTTCGACCTGGCCGCGAAGGTCGTCGCCGGGCACGCCGAGGCCGACGAGCTCCCGCGCGCGGTGCGGCAGACCGGCATCACGCCGGAGGTCCGGCCGGTCGAGGCCGCCGGGCTGGAGGCGGCCACCCAGGCCGCGGTGAAGGAGCTGATGGGGGCCGTCGAAGGCACCGTCGGCGTGATCACCGCCATGGACCGGGTGCCCGAGGTCGAGGGCTGGCTCGAAGGGCTTTCGGACGAGCGGCTCAAGGTCGTCGGCAGCCTCGACTCCAAGGGCCTCGAATACGACGCCGTCGTCCTGGTGGAGCCCAACGACCTCATCACGGAGTCGACCACCGGACGCCGCGTGCTGTACGTCGCGCTGACCCGCGCGACCCAGCAGCTGACCGTCCTCGCCTCGAACCCGGACTGGATCCCGGCCGCCTGACTCCCGCACTCCCCCCGCAATTCGGCACCAGGTTGCGGTAGTTCGCATCGCCGACTACCGCAACCTGGTGCCGAATTGCGTGACGGGACGTGCGTGAAAAAGCTGAAGGGCTCCTTCAGGACACTGGTGAATGCCCTGAAGGAGCCCTTCAGACCCCCGGTGAGTGAACGATGTGGGGACGCATCGCACGTCCAGGGGTATTTCTAGCGCCTCTTCGTTGTTCGGTGTCACGGCCGATCCACCGAACAACAACGCCGAACAACGGATCGGCCGTGGTCACGGGCATGGAGGCCGGTAATCGAGCCCCGGCAGGTGTTGTTCCCACTCGTCGGGCGTGATCCGCGGGTACACGGTCGCGCAGATGCGTTCGGCGGCCCGTTCGGGGCTGGTCTCCCACAACCGCACGCTGCCGTCCGCGACGGAGCCCGCGAGGGTGTGCCCGTCGGGAGCGAACGCCACCGCGTTGACCCGATCGACGTCGTCGGTCAGGTTCGCCGATTCCCGGACCGCTCCGGGATCGGAGACATCCCATAGTCGCACGGACCGGTCGTAGCTGCCGGTCGCGAGCGTCTTCCCGGCCCCGCCGAACGCGACCGAGATGACGTTGTCCGTGTGCCCGGACAGCAGCGCCGCCTGCCGGGGCGCCGCCGGATTCGTCACGTCCCACAGCCTGCCGGTGCGATCGGCGCTTCCGGTGGCGGCGAGTTTGCCGTCCGGGCTGTAGGCCACCGAGAACACCGTGTCGGAATGTCCCTCCAGCACCGAAAGCTGCTTCGGCGCCTTCGCCATCGAGATGTCCCACAGCCGCGCGGTGTGATCCCAGCCGCCGCTCAGCACGGTGCGGCCGTCCGGGCTGAACGCGATCGAATGGACGTCGTCCTCGTGCCCGGTGAGGGTCGCGAGTTCGACGGGCCGCCGGATGTCGGCCACGTCCCACAGTTTCACCGTGTGCCCGCTGCCCGCGGTCGCGAGCGTCCGGCCGTCCGGGCTGAACGCGACCGGGTCGATCTCCTCCTCCGGCCGGTAGAAGACGCCGGTGTCGACCGGCTTCCGCGGATCGGTGACATCGATCAGCCGCATCGTGTGGTCCCAGGAGCCGGCGGCGAGCGTCCGGCCGTCCGGGCTGAACGCGAGACCGCAGACACCTTGGCCGAAGCCCGCGATCTTGCCGAGCTCACGCGGGTTCCGGGTGTCGGCGACGTCGACCAGGCGCACGACGCCGTCCTGGCTGCCGGTGGCCAGCAGTTTCCCGTCGGAGCTGTAGACCGCCCGGCAGGCCGACCTCGCCGGGCCGCTGATCGCGGGCCCCGGCAGATCCCACAGCCGCACGGTCTGATCGTCGCTCGCCGTCACCAGTGTGCGGCCGTCCGGCGAGAACACCGCCCAGACCACGGCCGCGGTATGCCCGACGAGCGCCGGTTTCTCGCGCGGCTTCGCCGGATCGGTGATGTCCCACAGCCGCGCGGCGCGGTCGAAACCGGTGGTGACCAGCGTCGTCCCGTCCGGGCTGAACCCCACGGACCGCACGATGGTCCTGTGCGCGGCCATCGTCCCCAGCGGCGTCGGCGCCATCGGGTCGGCGACGTTCCACAGGCGCGCGGTCTGGTCGATGCTCGCGGTGGCGAGCGTCCGGCCGTCCGGGGCGAACGTCGCGGAGTGGACCCCGGCCGTGTGCCCGTTCACCACGCCGAGCGGCTTGGTCTTGAGCGGGTCGGCGACGTCCCACAGCCGCGCGGTCTTGTCGGCGCCGGTCGAGACGAGCGTCCGCCCGTCGGGGGCGTACGCGAGACCGTTGACGTTGCCGGTGTGCCCGGCGAGGGTGGCCGCGAGCACCGGTTTCGCGGGATCGCGGACGTCGAACAGGCGCACCGTGCCGCCGCCGTCCGCGGTGGCGAGCACCGCCGCCTTCGGGCTGAACGCCACCGCGTTGACCCGGCTCGGATGCTCCCCGGCCACCACGCCCGGCCCGGGTTTCGCCGGATCGGCGACGTTCCACAGCCGCACGGTCTTGTCCCAGCCCGCCGTCGCGACCACGCCCGCGCCGAACGCCACCGAGTTGACGTTCTCGGTGTGCCCGGACAACGTGGCCAGTTCCCTCGGGCGATGGGGATCGCCGACGTCCCACAGCTTGGCCGTGTGGTCCCAGCTGCCGGTCACCAGGACCTGGCCGTCGCCGCGCAGGGCGGCCGCGTTGACGCGGTGGCCGTGTCCGCTGACCCGGGTCGAGTACGGCGATTCGAACATCCCGAGCACGCTGCCGCGGGTGTCCACGCTCGGATCGACGCGGTACGCCGCCAGCGCGAGCTGCGCGGCCAGCGCCGGATTCGTCGTCCGCATCTCGATGGCCTGCCCGGCGACCTTCTGCGCGAGGGCGTTGTTGCGCTGGCTCGTCGCGGTCTGCTCGGCCCGCACGGCGTACGCCATCGCGGCCGTCGCCAGCACCAGCAGCACGGCCAGGAGCGCGACCAGCTGGCGCAACCTCCTGGTGCGTCGCCGCGCGACGGTCTGTTCGTGGTTCTCGATCGCCACGCTCGCGTCGAGGAACCGGCGTTCACGCTGGGAAAGCGCGCTGTCGTGCTCCCCCGCCCATTCCCTGGCGATGGACAGCCGCGCGCCGCGGTAGAGCCAGCCGTCGTCGCGGCCGACCGATTCCCACGCGTCGGTCGCCTCGGTGAGCTGGCGGTGCACGCGCAGGCCCTCACGGTCTTCGGCGAGCCACTCGCGCAGGCGCGGCCAGCCCCGGATCAGCGCCTCGTGCGCGATCTCGATGCCGTTGTCGTCGAGGGTGACCAGCCGCGACGACGCCAGCCTGTCCAGCACGACGGCGACGTCCGGGTCGTCCGCGTCCACCTCGTCGCGGGTGATGCGGCGTTTGGTGTCCTCGGTGCCTTCGCCGAGCGCGGTCATCCGGAGGAAGATCTGGTTCGCCAGCCGTTGCTGGTGTTCGCTCAGCGCGGTGAAGGTGTGCTCGGAGGTCTGCGCGACCGACCGTTCGATGCCGCCGGTGGATTCGTAGCCGGTGAGGGTGAGGGTGTTGCCGTGGCGGCGGCGCCACGTCTCCAGCAGCGCGTGCGAGAGAAGCGGCAGCACGCCGGGCTGTCCGGTCGCGTCGGCGACGAGCCGCGAGACCAGCGCGTTCTCGACGCGGTACCCGGCGTCGATGGCCGGCCGCGAGATGGCCTGCCGCAGCTCTTCGGTGCTCATCGGGCCGACCAGGATCTGCGCGTCCTGCATGGCCTCGACCAGCTCGGGATGCCGCGCGCAGTGCGTGTAGAAGTCGGTGCGGATGCCGAGGACGACCCTGGTCCGGCTCTCCGGTCCGGTCGTCGCGGTGACGAGCGCGGACAGGAAGGCGGCCCGCTCGTCGACGTCCTGGCACAGCGTGAAGACCTCTTCGAACTGGTCGACGACCAGCACGACGTCACCCTCGCGGTCGGCGACCAGCTGACGGGCGGCGAGGCCGAGGTTGCGCGGATGTGCGGTGAACTCGGCGAGCAGCCCGCCGGGCGCGAGCCCGAGCGCGGCGCCGAACTGGACGGCGCACTCCTGCAGCGGCCGCGAACCGGGGGTCATCAGCAGGGTCACGGACGTCTCGTCCGCGGCCGGGAGCAGACCCGCCCGGAGCAAGGACGACTTACCGGAACCGGAAGCGCCCAGAACCGCCAAGAATCGTTGGTCCGAAAGCCTGGTCACGAGTTTTCGGACGAGTCGTTCGCGACCGAAGAATCGGCTCGCGTCGTCCGGTCCGAATGCGGTCAGACCGATATAAGGGGCCGATTCCCCATTCGGTGGGGCAACCGGTGAATCGCTGACTCCGGGGCGCGTCCGCTCGGTCACGTCGTGCCAGCGGGCCTCCCACTCCTCCTCGGGGCCGTCGCACGCCCGGACGTAGGCCAACGTGACCGCCAAGCTGGGCATCTTCTTCCCGCCGGCGGCTTCGGAGAGGGTGCCCGCGGAGTAGTGGGCACGCCTGCCCAGCTCGCGGTACGTCGGATTTCCGGCCTTCTCCCGCAGACGCCGGAGATCGGCGGCGAACTCCAGTAACGGATCGTCCCCGGGGTCCAAAGGTCGCTCCGGACGCGGCACCCTTAATCCTTTCTTTTCAGTGGTTTTCCCACGGTCGCATTCGGGGGCAACCGTACCGTGGAAACGGGGGGACTCCGCCGAGTACCGGGTACATCGAGTCGGTTAATTTCGATCGATCGACAGGCGCGGGAAGGGATCGGGGACCCGGCGCGTTGTACCGATGCGTGACCTCTTTGCCTGACATCCCGCTGTCCGTGCTCGACCTCTCGCCCGTCGTGGCCGGGGGCGGCGTGAGCGACTCACTGCGCAACACCCTCGACCTCGCGCGCCGGACCGAGGCGCTCGGCTATCACCGGTACTGGCTCGCCGAACACCACAACATGCCCGGGATCGCCAGCTCCGCGACCGCCGTGATGATCGGCCAGGTCGCCGCCGCCACCGAACGCATCCGGGTCGGCTCCGGCGGGGTCATGTTGCCGAACCACGCGCCGCTGGTGGTGGCCGAGCAGTTCGGCACCCTGGAGGCATTCCACCCCGGCCGGATCGACCTCGGCATCGGCCGCGCGCCGGGCACCGACCAGCGGACCGCGCTGGCGCTGCGCGGCCCCGGCGGACTCTCCGCGGAGAACTTCCCGCAGCAGTTCGCGGAACTGCTGGCCTACTTCGAGCACTCCGACCAGCGCGCGGTCAACGCCGTCACCGCCGAAGGCAACAAGCCGCCGGTGTGGCTGCTCGGGTCGAGCGGCTTCAGCGCGCGGATGGCGGGCGAACTGGGCCTGCCGTTCTCGTTCGCGCACCACTTCAGCGCCGAGAACACGCTTCCCGCCGTGGCGCTCTACCGCGACGCGTTCAAACCGTCGGACGTCCTGGACGAGCCGTACGTGATGCTCGGCGTCTCCGTGGTCGCCGCCGAGACCGACGAACGCGCCCAGTACCTCGCCGCCCCCAGCGGCCTGACGTTCCTCAGCCTGCGCAAAGGCCGCCCCATCCCGCTTCCGACACCGGAAGAGGCCGCGGCCTACCCGTACACCGACATCGAGCGCGTGTTCATCGAGGACCGGGCCGCGAGCAGCATCATCGGCTCGCCCGAGACCGTCCACAAGGGACTCGAGACACTGCTCACCGACACGGGCGCGAACGAGCTGATGATCACGACCATGGTGCACGACCAGGCGGACCGGGTGCGGTCGTACGAGTTGGTGGCCGACCTGGCGCGCTGACGCTAGTGACTCGCTCGTCCGCGTGCCGTCGGGAGTTGCGGGCCACGCGTGCAATGAAGGGGCCTTTCATAGCAAATTTTGCGATGAAGGAGTCCTTCATTGCAGCCGGCGGCTAGCTCGTGAAGGTCCCCTTCCCTCGGCCCCCTGCAGAGAACCCACCCAAAACAGCAAAACCCCCCCCCCGGGCCCCACTAAACGTCCATTAACTCCA
>NZ_JBIUAQ010000058.1:0-19458 GCF_044547565.1 Amycolatopsis sp. NPDC052450 | reverse complement strand
TGCAATGAAGGGGCCTTTCATAGCAAATTTTGCTATGAAAGGCCCCTTCATTGCACGACCCCAGCACCCGCGACGCGCTCCCGGCTGTCCCGATCCTGACGCCCACTGGCCCGCCCGAGCCTCGCCGAAAGTACGACGCGCACCGAACAATGGGCCCATGCGAGCGATCAGCCAGAACCGCCTGGGCGGCCCCGAAGTCCTCGAACTCGTCGACGTTGAAAGACCCATCCCCGGCCCGACCCGGATCCTGGTCCGGGTGCACGCCGCCGGCGTCAACCCGGTCGACTGGAAGACGCGCGAGACCGGCGGCATCGGCCCGATGGGCGATCCGCCGTTCATCCTCGACTGGGACGTGTCCGGCGTGGTCGAAGAGGTCGGCGCGGGCGCGTCCCTGTTCTCCCCCGGCGACGAGGTCTTCGGCATGCCTTCGTTCCCGTTCCAGGCCGGCGCGTACGCCGAGTACGTCGCAGCGCCGAGCCGCCACTTCGCGCGCAAACCGTCCACTTTGGACCCTGTACACGCTGCCGCGGTCCCGCTCGCGGGATTGACCGTCTGGCAAAGCCTCGTCGACACGGCGGACATCCAGCCGGGACAACGGGTCCTGATCCACGCGGCGGCGGGCGGTGTCGGGCATCTCGCGGTCCAGATCGCCAAGGCGCGCGACGCGTACGTGATCGGGACGGCCAGCGCGGCCAAGCACGAGTTCCTCCGCGGCCTCGGCGCGGACGAACTCGTCGATTACCGGACCGCGGATTTCGTCGAGGAGGTCCGCGACATCGACGTCGTCCTCGACACGATCGGCCTGGAGTACGGACCTCGGTCGCTCAAGACGCTGCGCCGCGGCGGCAGGCTCATCCAGCTCACCCGCACGAACGACGAGCGAATGCCGGAACTGGCCGAGGCCGCCGGAGTCACCGCCGGGTTCACCCTCGCCGAGCCCGACCGCGCGGGACTCCTCGCGCTGGCCGAACTCGTCGAAAGCGGACGCCTCAAGCCGACCATCGACACGGTGTTCCCACTGGAAGAGGCGGCGAAAGCCCAGGAACTCGTGGCGTCGGGCAAGACCACGGGGAAGGTCGTGCTGTCCGTCGCGGAGTGACCGATGAACAAGTGGAGTCTGTAGGCCGTATTGTCATAGGCGGACTACAGACTCCGTTTATGTCTGACTGGGAGACCTCATGACCACACCCTGCGACGTCTTCGACAAGCTTTCCGCGAGCATCACCGCTCGACACTGGGAAGAGATCTTCGCGCTCTACGCGGAAGACGCCGTCGTCGAAAACCCGCAACGACCGCCCGTGCCGACCAGGTACGAGGGCCGCGAGACCCTCCCCGAGAACTTCGGCGGCGGAATGAACGTGCGCATGAACAGGGCCGATGTCCTGATACACGGGACAACCGACCCGGAGGTGATCATCGCCGAGTACCGCAACGTCGGCGAGGCGCTGGACACCGGGAAGTCCTTCGACATCGCCAATATCCAGCTCCTCCGGGTCCGCGACGGGCTCATCGCCCACTCTCGCGACTACCACGACTACCTGCGCCTCATCGCGGCGCTCGATGGTCTGGAGGACCTGAAAAAGAGCTTCGAAGCCGCACAGCGGGAACTCACGCCGGTTCCGCCGCGGCCCGCCTCGACGGCGGATCCGAAGAGCCCGCGCGGTGTCGGGGCGGAGACCTTGCGGACCAGGGAAGACCTGCGCGAGCATTTCCAGTTCAGCGAGCAGGGCAAGGTCCGGTTCCAGGTCCGCGATCTGGTGATCCACGAAACCCTCGACCCGGAAGTCGTGATCGGCGAGTTCGACTACCAGGGAACGGCGGGCGACAGCCCGGAATTCCGCGTCTCGAACATCTTCGTACTGCGCGTGCGCGACGGGCTGATCGTCGAATCGCGCGACTACGCCGACCATCTCGCCATCGCGGCCGCCACCGGACGGCTTGGCGAACTGTTGGCGCGGACCTAACCCGGAAGGTCGAATTCCCCGTCCCGCACGCCTTTCACGAACGCGTCCCATTCGGTCGGCGTGAACACGAGGATATGGCCGTCCGGATCCGACGCCTGGCGCATCGCGGTATAGGTGAGGCCGTCGGTGTGCGGAACCAGCGCGTACTCGGCGCGGTCTTCGAGGTTCGCGCCCTCCGGTTCCGCCCGGATCCACACCGCGTCGCTCAGATCCAGGTCGGGCCTGACATGAGCCTTGTCGTCCACCGGCTGCTCACTCATGGTGTCCACGCTATCGCTTTCCGGCACGCAAAACGAAGGGGCCCTTCACGATGAAGGGCCCCTTCGGCGGTGAAACTAGGCGGTCTCGGTGATCGGCCGGTCCACCCACGACATCAGGTCGCGCAGCTTCTTGCCGGTCTCCTCGATCGGGTGCTGGTTGCCCTGCTCCTCGAGCTTGGTGAAGTTCGGCCGCCCGGCCTCGTCCTCGGCGACCCATTCGCGGGCGAAGGTGCCGTCCTGGATCTCGCCGAGGATCTTCTTCATCTCTTCCTTGACCGCCGGCGAGATGACGCGCGGGCCGCGGGTCAGGTCGCCGTACTCGGCGGTGTCGGAGATCGAGTAGCGCTGACGCGCGATGCCGCCCTCGTACATGAGGTCGACGATCAGCTTCAGCTCGTGCAGCACCTCGAAGTAGGCGATCTCCGGGGCGTAGCCGGCCTCGGTGAGCACCTCGAAACCGGTCTGCACCAGCGCGGAGGCGCCACCGCAGAGCACGGCCTGCTCGCCGAAGAGGTCGGTTTCGGTCTCCTCGGTGAAGGTCGTCTTGATGACACCGGCGCGGGCGCCACCGATGGCGGCCGCGTAGGAGAGCGCGAGCGCCTGCGCGGTGCCGGAAGCGTCCTGCTCGACGGCGATGAGCGCCGGGACGCCCTTGCCGTCGACGAACTGGCGGCGGACCAGGTGGCCCGGGCCCTTCGGCGCGACCATGGCGACGTCCACATTCGACGGCGGCTTGATCAGGTCGTAGCGGATGTTGAAGCCGTGACCGAAGAACAGCGCGTCGCCGTCCTTGAGGTGCGGCTCGATGTCCTTCTCGTAGATCGCGCGCTGCTTGGTGTCCGGCGCGAGGATCATGATCAGGTCGGCTTCGGCGCTGGCCTCGGCCGGGGTGAGCACGCGGAGACCCTGCTCCTCGGCCTTGGCCCGCGACTTCGAGCCCTCGGGCAGACCGATGCGGACATCGACGCCGGAGTCGCGCAGGCTCAGCGAGTGCGCGTGACCCTGGCTGCCGTAGCCGATCACGGCGACCTTGCGACCCTGGATGATCGAAAGGTCCGCGTCGTCGTCGTAAAAGATTTCCACTGCCATGAGGGGTACTACTTCCTTTCCTGACTTACAAAATTATCGAGCGGAGGTGGCGGTAATGGATCGGGCGCCCCGGCCGACCGCGACCATTCCGGACTGGACCAGTTCGCGGATGCCATAGGGCTCCAGCATCCGCAGCAGGGCACCGATCTTGTCCGAGGTCCCGGTGGCTTCGACGGTGAGCGCCTCGGGGGACACATCCACCACTTTCGCGCGGAAAAGCTGGACTGTCTCGAGGACCTGGCTGCGCACGGTGGCGTCGGCCCGGACCTTGACCAGCAGCAGTTCACGCTGCACGGCTGTGGACTTTTCCAATTCCACGATCTTGATGACGTTGACCAGCTTGTTGAGCTGTTTGGTCACCTGTTCGAGCGGTAGCTCTTCGACGGCGACCACGATCGTCATCCGGGACACCTCGGGATTCTCCGTGGGCCCGACGGCGAGGGATTCGATGTTGAAACCACGCCGGGAGAACAGTCCGGAAACCCGTGCGAGGACACCGGGCTTGTTCTCGACCAGAACGCTCAGGGTGTGCACGCTCATCGGGCGTCTCCTTCTGCCGCCGCCGCGATCTCCGCCTCGGCGGCGACTTCGTCGTCGTCGAAGAGCGGGCGGATCCCGCGCACGGCCATGATTTCGTCGTTACCGGTGCCCGCGGCCACCATGGGCCACACCTGGGCATCCTTCCCCACCACGAAATCGATCACGACGGGGCGGTCGTTGATCTCCATGGCGCGCCGGATGGTGGCGTCGACGTCCTCCTTCGTCTCGCAGCGGAGCCCGGCGCAGCCGAGCGCCTCCGCGAGCAGGGTGAAGTCGGGGATGCGGTGCTTGTGCGTACCGAGATCGGTGTTGGAGTACCGCTCGGAGTAGAAAAGGTTCTGCCACTGGCGGACCATGCCCAGGTTGCCGTTGTTGATGACGGCGACCTTGATCGGCGCGCCTTCGATGGCGCAGGTGGCCAGTTCCTGGTTCGTCATCTGGAAACAGCCGTCGCCGTCGATGGCCCAGACCTGTTTGTCCGGCATGCCGAACTTGGCGCCCATCGCGGCGGGGACGGCGAAGCCCATCGTGCCGAGACCGCCGGAGTTGATCCAGGTGCGCGGGTTCTCGTACTTCACGAACTGCGCGGCCCACATCTGGTGCTGGCCGACGCCCGCGGTGTAGACCGCGTCCGGGCCGACGAGCGAACCGATGCGCTCGATGACGTACTGCGGCGAAAGCGTCCCGTCGTCGGGCCACTCGTAACCGGCCGGGTAGTCGTCACGCCAAGCGCTCGCCTGCGTCCACCAGTCCGTCAGATCCGGCTTCGCGGACTTGTCGGTCTCGGCGCGGACGGCCTCGATCAGCTCGGTGATGATCTCCGCGCAGTCGCCGACGATCGGCACGTCCGCCTTGCGGTTCTTGGAGATCTCGGCCGGATCGATGTCGGCGTGGACGATGGCGGCGTCCGGCGCGAACGACGACAGCTGCCCGGTGACGCGGTCGTCGAAGCGGGCGCCGAGGGCGATCAGCAGATCCGCCCGCTGCATCGCGGCGACCGCGGCGACCGAACCGTGCATTCCCGGCATGCCGAGGTGCTGCGGATGCGAGTCGGGGAAGGCGCCGCGGGCCATCAGCGTGGTGACGACCGGGATCCCGGTCAGCTCCGCCAGTTCCATCAGCTGACGCGAGGCGTCGGCCTTGATCACGCCACCGCCGACATAGAGGACCGGGCGGCGCGACTTGCTGATCAGCCGGGCGGCCTCGCGGACCTGCTTGCCGTGCGGGCGCAGCGTGGGCCGGTAGCCCGGCAGCCGCATCTCCGTCGGCCAGGAGAAGGAGGTCATCTCCTGCAGGACGTCCTTGGGGATGTCCACCAGGACCGGGCCGGGGCGGCCGGTCGAGGCGAGGTGGAAGGCCTCCGCGATGGTGCGCGGGATGTCCGCCGGATCGGTGACCAGGAAGTTGTGCTTGGTGATCGGCATCGTGATGCCGCAGATGTCGGCTTCCTGGAAGGCGTCCGTGCCGATCAGCGCGCGGGACTGCTGACCGGTGATGGCGACCACCGGGACCGAGTCCATGTTCGCGTCGGCCAGCGGGGTGACCAGGTTGGTCGCACCGGGACCCGAGGTGGCCATGCACACCCCGACCTTGCCGGTCGCCTGCGCGTATCCGGTGGCGGCGTGGCCCGCGCCCTGTTCGTGGCGGACCAGGACGTGGCGGACCTTCGTCGAATCGAGCAACGGGTCGTACGCCGGGAGAATGGTGCCGCCGGGAATACCGAACACGACTTCCGCGCCCACCGACTCGAGCGAGCGGACGAGCGACTGCGCGCCCGTGACCCGCACCGGGGTCCCGGCCGGCGGCGCCGGCTTGGGACGTGCTCCAGAGGTTCCGGCATTCGCTTCAGCTCGCGAGGTGGCACTAGTCATCGCTTGTCTGCCTCGTCTTGTCTAGTCACTCGTTCGGGTATTCATTGGCTGGTCGGGCTGGTGAAATTGTTCCAGGCAACAAAAAACCCCCGCCGACCGGAGTGGTCGCACGAGGGTCGCGCGTCGACGCAGCGGAGACTTCCCTAAGCGTCGACGCGCTTGGGAAGTACGAGGCCGGTCTGCGTTGTCACGAGAGTGAAGCTAGCCGGTCGCCGTCAAGAGTGTCAACTCTGCGGGATGGCGGTTCCGCATGCTGGACACCATCGGCGGATGGCGCGACCCGCGTTCGGGCCTCCGGAGGCGGCGGTGCACCATCTTTGACGTGGCAGAAGAAAAGCAGCAGGAACAGGCGAACGAGGACCGCAAGGCCGTCTTCAAAATCCCGAACACGGCGTTGCTGGCGATCGCATTCCTCGTCGTTTGTGTGACGCCTGTCGCGTTCGGCGACGTGCCGTATCTCCAATGGCTCTACCTCTTCCCGATCGCGCTGGCGGTGTTCGTCATCCGGACCCGCACGACGGCGACGGCGAAGGGACTGGAAGTCCGCACGATGTTCGGGCGGCGGGACCTGCCGTGGGCTTCACTCAAGGGCCTCGCCATCACCGAGAAGGCGAAGGTGCAGGCGGTGCTGAAGGACGACACCAAGATCGCCCTCCCCGCCGTGCGCACCCGCCATCTTCCGGTGATCTCGCTGGTCAGCGCGGGTCGCGTGGCCGATCCTTCCGGGCTGACCGACGACGTGACCGAGGTCGAGGAGAAGGCTCCGGAGAAGAGCGAGAATTCCGGGGAGTAGGATTGGTAGGACCAGTTTGGCGCCAGTTCGCCCTGGTCCTCATCCCGAACCTTGGAGTCCGCCGTGCCTCAACTCCGTTCCCGGACCACCACCCACGGCCGCAACGCGGCGGGCGCCCGCTCGCTCTGGCGCGCCACGGGAATGACCGACAGCGACTTCGGCAAGCCGATCGTCGCCATCGCGAACTCCTACACCCAGTTCGTGCCGGGGCACGTGCACCTCAAGGACCTCGGCGAGATCGTGGCCGGCGCGGTGAAGGAGGCGGGCGGTGTCGCCCGCGAGTTCCACACGATCGCCGTGGACGACGGGATCGCCATGGGGCACAGCGGAATGCTGTACTCGCTGCCCTCGCGCGAGATCATCGCCGACTCGGTCGAGTACATGGTGAACGCGCACCAGGCCGACGCGCTGGTCTGCATCTCCAACTGCGACAAGATCACCCCTGGCATGCTGAACGCCGCCATGCGGCTGAACATCCCCGTGGTGTTCGTCTCCGGCGGGCCGATGGAGGCCGGGAAGGCCGTGGTCGTCGGCGGGGTCGCGCAGGCGCCGACCGACCTGATCACCGCGATCGCCGCGTCGGCCAGCAGCGAGGTCGACGAGGACGGGCTGTCCATTGTGGAGCGTTCGGCCTGCCCGACCTGCGGTTCGTGCTCGGGCATGTTCACCGCGAACTCGATGAACTGCCTCACCGAGGCCCTCGGGCTCTCCTTGCCGGGCAACGGTTCCACCCTCGCCACACACGCCGCCCGCAAAGCGCTCTTCGAGGACGCCGGACGCACCGTCGTCGAACTGTGCAAGCGCTGGTACGAGCAAGATGACGAGTCCGCGCTCCCGCGCTCGATCGCCTCGAAGAAGGCGTTCGAGAACGCGATGGCCCTCGACATGGCGATGGGCGGTTCGACCAACACGGTGCTGCACATCCTCGCCGCCGCGCAGGAGGGCGAGGTCGACTTCACCATCGACGACATCGACGCCATCGGCCGCCGCGTGCCGTGCCTGTCGAAGGTCGCGCCGAACTCGGACTACCACATGGAGGACGTCCACCGCGCGGGCGGAATCCCGGCCATCCTCGGCGAACTGTACCGCGGTGGCCTGCTGAACACCGACGTCCACTCCGTGCACTCGCCGGACCTGGAGTCCTGGCTGTCCACTTGGGACATCCGCGCGAAGGAACCGTCGGAGCGCGCGATCGAACTGTTCCACGCCGCGCCGGGCGGGGTCCGCACCACGGAGGCGTTCTCCACCGAGAACCGCTGGTCCTCTTTGGACACCGACGCCACGGACGGCTGCATCCACGACGTCGAGCACGCGTTCACCAAGGACGGCGGGCTCGCGATCCTGCGCGGCAACCTCGCCGAGAACGGCGCCGTCATCAAGTCGGCGGGCATCGACGAGGAACTCTGGCACTTCGAGGGCCCGGCCCGGGTGCTGGAAAGCCAGGAGGAGGCGGTTTCGGCCATCCTCAAGAAGGAGATCCAGCCCGGTGAGGTGCTGGTGATCCGCTACGAAGGCCCGGCGGGCGGCCCCGGTATGCAGGAGATGCTGCACCCGACCGCGTTCCTCAAGGGCTCGGGACTGGGCAAGAAATGCGCGCTGATCACCGACGGCCGGTTCTCCGGCGGCTCGTCGGGCATCTCGGTCGGGCACATCTCGCCAGAGGCGGCCGCGGGCGGCGCGATCGGCCTGGTCCAGAACGGCGACCGGATCCTGCTCGACGTCCACGAACGCCGTCTCGAACTGCTCGTCGACGCGGACGTCCTCGCCGAGCGGCGCGCGAAGATGGAAGCGAGCGAGCGGCCGTGGCAGCCGGTCTCGCGGGACCGGAAGGTGACCGCCGCGCTTCGTGCCTACGCGCGGATGGCGACTTCGGCCGACACCGGCGCGGTGCGGGACCCGAGCAAGTAGTCACCCGCATTCTCCCCAAGTGTCATGAAAGGGTCGTTTAGGACGAAAAACGTCCTGAACGACCCTTTCATGACACTTGGGGCAGGAGGGCTCGCCGCAAGTAGGTGACGAAATGCGGACGGTCAGCGGCAGAGGACGAGCACCACGACCGAAGCGGCCGCCGTCAGCAGGAGTCCGATCAGCCCGAACGAGAGCGGCCGTTTCCGCCACGGGGTGTTGACGTCCAGCGCGATCCGCCCGGAGCCGGCGAGCAGGACGGTCAGCGAAGCCGCGGCCAGCAGGAGTTCGAACTCGAAGCCCTGCCCTTCCTTCTGGAAGAACCCGCCGCCGAACTTCACGTACACGATGTTCGCGCAGACACCCAGCAGCGCGGCGGCGCCGACGGGGGTGAACAGGCCCACCAGCACGAGTGCGCCGCCGACCACCTCGCTGATCCCGGTGATCCACGAAAGCAGCGTGGTCTGGGTGGTGTAGCCGAAGTTGCCGAGCACCCTGGCGAAGCCGCCGACCCCGGGCCCGCCGAAGGCGCCGAAGAGGTGCTGCAGCCCATGCGCGCCCATGGTCACGCCGAGCACCACTCGCAGGACGAGCAGACCGAGATCGATCCCGCCCCTGGTCTCCGCCGGGTTCGGGCCGCTGTCGGGCTCGGCCACGTCCGAGATCATGCTGGTCTGGTAGTCATCGCTCACGCGCGAAGGGTAGGCGAAACCGGCCCGTCAGGCGACCGAACCGCCGGACCGGTTCGGGTACGCCGAACCGGGAGGGACATCACGCGTGTCCAGCCGGACGACACGCGTGATCGGACGGACGACACGCGTGACTGGACGGACGACACAGCGGAGCGGCTCAGAACAGGGTCGCCGGCTCGATCGGTTCGGGCTCGGGCAGCGGGGCGAGGCCGGGCACGAGGGAGCGCACGTCGTCGTGGAACCGGCGGGCGAGCGCCGGGGCGTCGTCGTTGTCGGGGGTGTGCACGAAGACCGTCGGCGACCGGCCCTCACGCAGCCAGTCGGCGACCACCTCGGTCCACGGCCGCCACCCCTCGACGGTCTCCTCGGCCGAATCCCGGCCCAAGTAGCGGACGATCGGCCGGTCGGTCAGTGCCCGCGTTCGCCGCGGCAGCCGGGGTTTCTTGCCCCACGCGTCCTGCTCGGCCTCGCTGCCGGGCGGCCTCCGGAAGAAGACCGTGGTGTCGAACGGCACCCACTCGGCGTCCGCGTCGGCGAGTGTTCTTTCCAGCGACGACGTCGAGCGGGCGTCGGTGTGGAAGTCGAGATGCCGCACCTCCACGGCGCGACGGCGGCCGGCGGGGAGCCTGCGCAGGAAGCGGCCGAGGGCGTCGACGTCCGGCGGGCCGAACGAGCCGGGCAGCTGGGTCCACAGGACCGCCCGGTCACCGAGCGGTTCGATCGCGTCCAGGAACGCCCGCATCTCGGTCTCGACCCCGGTGAGCCGTCGCTCGTGCGTGACGATCTTGGGCAGCTTCACCACGAACCGGAAGCCGGGATCGGTCTGCCGTGCCCACGTCGCGACGGTGTCCCGGGACGGGGTCGCGTAGAAGGTGGTGTTGCCCTCGACCGCGTTGCACCAGCCGGCGTAGGCCCGCAGCCGCTCCCCCGCGGGCAGCGACCGCGCCACGAAGCGGCCTGCCCACGCCTTGTGCGTCCACATCGCGCAGCCGACATGAAGATTCGCCACGGTGCTCAGTATTCGCCGTGGACCAGGTTCTTCGGCAACTCCCCGCCCAGATAGTGGCTCAGTTCCCTGGCGACCACCGCGTACGCGCGCTGCCGCCTCCCGCTCACCGCGCCCGCGACGTGCGGGGTGAGCAGCAGTCCCGGCACGTCCCACAGCGGATGCCCGGCGGGCAGCGGCTCGGGATCGGTGACGTCGAGGGCGGCGCGCAACCGTCCGGACGCGAGTTCCGCGACGAGCGCGCCGGTGTCCACGACCGGCCCCCTCGAGACGTTGACGAGGATCGCGTCGTCCGGCATCGCGGCCAGGAACTCCGCGTCGACCATGCCCCGCGTGTGCTGCGTGAGCGGCACCATCAGGACCGCGACGTCGTGCTCGGGCAGCAGGGCGGGGAGTTCGTCGACGCCGTGGACGCCCTCACGGGCGCTCGCGCCGACCATCGTGCAGCGCACGTCGAACGTCTCCAGCCGGCGGCGCAGATGCCTGCCGAGGTCGCCGGCGCCGATGATGAGGACCCGTTTGCCCTGCAGGGTGTCGGTGGTCCGCCGTTCCCAGTGCCTCCGCCGCAGGCCGTCGGCGAAGCCGTCGAGACCGCGGTAAATCGCCAGCAGGACCGCGACGACCCACTCGGCCGAGCTTCCGCCATGCGCGCCGCGGCAGGTCGAGAGCAGGACTCCGTCCGGCACCTTGCCGATCCAGTCTTCGGCGCCTGCCAGCAGCAGCTGCACGAGCTTGACGTTCGGCAATTCGCGCCAAAGTGCCTCGGTCGGCCGGTCACCGGTCACGAGGACCTCGGCCTCTGCGGCCTCGGCGGGTACCGGCTCGCCGTGGCGGTACACCACCGGACGCACGCCGTCGATCTCCGAAAGCGCGGCCACACCCTCTTCGTCGGGCACGAGAACGGTCACAGTCATGATCTCCACGGTATCCACTACCGCTGTCTCTCTGTTGGTGAACCCGCGTCCGCGATAGCGGGGCCTTCGGCCAGGGCGAGCGGGTTCACGCGTATGTCACCTTCCCAGCGGCATCTCAGCTCCGCCACTACCGCTTACCCGTGGCTCACGCGCGCCCACCTAGGCTTGCCCCGTGCGTACCCGGTACCGGCGGAAATGGACCGCGCCGCTGGCCATCCTGGCCTGCGGTGCGCTGATGCTCTCCGGCTGCGCCGAATTCGACAACACGGCCGCCGGGCAGAAGTTCACCCCGGTCAACCCGCCGTCCCCCGAGGTCCCGCCGCAAATCGGGCCCGGCGGTGAAGCGGGCGACGCCGGTCCCGGCCGCGGCAACGGGCCGAACCAGACGCCGACGCCGGTCCCGCCGCCGCAGGGCTGCAAGGACTTCGACAAGGCCGTCATCGCGACCTGCCTGGACACCGTCGCCGCCGTGGCCGCGATCCCCGGCGACGGCACCGCGCCCAGCGCGCTCGCCGGAGAACGCAAGAGCGGCCGCATCGTGCTCGCCGCCTCGGAGAAGGACCCGGCGGACTGGGCGACCATCCCCGTGGACGGTTCCGGCGACGGCGGCCTCACCTCGCTCGCCCTCTCCCCCGGTTTCGCCGAAGACCAGCTCGTCTTCGCCTACATCACCACGCCGACCGACAACCGGGTCGTCCGGCTGGCGAAGGGCCAGGCGCCGAAACCGGTGCTGACCGGCATCCCCAAGGGCGCCACCGGCAATCGCGGCGCGCTCGGCACCGACGCCAAGGGCGCCCTCCTGGTCGCCACCGGCGACGCGGGCAACGCCGGGCTCGCCGCCGATCCCGCGTCGCTCGCCGGGAAGGTGCTGCGCATCGACACCTCGGGCAAACCGGCGGCGGGCAACCCCACACCGGGTTCGGCGGTCTTCTCGACCGGCGTGCACTCCCCCGGCGGGATCTGCCGTGACCAGACCGGTTCGCGTATGTGGCTGACCGACAGGCTGGCCGACAAGGACGTGCTGTACCGGCTCCGGGGTGGCCAGCCGCTGACCACCCCGGCGTGGAGCTGGACCGACAAACCCGGCGTGGCGGGCTGCGCGGATTTCGTCGGTGCCACCGGCTATCTCTCCATCACGACCTCGATCGCGGGCAACCTGCAGAATCTCCCGGTCACCCCGGACGGCGCGGTGACCGGGAAACCCGGCGTCGCCATGGACGGCAAGGTCGGCAAGCCGCCGAAGACCTTCGGCAGGCTTTCCGCGATGAGCATGATCAACCCGCAGGTCGCGATCACCGGGACGATCAACAAGGACGGCGGCTCACCGGTTTCGAGCGACGACCGCGTCGTCATCATCACACCGTCGGCCAGTGCCGGCGGGGGCGGCAAGGACTGACCCAGCCCTACCTGGACGGCCTCGGCTGGGCAGGCGGCGTGAACCGGGTGAACAACGGCGCCATGGCCTTCTCCTTGCCCTCCGGATCGAACAGTTCCCTCACGAGCCGGTACCCCGGTCCGAGTGCGGTCGCGGCGGCGGTGAGCCGGCGCGGATCGGTGGACGGCCAGCGACCGGTGTCCGCTCGGGACAGCAGGGTGCGCAGCAGGACGATCTCCTCGGCCGCGTTGAACGAGCAGTGACCGCCCCGGCTGACGTAGGTCTGCCGCAGCAGAGTGGGATCACCGTTGCGCCGGACCTGATCGCCGTACCACCGGGCCTGCCCCGCGACGGCGCCGCCGTCTCCGGTGGTGTGCGCGGTCAGCACTGGTGACGGCGTGGTCCCGCGCGCCACCGTGTAGCGGTGCAGGTAGGCCTGCGCCTTCGGATCCGCCGAGATCCGCGGGGCCGCGGCGAGCCGGTCGAGGTCGGCTTGCAGATCCACACCTCCTGCCCGGTACGCGTGCCGGACCAGGTCGAGCCCGGACGAGCGGGCGAGCTGACTCCGGTAGTCGATGCCGGTGTTGAAGGAAGGGTTGCCACCGGCCCGGTGTTCGATTTCGGGGCGTGCGCCCGGTCCGTAGCCGTACAGGTAGGCACCACTGACCCACAGCGCCTGCTGGGCGAGGCGGTCGGCGGGCGCCGTCGGCTCCGGTTCGTGCGCGAGCGCCCAGCCCGGGATGGTGCCCAGCGCTCCGGCCAGCGCGATCCGCGCCCGGCCGGCCTCGGTCTTCTGGGCTTCGGCCACGACGGCTTCGAGTGCCGCCTGCGCGGCCTGCGGATCACGGGGCCGGACCAGGTCGATGTCCGCGTCCGGCGCCAGCAGGGTCTTGAGCGCGAAGAGTATGTCCAGAGCGCTGTTCCACGTGCCGTTCACGTCGTACTCGCCGCACTGCGCCAGGACGCCGTCGAACCGGCCCGGATTGTCCTCAGCCAGCTTCAGGGAGATCACGGCGCCCATGGACATCCCGCTGGTGACGGTCCGCCGCGGCTTCCCCACCGTGGTCTGGAACCAGTCCAGCAACGCGATCTGATCGGTCAAGGCCTCTTCGATCGCGTGCCCGTATACGCCCTTGTAGTTCGACGCGGCTAGCGCGTAGCCCTGGTCGAGCAGCCAGGTCTCGGTCTCGGGTCTGGTGGCCAGCATGATCTGCGCCGGCTTCCCCCACTGCTCCACGTAGAGCCCGTGGCTGTAGAGCACCAACGTGCCGTTCCAGCGTTTCGGCACTTTGACCAGGAAGTCCGCGCCGTCGATCGTTCCCTCATGGACGCGCGGGCCTTCTTCGGCGGCCGCCGGCGCGGCGGTGAACAGCGCGCCGAAGAGGAGCGCGACGAGCACGGTGACGAGTGTCCTGCGTGAGTGGGTCATACGAGAAAAATAGGTGACCATATGGTCACATGTCAAGCGGGTACTCCGTCCGGTGCCCGCACATGCCGTAACCGTCCTCTTTGGACGGAGCGATCACCCGGACGCCGGACCGCTCCAGATGGCTCACGTCACCGTTCGCGAGCGCTTCCAGGTGTTCCCCGGTCAACTCGGCGGCGGCCAGCGCACCGGCGCGCCAGCGAGGGAACCAGGCGTCGACCTTCGGCGCGACCAGCGCGGCGGCCGCACGGTGGAAATCCCTCAGCGGGCCGGGGTTTCCCGACACGAGGGCGTCGCGGATCGGCAGATAGCCCTCGACCGCGAGATCGCGGCGACGGCGGGCGGCGTCGGCGTCCGCGGACATCGCGGCGGCCTCCGCGTACGCGCCCGGGTCGGCGAGGATCCGCGGCGGGAAGGTGAAGACCGCGTCCCCCGCTTCGGGCAGCCCGCTGTTCTGCATGAGCACGGTGATCCGCAGATTTTCACGCTGCACCATCCGGTGGACCGTGCCGGGCGCGAACCACGCGACGACACCGGGTTCGAGTTCGATCTCCCGGTAGCCGCCGACGTCGAGCGTCTGCACCGCGCCACGTCCGCCGGTGACGACGTAGGCCTCGGTGCAGGCCAGGTGCAGATGCGGGCTGCCGCCGCACACGCCGTCCGCCGCTTCCCATTCGTAGGCGCACAGATGGGAGAGGCCGATGCCTCCAGGAAGGGGGAACACGATGATCTCCTCGAAAGAAAGCGCTTTCTCATACAACTCCCTTCCGCAAGTAGGTGACAAATTGCGGAAGGGTCAGGGGCGGCGGACGCGGGTTTCCGCGCGCAGGCGCCGGACGTCGAAGAACGCGACGACAGCGGAGACGACAGCGGCGAGCAGGCCGAGGTAGCGGCCGAGGCCGGACCCGATCTCGATGCCGGCGGCGGAAAGGATCCCGCGCTGGTCGGCGTCGAACTGCCAGTCGAGGCTGATCCAGCCGAGCAGCATCAGCAGCAGCGCGCCGATGGCCGCCATCAGCCACAGATGCGGCAGGCCCGCGCGGCGGACGGCGTCGACACGGCCGAACAGCACGACGGCGAGGCCGGGCAGGAAAAGCAGGAACACCGGCGCCCAGGCGAGGAAACCCGACCGCCACGCGTCACGCGTGACGTCGTCGGCGGGCAACGTCGTCAGGACGTCCTCGATCTCCGGGCGCGGCGCGGTCAGCGTCGTCCACGGCAGGAACAAGGCCACCAGCGCGAGCAGCCCGGCCGCGAGGCCGAGCCACTCACGCCAGGTGACCTTCTTCAAAGCGAGCTCAGGCACCGACTCGCTCGACGATCAGTTCGCGCACACGCTTGGCGTCGGCCTGGCCCTTGGTGGCCTTCATGACCGCGCCGACGATCGCCCCGGCCGCGGCCACCTTGCCGCCGCGGATCTTCTCGGCGACGTCGGGCTGCGCGGCCAGCGCCTCGTCGACCGCCGCGATGAGCGCGGAGTCGTCCGAGACGACCTTCAGGCCGCGCTTCTCGACGACCTCGGACGGCGAACCCTCGCCGGCGAGGACGCCCTGCACGACCTCCTTGGCCAGCTTGTTGGTCAGCTCACCGGAGTTGACCAGCGCGATGACCTCGGCCAGCTGCGCCGGGGTGATCGCCAGCTCCGCCAGTTCGATCTCGCGGGAGTTGGCCTCCTGCGCCAGCGTGTTGACCCACCAGCTGCGGGCCTCGTCCGGTGTCGCGCCCGCCTCGACGGTGGCGGCGACCAGGTCGACCGCGCCGACGTTGAGCAGGTCGCGCAGTGCCTCGTCGGTCAGGCTCCACTCGCGCTGGATGCGCTTGCGGCGCTCCGACGGCATCTCCGGGAGCGTCTTGCGCAGCTCCTCGACCCATTCGCGCGACGGCGCGATCGGCACCAGGTCGGGCTCCGGGAAGTACCGGTAGTCCTCGGCGGTCTCCTTGGTGCGGCCCGGCGACGTGGTGCCGTCGGCCTCCTGGAAGTGCCGCGTCTCCTGCTTGATCGTGCCGCCCTCGGCGAGGATCGCCGCCTGGCGGGTCATCTCGTACCGCACGGCGCGCTCGACACTGCGCAGCGAGTTGACGTTCTTGGTCTCGGTGCGCGTGCCGAACTCGGTCGCGTCCTTGGCCATCAGCGAAACGTTCGCGTCGCAGCGCAGGGAACCCTGGTCCATGCGGACGTCGGAGACGTCCAGCGCGCTCAGCAGATCCCGCAGGGCGCTCACGTACGCGCGGGCGACCTCGGGGGCGCGGCCGCCGGTGTGCTCGATCGTCTTGGTGACGATCTCGATCAGCGGTACGCCCGCGCGGTTGTAGTCGAGCAGCGAGTGCTCGGCGCCGTGGATCCGGCCGGTCGCGCCGCCGACGTGCAGCGACTTGCCGGTGTCCTCCTCCATGTGCGCGCGCTCGATCTCGACGCGGACGACCTCGCCGTCGTCCAGCGTCACGTCGAGGTAGCCGTTGAAGGCGATCGGCTCGTCGTACTGCGAGGTCTGGAAGTTCTTCGGCATGTCCGGATAGAAGTAGTTCTTCCGGGCGAACCGGCACCATTCCGCGATCTCGCAGTTGAGCGCGAGGCCGATGCGGATCGCGCCCTCGACCGCCTTGCCGTTCACGACCGGCAGCGAACCGGGCATGCCGAGACAGGTCGGGCACACCTTGGTGTTCGGCTCGCCGCCGAACTCGTTGGCGCAGCCGCAGAACATCTTGGTGTTCGTGTTCAGCTCGACGTGCACTTCGAGGCCCAGCACCGGGTCGAACCGCTCGATGACGTCGGCGTAGTCCATCAACTCAACCACGGCGGTCACTTCTTTCCTCCCAGCTCCGGAACCTCGTGCACCAGCGAGCCACCGTTGGCGGCGTCGCGTGCGACCTCGTAGGCGGCGCCGACGCGGTACAGCCGGTCGTCGGCCATCGCGGGGGCCATGATCTGCAGGCCGACCGGCAGGCCGTCCTCATGCGACAGTCCACTCGGGACGCTCATCGCGGCGTTGCCGGCGAGGTTCGACGGAATGGTGCAGAGGTCCGCCAGGTACATCGCCATCGGGTCGTCGACGCGCTCGCCGATCTTGAACGCGGTGGTCGGCGTGGTCGGCGAGACCAGCACGTCCACCTTTTCGTAGGCGGCTTCGAAGTCGCGCGTGATGAGCGTGCGGACCTTCTGAGCCGAGCCGTAGTAGGCGTCGTAGTAGCCAGAGGACAGCGCGTACGTGCCGAGCATGATGCGGCGTTTGACCTCGGGGCCGAAGCCCTTCTCGCGGGTCAGCGACATGACCTCTTCGGCGCTGTGCGTGCCGTCGTCGGACACGCGCAGGCCGTAGCGCATGGCGTCGAACCGGGCGAGGTTCGACGAGCACTCGCTCGGCGCGATCAGGTAGTACGCGGGCAGCGCGTAGGTGAAGTTCGGGCACGAGACCTCGACGACCTCGGCGCCGAGCGCGCGCAGCTGCTCGACTGCGGCCTCGAACGACCGCAACACGCCCGGCTGGTAGCCGTCGCCGGCGAATTCCTTCACCACGCCGACCCGGACGCCCTTGAGGTCACCGGTGAGGCCCTGGCGGGCCGCGGCGACCACCGGCGGGACCGGCGCGTCGATCGAGGTCGAGTCCATCGGGTCGTACCCGGCGATGACCTCGTGCAGCAGGGCGGCGTCCAGCACCGTCCGCGCGCAGGGGCCGGCCTGGTCGAGCGACGACGAGAAGGCGACGAGACCGTAGCGGGAGACGCCGCCGTACGTCGGCTTCACGCCGACGGTGCCGGTGACCGCGCCGGGCTGACGGATCGAACCGCCGGTGTCGGTGCCGATCGCGATCGCGGCCTCGAACGCCGCGATGGACGCCGAGGAGCCACCGCCGGAACCGCCGGGGATACGGGCGTGGTCCCACGGGTTGTGCGTCGGGCCGAACGCGGAGTTCTCCGTGGAGGAGCCCATCGCGAACTCGTCCATGTTGGTCTTGCCGAGCACCACGACACCGGCTTCGCGCAGCTTGCGCGTCACGGTGGCGTCGTACGGCGGGATCCAGTTCTCCAGGGTCTTCGAACCGACCGTGGTGGGGATGCCCTTGGTGGTCAGCACGTCCTTGAGCGCCAGCGGCACGCCGGCGAGCGGCGACTTCGGCGCCTTGCCCTCGGCGACGTCGGCGTCCACCGCGCGGGCCGCGTCGAGCGCGCCCTCGGTGTCCACGTGCAGGAACGCGTGGATGTGGTCGTCGACCTCGGCGATCCGGTCCAGGTGGGCCTGTGCGACCTCGACGGCCGAGACCTCACGGGACTGGATCTTCTCCGCCAGCTCGGCGGCGGTCAGCTTGATGAGTTCGGTCACTGTTCTTCTCCCAGAATCCGCGGCACCCGGAAACGACCCTCTTCGCTGGCGGGCGCACCGGCCAGCGCCTGCTGCTGGGTCAGGCCCGGTCGGACCGTGTCCTCACGGAACACGTTGGTCAGCGGCACGGCGTGCGAAGTGGGCGGGACATCCTCGCCTGCGACCTCGCTCACCTTGGCCACCGAGTCCAGGATCTGGTCGAGCTGGCCTGCGAAGACGTCCAGCTCCTCTTCGGTGACGGCAAGCCTGGCCAGCTTGGCGAGGTGTGCGACCTCGTCGCGGGAAATGTTGGGCACGCGGGTGACTCCCGGGGTGTGCTGTGCGGGTTCTGTCGGAAGCTGCAAGTCTATGGTGGCGGCGTCGGCTTACTCGACTGGGTTATGCCGCGGCCTGCGCTCCCATGTCGGGTAAGGAGTGCTTGGTTCGTTATCCCGCGCCCCGGACGTCGGTCCCCATTACCTCGTCCGGTCTGTCACAATCGGCGCCCGGCGTAGCGCGTTCCACGGCGAGGCTGGGACGCCTGAGGCGAGAGGGGCGCGTGTGTCGTTCCTGATCCGGGTCCAATTACCGGACACCCCGGGGACCCTCGGCGCGGTCGCCACCGCGCTCGGCACCGTCGGCGCCGACATCCTGAGCGTGGACGTGGTCGAACGAGGCGGCGGTGTCGCCATCGACGACCTCGTGGTCGAGATCCCCTCCGGCAGGCTGCCGGACGCGCTCATCACCGCCGCCGAAAGCGTCGACGGTGTCGAGGTCGACGCCGTCCGCCCGTACGCCGGGGTGCTCGACACGCACCGCGAACTCGAACTGGTCGAGGAGATCGCCGCGAAGCCCGCTTCGGGGCTGGAGATCCTCGCCGAGGGCGTGCCGCGGATCATCCGCGCGGGCTGGGCCGTCGTCGTCGAACACGCGGAGTCCGGCGCCGTGCGCCTGGCGTCGTCCAACGCCGCGCCCGAGACGCCGATCACCGACCTGCCGTGGCTGCCGCTGGAACGCGCCACCATCCTCGACGCCGAAGAGGCGTGGGTGCCGGAGACGTGGAAGGAACTCGGGACCGAACTCGCGGCCACGCCGCTGGGGAAGCCCGGCAAGGCGCTGCTGGTCGCGCGGCCGGGCGGGCCGAACTTCCGGGCCGCCGAGGTGGCGCGGCTGGCGCACTTCGCGGGCATCGTCGCCGTCGTGCTGGACAGCTGACCGCTCGCGCCCTCGGCCCAGGACGTGCAATGAAGGGGCCTTTCATAGCAAATTTTGCTATGAAAGGCCCCTTCATTTGAACGCCGGGGGGCCGTCACGAGTCGAATAACC
>NZ_JBIUAQ010000057.1:0-22668 GCF_044547565.1 Amycolatopsis sp. NPDC052450 | reverse complement strand
TTTTGTTGTCGCTTGAGGCCGTGAGATTACGGCTTATTCAAGGTGTCGGGTCGCGGGGATTCGCTCGCGGGCCGTGGGGCGACCGTGCCGCGAAAGCCACTTTCGCGACCCCAGGCGTCGCGAAAGTGGCTTTCGCGACACACCTCATGCCCCCCGGGCCAGGCGCGAAACAGCCGACTATCGATACGGAATAACGGCGCGAACTTCCGGTGCAAGACACTAGGCGCAAGCAAGGGGGCCTTCACGCGCTGTCGCAGTGCTGCTGGGGCTCAAGGTGGCGTTCAAATCCCCCGTGATCCGACGGACGACACGCGTGACCGAATGGACGACACGCGTGATCCGACGGACGACACTCGGGAGTCGTCCATCCGGACAGCTCACAGGCTTCAAGTCGCTCCAACGGGGTACTCGTGTTGTGCCACTCAGAACAGGAGGACGCCGTGAGCGAAGTCAGCCGAGTCGTCGACGTGCCGCCGGACGCCGTTTTCGCCGTGCTCGCCGACGGCTGGTCGTACGCGGGCTGGGTCGTCGGCAGCTCCCATATCCGTGATGTCGACGAGGACTGGCCGGCTGTCGGGTCGCGGATCCACCACAGCGTCGGACCGTGGCCCTTGCACATCCAGGACGTCACGGTCGTGAAGGCGGTCGAGCCCGGCGTTTCCCTGTCGCTGGAGGCGAGGGGCTGGCCGCTCGGCGCGGCGGCGGTCGAGCTCACGCTCCTCCCCCACGGCGAAGGCAAGACCGAGGTCCGGATGAAGGAAAGTATCGTGCGTGGCCCCGGCAAGGTGCTGCCCGAGCCGGTTCAGGCGCTCGTCGCCAAACCGCGCAACACCGAGGCCCTCGCCCGTTTGGCGGATCTGGCGACCGGGAAGTACGCCGTCCGCAAGGGCGCTCAGCGGTAGACCGCCCGGTTCGCCGCGGCGATCACCGCCGCATAGCCCTTGCCGAGCACTCCCGCCCTGGCCAGCGCGGCGCGGGCCGCGTTGGCGCCGGGGCCGCCATGGACCGCGCCTCCCGGATGCGCCGACGCGCCCGCGAGGAACAGCCGGTCGACCGGCGTGTCCGCGCGGCCGAGGCCGGGGACGGGGCGGAAGAACAGCTGCTGGTGGATGGCCGTGGTCCCGCCGCTGATCGCGCCCCCGACCAGGCCGGGGTCGTGGGCCGCCAGTTCGAGCGGACCCTGCACGTACCGGCCCTGGATCAGGTCGGTGAATCCCGGCGCGTTCGCCTCGACCGTCTTTTCGATCCGCGTGATCTGCCGGTCGAGCGCCTCCCGGTTCTCCATCAGCCCGCGGGGAACGTGGGTGTACGCCCACGCCGCCTCGGTACCGGGCGGCGATCGGTGCGGGTCACTCGTCGTCATCTGCCCGAACAGCAGGAACGGATTCCGCGGGCTGCGGCCGCGGACCAGGTCGCCGCCGAACGCCGACAGACCGTCCAAATCCGCTCCGAGGTGGATGGTGCCCGCCCCGCGAGCGCCTTCTGCCGTCCACGGGACGGGACCGGACAACGCCCAATCCACCTTCACCGTGGCACTGTCCCATTGGAATCGGCCGAGATCGGCGAGCAGCCGCGAGGGAAGCCAATCCGACGGGACCATCTCGCCGTACAACGTCGGCGCCGGGACGTCCGCGAGCACCGCCTTGCGGGCCCGGATCGGGGTGCCGTCGCCGTCTCGCACGCCCATCGCCCGTCCGCCCGCGACGAGCACTTCCGTTGCGGGACAACGGCATCGGACCTCGCCGCCGCGGGCGGCCAATCGTCGCACCAGTGCCGCGATCAGCTCACCGGCTCCGCCGGCCGGTACCGGAAAGCCGACGTCCTGCCCGATCATCGCGAGCAGCCAGCCGAAGACCGCGCTGCCCGCGTTGTCCACGGAAATATCGCTGTGCGCCGCGTTCCCGGCCAACAGCAATCGCGCGCCCTCGCCGTCGAAATGCTCTTCTCCCAACCGGCGGGCGGGCAACGTGAGCATCCTGGCCAGCCGCAGCGCTTCCGCGGTCCCCGTCCGCCGCAGCAGCCGCACGGCCGGGCGCACCGGCGGGAACGGCGTGAACAACGCGTTCAGCAGAGGCTCGCGAAGGTCCCGCCACTGCGCGAACAAGCTCCGCCACGCGGCGCCGTCGCCCGGCGCGAACTCGTCGGCCGACGCCGCCGTCCGCTCGATGTCCCGCGAGAGCACCGCGCACCGGTCGTCGGGCAGGACGTGCGCGAGCACTTCGGGAGCGTGCCGCCAGGTCAACCCGTGGTCCTCGAGTCGCAGTCCCCGCATCACCGGCGATACCGCGGTGAGCGGGAAGAACGCGCTGCAGAGGTCGTTCCGGAACCCGGGCGCGGTGACTTCGTCGGTCCGCACCGCGCCGCCCGGCTTCTCCGCCTGCTCCAGTACCAGGACCGACCAGCCTTCGTCGGCCAGGAGGTTCGCCGCGACCAGGCCGTTGTGGCCGGCGCCGATGACGACCGCGTCGAAGACTTCCGTGCTCATCCGAGCCTCCCGATCGTCAGGATTGCGATTGGTGACTGGGCCCGCCACGGGCGAGCGAGCGGAGCCGTCGCAGCAAGCCGTGCCCCCGCGGCGGGGCGAGCGGCGGACTCGCGGCGCCTTCACCCGATTGGAGTCCGGCGACCAGTTCCGCGACCACACCGGCGGCGTCGTATCGCGGTTTCCAGCCCAGCACGTGCTCGGCGAGCGTGGTGTCCACGAGCGGCGCGCGGTCGGCGAGATCCAGCCAACCTGGGTGCAGCGGGAAGGCGCCGGTCCGCCAGGCGGCGTGCGCGGCCAGCCGGACGAGTGATCGCGGCGCCGGGACCCGAATTCCTCCGAGCAGACCGGCCAGCGCGTCGGCGGCGAGCACCCCCGGGGCGGCGAGATTCACCGCTCCGGTGAAACGCCGCTCAAGCACCAGCCGGATCGCTTCGGCGACGTCGGCGCTGTGCACCGCCTGCGCCCGCAGATCAGCCCACAGCGGCACAGGCAGCCATCGGCGGCCCACGACACCGGCGGGTACGGCCGGGCCCAGCAGCCAGCGCTCGAACTCCCCCGCCGCTTGTCGCTGCAGGATCGCGCACGGCCGCAACCTCGCCACCCCGGTTCCAGGGTGGGTCTCCTCGAACCGGTCGAGCAAGGCCTCCAGCCCGGCTTTGCCCCGGCTGTAGGCACTGGTCGCGACGCCGTCGCACGGCCAATCCTCGGTGACCTTCTTCCACCGCGGCGCGGGCCCGTAGGCGGCGACGGACGACAAAACGACCAGATGCGGCACCCCGGCAGCCGCCACCGCGGCGAGCACGTTGCGGGTCCCGTGGTCGTTGGTCCGCCACATCGGCGGATCCGCGCGCTCCGGGGAGATCGCCCAAGCGAGATGGACGACCGCGTCCGCTCCCTCCACCAGCTCGGTCAGCTTCGCGCGGCCGACGTCGTCCCCGAGGTCCAGGGCCGACCAGCCCGCCGCGCGATACGGCTCGGCCGTGGTGTCGGGCATCCGCCTCGCCACGCCGATCAGATCGTCATCGCCGGATTCGAGGGCGTGGAGCAGCGCCGTCCCGACGTTTCCGGTCGCCCCGGTGATCACAATGCGCACAGCCTGCGCTTACCCGGCCCGGTGATCGCGGAAACCTGTCAGCCCGAGGCGAGGTCGCGCACCACGGCCCGGGCGGTCCGGCCGCCGGACGCCAGCGCGCCTTGCAGTGAGCTGGTGTCGCGGTGATCGCCGCAGACGTAAAGCCTTTCGCCGAAACGGACTTCGCGGCGAATGGGATGCGGCGCCGTCATGGCCGGGAGCGCGTGAGGGATCTCGTAGCGCCCGACCAGCGGCCATCGGGCCGCGTCCGCGCGATACATCCGGCTCAGCGCCCGCCGTACTTCCGCTTCGTCGAGCGGCGTGAGCGCCGAGGCGCTGACCAGCGCGGCGCCGTCCGGGGCGTAGGTGGGACACACCTCGCTGAGCACCGCGGTGTTGAGGATCGGCCCGCCGCGGGCGTCGATCATGATGACCGGCTCCCGCAACGGTGACCGAGGCGGCGTGAAGTACCACGTCGTGACGCTGTTCCAGCGTGGTTCCGGGACCTCGCCGACGAGCCGCGCGGCAGCGGTCCCGTCCGTGGCGACGACGACCGCTCGCGCGCTCCAGACGTCTCCGCCGGACGTACGGACCCGGCCGCCTTCGACCTTTTCGACCGGAACCCCGGTCCGTACCGCGGAAACGGGCAGCATTCGTGCGAGTTGTCCCGGGAGTTCTCCCATACCCAGTGCGGGCAACGAGGGCGCGAACCGGAGAAAGCTTCGCCACACCAGCCGGAAGAACCGCGAAGAGGTACTCAAGCCGGCTTCCAGGAACACTCCGGACAGGAACGGGCGGAGCACGGTGTCGACGGCCCGGTCCGACAGCCCGACCCGGCGCAGTTCGTCGGCGGTGGTGCCGTCGTCACCCTGGACGATCGACCGAGCCGGACCGGCGGCGACGCGGGCGGTCAGCGCACCGAGCGCGGCCAGATCCTTGCCCGACAGGTAGCGTCGTGCCGCGACGTCCCGCAGCGCCTTGGGCGTATCGAGGGGATTTCCGAGCAGGCTCGTGCGATCGTCGTCGGAAACCCGGACCGCCCGCCAGAACTTGCCCAGCCGCAGCGCGTCGACGTCGGCCAGGCGCTGAATGGCGGGATAAGCGGGATTGAGGATCTGGAAGCCGCGGTCCAGCCGGAACCCGTCGACGACGTCGGTGCGCACTCTGCCACCGACGTCGTCCCCGGCTTCCAGGACCACGCAGGCGATCCCGGCCCGGTGAAGGTGCAGCGCCGCGGCGAGACCGGCGAGGCCCGCCCCCACGATCACGACGCCGGTTTCATACCCGGCCATCGGCGACGTCTCCCGCTCGCAAGGCGTAGCGCCGCTCGGCGTAGGCGAGGTCGTCCCGCCAGAGACGCGCGGACGCACGGCGCATCAGGGGCCGCAAAACCGGTGCGATCCGGGCGGCCTTCGCGAAACCGGGCCGGTCGGACGCGGCTATCGTCGCCTCGATCACGGCGGTGCGCGGCCGTCCGTCGGGACCGTTCCCGAGCGGGGTGGCGTGGGTTTCGACCACGCTGCTTGCGCCTTCGCCGTCGACGATGGTCATCAGCACCGTGCGGGGTTCGGGGCAGGTGAACTCGGCGATCACCGGCACACCCAGTTTCCCGGCGAGCCGGAAGGTCACTTCGACGACGAACTTGTCCTCGGCGTCGGTGACGTCGTTCCCTTGTGGAGCCGACAGGACCTTCAGCCGGGTGAACGAGTACGGATGGAACCACGCGCCGTGCCAAGGATCGAGCCGGTTCGCGACGACGTCCACCGGTTCGCAGGTCCCGGTCAGCGTCGCGACCGCGTCGATGGTGACGTCGCCTCGCGGACGAACCGGCACGATCGGCCGTTCCGTGGGGCTTTCGCCCCCGAAGCGGTCGAGGCGAACCCAGGCGAGCACTCCGTCGTCATAGGACGGCAACCGCGACCAGCCCGGCCGCTCCGGCCCGATCCGCAATCCGTGCCACCGGCAGACCAACTCTCCACAATGGACACGAGCCTGATCGAGTGGAGCGCCGAGATGCGGGCAGGCACCGGGGCCGATGACCAGGTCACCCTCCGGACCACGCCAGGCCACCAGTTCCCGGCCGCCGGCGCGCAGGCCCAGCGGCTGGTCCGCGCCGATCTCACGGCTGGCCGCGACGACGAACCAGTTGCCTGCCGGACGCGCGTCGGCGCGTTTGACCGCGGCGTCGATCAGCGCGGGGCCGCATTCGCGGTAAGTCGGTTCCTGCCGGGCCCAAGCCGGTTCCCGGAAGGGCTGGACCGGCCATTTCGCCGGCCAGCGCTCGACCACCTGCCGCCTGAGATCCACCGGAAGCCCTTTCTGCCGCGCGTCGTCCCTCCAGCCATCCTCAGGCACTTGAAGCGATCCCGCAACGGTTCAGGCTTTGAAGTGAGCGGAGGCGGCATCCAGCGCGGTGGTCAGGTCGTTGACCCAGGGTGCGCCACGAACGTCGAGCCCTTCCCAGCCGGGACCGGCGACGACGACCTCGGTTCCCTGTCGCCGCAGCCGCTCGCACAGCAGGACGTCGACGGTGCCGGCGGACATCGACCACAGCACCACCAGCTCCGGATCCAGCTTGGACGCCAGGCCCGCCATGGTCTCCGCGGGCACCAGTTGACCGAGGTAAAGAGCGGGAATCCCGATCTCCAGCAGCGAGGCGCGGAGGACTTCGACCGGCAGGCTGTGCCGCTCGTCCGGGCAACAGGCGATGAGCACCCCCCGTTCGGTGGGCACGCTGGCGAACCGGGCGACATAGCGTTGCAGCGCCAGGGAAACCTCGGTGGTGAGCGCCCATTCCGACTCGAAGCACACGTCACCTCCGGCCCAGCGGCGCCCGAGGCGGCGCAGGATCGGCAGCAACACGTCGTCCCACGTCGCCGCCGCACCGACCGCGTCGAGGGTCTCGTCCAGCAGCGCGGCGATGGAAGTGAACTCGAGGTCTTCCGCGGCCTGCTCCAGTTCGCCGACCAGCCTGTCGACGGGTACGTCGGGGACCGTGACGTCGGCACCGGAGAAGGCCGCCGCGGCCGCCTCCCTGGCCGGAATTCCCCGGTCGATCAGCCGTTGCATATGTTGCAGCTTGCGAACGTCCGCGTCCGAGTAACGGCGGTGACGCCCGTCGGCCCGCAACGTGGGGCCGACACCGTAACGCGAGGCCCAGGTCCGGAGCGTGACCGGCGAGATGCCCAGCACCTCGGCGACCTTGCCGGGGGTCCACGAACCTCCGGCTTCGGGGCCGCCACGGCCGTTCATCTCGTCGACGCCCATCCATTCCACGTTTCCGGTGCGGTGCCCGCTCGCGCGGCGATCACTGCGGGCAGCTTACGAGGTAACCGGACGTGGGCGGGCGCATACCGTCTCCGGAACGAAGAACGCCCGGCGGCGCCACGGCGGGGGCCCGGGAAGGGACCGGTCCACACCAGGCGCCGCCGGGCGTCCGGAGCCGGGCACGAGGGGTGCCGGGCTCCCGAGGGTGGCGGGGTCCGGGCCACTCTCGTCCGCAAGACGGTCTTCTTCGATCCGCGAGCGATCCGGGGTTTGAGTGAGGAAATCCCCGGGAAGCCCTGGACTTCCTTGCTCTACAGGCGATACCGCTCGAGTTGCGGGCGCGCCGCCGGATCTAGTAGACAAGGTACACCAGGAGTGAAACGGTTATGAAACGAAATCACCGGATCGGCGGAGGGAAGGCGGATGGCGTCGACCATGGCGGCGGGAACGATGCCGTCCAAGGAGGCGCAGGCCGCGTGGCTGGACGCCTTGGGCGGGCGCTGCCTTGCCGAGGCCCACGGTTTCGTCGAAGCACGGGTCGCCGAGCATTTCTCCGGCCGTGGCGAGGGTGAACTCGCGGAAACCGTCCTCCCCGAGTTCCTCGCCGGAGGGAAGTTCCTCCGGCCGATGTTCGCCTATGTCGGCTGGCGATGCGGCGGCCCGGAATCGGAGGCCGCTCTGCGGGCCGCGTCGAGCTTGGAATTGCTCCATTGTTTCGCGCTGGCGCAGGACGACGTCATGGATGCCTCGGCACTGCGGCGGGGCCGTCCCGCGCTGCACGTGCGGTTCGCGCGGTGGCATGCCGAACAGGGGTGGAGTGGCTCCGCCGACCGGTTCGGCGAATCCGCGGCCACGCTCGCCGGCGATCTCTTCCTGGTCTGGTCGGAGCAGCTGCTCCGGGAGTCCGGTCTGGACACGGAAACGCTGTCGCGCGGCTGGCCGAGGTACGACGCGATGCGCGCGGAACTGGCGGTGGGGCAACTCGCCGATCTGGTGAACGACGCCCGGACGCTTCCCGGCTGGGACGCGCTGCTCGACGTGCTGCGCCGGAAGTCCGGCAACTACACCGTCCGCAGGCCGCTGGAGTTCGGCGCGGCGCTGGCGGGCTGCGGTCCGGACGTCATGGCCGCTCTCGCCGAGTACGGCGGCTTGGTCGGCGAGGCGTTCCAGTTCAAGGACGACCTGCTCGGTGTCTTCGGTGATCCCGCGGTCACCGGTAAACCCGCCGGCCAGGACCTCCGCGATCGCAAGGCGTCCAGTGTCGTGGTGCTCGCCGTGGAGATGGCCGACCGGCGGCAGCGCGACGAACTCGGCGAACTGCTGAACCTGCCCACGGTGGACGACGACGCCGTGGCCCGCTGGCGCGAGTTGATCACCACGACCGGGGCGCGCGAACGCCTCGGCGAACTCATCCGGGAACGCGCCGACAAGGCGCAAGCGGTGATCGACCCTGCCGTCGTCCCGCGACAGGCCGCGGCCGCGCTGGCCGTCCTCGCCACCCGGTGCACGGAGCGCGACCAGTGAAAACGGTGCCCGGCCGGACGGACCGGATCGTCGTGGTGGGAGCGGGGTTGTCGGGGCTGGCGGCGGCGCTGCACCTGGCGGGCCGCGGGCGCGAGGTCACCGTCCTCGAACGAGATCCCGGTCCTGGTGGCCGCGCGGGGCGCGTCGAACGCGAGGGCTATCTGCTCGACACCGGCCCGACTGTGCTCACCATGCCGTCGATCCTGCGGGACACCTTCGGCGCGGTGGGCGCCGAACTGGCCGAGGAACTCCCGCTCACCCGGCTCGACCCGGCCTACCTGGCACAGTTCGCCGACGGCAGCACCCTGCCCGTGCACACCGACGCCGCGGCGATGACGGACGCGGTACGCGCGTTCGCCGGGCCCGCCGAGGCCGCGGGGTACCTCCGGCTGCGCGACTGGCTGACCCGGCTCTACCGCACCGAGTTCGGCCGGTTCATCGACTCGAACATCGACTCACCGCTCGGCATGCTCAACCCGGATCTGGCCAGGCTGGTGGCACTGGGCGGATTCCGGCGGCTGGACCCGAAGATCGGCTCTTTCCTGTCCGACGAACGGCTGAAGCGGGTGTTCACCTTCCAGGCGCTCTACGCGGGCGAGTCGCCGATGCGGGCGCTGGCGCTGTACGCGGTCATCTCCTACATGGACACCGTCTGCGGCGTGTACTTCCCGCCAGGCGGTGTCGCGGCACTCCCCCAGGCGCTCGCCCGGGTCGCCGCCGAGAACGGCGTCACCTTCCACTACGGCGACCCCGCGCACACGCTCGAACGCGAAGGCAGCCGGATCCACGCGGTCCGCACGGCCGCCGGCGAACGCCATCCGTGCGACGCCGTCGTCCTGACGACCGAGTTACCCGAGAGCTACCGGTTGCTCGGCCGAAGCCCGAAGCGGCCCGTTCCGCTGCGACCGGCACCGTCGGCGCTGATCCTGCACGCCGGCGGCCCCGACACCCGGCACGACGTCGGGCACCACACCATTTCCTTCGGACACGGCTGGCGCTCGACCTTCGACGAACTCATCACCACCGGCCGCCGCATGAGCGACCCGTCCCTGCTGATCACCCGGCCGACCGCGACCGATCCGGGCCTCGCACCGCCGGGCCGTCAGCTCTACTCGATCCTCGCGCCGGTCCCGAATCTCGACCGCGGCCCGGCGGACTGGGCCGCCGACGCCGGACCGTACGCGGAGGAGATCCTCGCCGTCGCACGGCAGCGACTACTGCCGGGCTTCGAACCCGAGTTCACCGAGGTCATCAGCCCCGCGGACTGGGCAGGCCGCGGACACGTGGCCGGAACGCCCTTCAGCTACGCGCACTCCTTCGTCCAAACAGGACCGTTCCGGCCCCGGAACCGCCCACCTGGCACGGAAAACGTCGTCCTCGCCGGAGGCGCGACGGTGCCGGGAGTGGGCGTGCCGACCGTGCTGATCTCCGGCAGGCTGGCCGCCGACCGGATCACCGGCGTACCCGGACGCCGCTCGCGCGTCCTCGACCTGGCCACGGAGGCGAGCCGATGACCCGACGCGAACTCGACGCCGCCGAAATCCACGATCCGGGCCTGCGAGCCGCGTACAGCTGGTGCCGCGAAGTCAACGCCCGGCACGGCCGGACGTACTTCCTGGCGACCCGCATGCTGACGCCCGCGCAACGGCCCGCCGTCCACGCGCTCTACGGTTTCGCGCGGTGGCTGGACGACATCGTCGACGAACCCGATCCGCAAGCCACACCGGAGTCCCTGGCCGCGCGACTGTCCGAAGTGGAGGATCGGTTTCTCGCCGACCTGACCGCGGGTACGAGTGACGATCCCCTGCTGACGGCGGTGATCGACACGGCGGCCAGGTACGAGCTGGAGGAGCCGCTCTTCCGCGATTTCTTCACGTCGATGCGGATGGATCTGAGCGTCACCGACTACGCCACCCGGACCGACCTCGACGATTACGTGCGCGGTTCGGCGGAGGTGATCGGCCTGCAGGTGCTCCCGATCCTCGGCGCGGTCGCTCCCCGTGACGAGGCGGCGCCGCGAGCCGCCGCGCTCGGCAAGGCCTTCCAGTTGACCAACTTCCTCCGCGACGTCGCCGAGGACTTCGAGCGCGGACGGGTCTACCTGCCCGCCGACGAGCTCAAGGAACACGACGTCGACCGCGAACGGCTGTCCTGGTGCGCGGAACACGGCCGTTCCGACAACCGTGTACGGGCCGCGATCAAGGAACAGATCGCGGTGACCCGGCGCGTCTACACCGAAGCACGGCCGGGAATCGCGATGCTGCATCCGGTCTCACGTCCCTGCGTGGCCACCGCCGCGACCCTTTACGGGGAGATCCTGGACCGGATCGAGGACGCGGACCACGACGTCTTCGCCGGCCGGGCGAAGGTGTCCCGGCGCCGTCGGCTCGGGGTCGCCTGCGGCGCGCTCGCGCGGTCGCAGTGGGCTCGGACGCGGCATCGCGCCCCCGCTCCCCCGTCGGCGGTGGGCTGAGTGGGCAAGGTCGAATACCTGGTCGTACTGGCGGCCTGCGTCCTGGTGACGCTGCCGCTCGAGATCGCGGGCGCCCGCGTCTACCGGCAGCCGAAACGCCTCGCCCGCGCACTGCTCCCGGTGGCCTTCGTCTTCCTCGTCTGGGACGCGCTGGCGATCGCGGGCGAGGTCTGGAGTTACGCGCCCGAATTCGTCACCGGCATCCGCGCGCCGTTTTCCCTTCCGCTGGAAGAGATCCTGTTCTTCGTCGTGATCCCGATCTGCGGGGTGCTGACCTACGAAGCGGTCCAGCTCACCCTCAGCGCCGTCCGGCGGCGCGGGAAACAGGCGGTCCGGCGATGATCCCTTGGGGTTACACCGTTCCGGCCGTCGCGTCGGTGATCGTGGTCGTACTGTTCGAGCTCGCCGTGCTGAAGACCGGCCTGTTCCGCAAACCCGCCTACTGGCTCACGATGGCGATCGTCACCGGTTTCCAGATCCCCGTCGACGGGTGGCTGACCAAGTTGTCCGCACCGATCGTCCTCTACGCGCCCGAGCACATCACCGGTTGGCGGTTCCCCTGGGACATCCCGGTCGAAGACTTCCTCTTCGGCTTCGCCATGGTGACCGCCGTATTGCTGCTGTGGGAACGAGCCCGCTCACGAGAGGAAGCGCGATGAACGCCATGGCGCGAGACGGTTTGCCGCGCGAGACCGTGCCTTCGGCCTTCGACACCGAAGCCCGGTTCTACGACCGCCTCGTCGGTGCGAATCCCGGTTACCACGAGCATTTGCGCCTCTCCGCCCGGCGGCTCGCCGCTCCTGGACCGCGTGTGCTGGACGCCGGCTGCGGAACCGGCGCGTCCACGGCTGCCCTCCTGTCCGTGCTGCCGAACGCCAGGATCACCGCCTTCGACGCGTCCGGCGAGATGCTGGAGCGAGCCCGGAGCAAGACTTGGCCCGACAGCGTCGAATTCGTGCACACACCGGTCGAGGAACTGGCCGGGATCCACGGTCCGTTCGACGGGATCCTGGCGGCGTACCTGCTGCGCAACCTCACCGACCCGACCACGCAGCTGCGCCGGCTTCGCGAACTGCTCCGGCCGGGTGGCCGGATCGCCGTGCACGAGTACTCCGTCCGCGATTCCCGGCGCGCCCGCTGGGTCTGGAACGCCGTCTGCGCCGGCGTGATCATCCCGCTCGGGAAGCTCACCACCGGCGACGCCACGCTCTACCGCCATCTTCGCCGCAGTGTCCTCGAGTTCGACGGGATCACCTTGCTCGCCCGGCGTCTCACCGACGCCGGCTTCACCGACGTCCACACCGCGACCGTCGGCGGCTGGCAGCGGGACATTGTGCACACCGTCGTCGGCACCGCACCCTCGGAGACGGCGTGACCCGCCCCCGGGACCGCCGCCGCGTCACCCGGCATGCACCACCGGGCCTGGCCGACGCCGGCCTGCTCGGACGGCGTCCCACCGCCGCGATCGTGGGCGGCGGCATCGCCGGGCTCACCGCGGCGACCGGACTGGCCGAACGCGGTGTCGCCGTCACCGTCTTCGAACGCGAGGACCACCTCGGCGGCCGGGTCGGCGGCTGGCGGGAACGGCTTCCGGACGGCACCGCGGTGACCATGAGCCGGGGTTTCCACGCGTTCTTCCGCCAGTACTACAACCTGCGTGCCCTGCTCGCGCGCACCGATCCGCGGCTGGACCGGCTCACCCCGCTGACCGACTACCCGCTGCTGGACGCGCACGGCCGCATCGACACCTTCGCCGGGCTTCCGCGCACCCCGCCGTGGAACGCGGTGACGTTCGCCTGGCGCAGCCCGACCTTCACCCGCAAAGATCTGCTGCACCTCAGCAGCCGCGAGGCCCTGCCGCTGGCGACGGTCAGCGTGCCGGAGATCTATCACCGGCTCGACCGCACCGACGCCTCGACCTTCCTCGACGCGATCAACTTCCCGCCCGCCGCCAAGCACCTCGCGTTCGAGGTCTTCTCCCGCAGCTTCTTCGCCGACCCGCACGATCTGTCGGCCGCGGAGCTGGCGACCATGTTCCACCTGTATTTCCTGGGCTCCAGCGAAGGTCTGGTCTTCGACGTCCCGGCCGAGCCGTTCCCCCAAGCGCTCTGGGACCCGCTCGCGAGCTACCTCACCGGCCGCCGCGCCGCCATCCGCACCGGCACGACGGTGACCGGCCTCAGCCGGACCCAGGAAGGTTTCGCGATCGAAGCGGACGGCCGGACGGAGAACTTCGACGGCGTGGTCCTCGCCTGTGACGTCGCCGGGCTGCGCGAAATCGTCGCCGCTTCACCGGATATCGGCACCGAGGCCTGGCGAGCTGACGTCGGCGGTTTGCGCACCGCCCCGCCCTTCCTGGTCCGGCGGCTCTGGCTCGACCGCCCGGTCGAGCCACATCGTTCGCCGTTCCTCGGCACCGGCAGCATCCCGCCGCTGGACAACATCAGCCTGCTCGACCGATACGAGGGAGAAGCCCGGCGCTGGGCCGCCCGCACCGGCGGCTCGGTCGTCGAACTGCACGCCTACGCGGCCGCCACCGAGGATTCGAGCGGGTTGGAAAAGGCACTGGAGAACCGTCTCCACGAGATCTATCCGGAGACCCGGGACGCCCGCGTCGTCGGCGACATCACGTTGTGGCGCGAAGACTGCCCGCTGTTCGGAATCGGCGACTTCGCCCGGCGGCCCACGGTGGAAACCCCCGACCCCGCCCTCGCACTCGCGGGCGACGGCATCCGGATCGATCTCCCGGTCGCCCTCATGGAACGCGCGGCCGCCACCGGCTGGGCCGCGGCGAACACCCTTCTCGGACACTGGGGCCTCGCCGGGCACCCGATCCGCTCGGTCCCCAACCACGGCCGGATCCGCCTGCTGAACCGGCTGGCCGCCTCGAAATCCAGGCGTCTTCGCAATTAGTCGCCTACTTGCTTCTTTGTTCGCACCTCAGGATCTCGCCCCGCTCGAAGTACATGAAGGGGTCCTTCATGTACCTCGGAACGCGTGAAGGTCCGAGTTTTCTCACGTTCCGTGAAGGCCTCCTTGAGGGACTCTGGGTCCCTCAAGGAGTCCTTCACGGAACCGCGATCCAGCAAACGATCGGTCCAGCGGCCTCCGTCGGTGTCACGTTTCCGGCGGCTCTCCCGTCCGACCGGGGACACGTCCACCGAAGGAGAACCTCAATGCCGAAACCGTTGCGCGTCGCGATCGTCGTGCAGACCCTCGCCGTCTTCCTCACCCCGATCTCGGCGGGACTCCTGCTGACCGTGCCGTACGGCCACGCACTGCACAGCGCCACGTCCTACACGCTGTTCGTCGTGGCGGTGCTGCACGTGCTCACCGCGGTTCTCGTCTGGCGACCGGGCGGCGGCTCCCCCAAGCCGATCGCGCCCGCGGCCGTGTTCCTCGCGCTCACGCTGGCCCAGGTGTTCCTCGGGTTGGCGCAGGTGACGGCCGTCCACGTTCCGCTCGGCGTCGTGCTGTTCGGCTTCAGCCTCATCCAGCTCGACCGTATCCGGCCCGTTCGGGAAACCGCCTTGCGCTCCGCGTACTAGCGGCCTTCTTCCAGCAGGCCCGCCGCCTGGGCGGTCCGCTGGTACAACACGTAGCGCCCGTCTCGGGCCTTCGTGACGAGGCGGGCCCGGTGCAGTGCGGCGAGGTGGTAGGAGACGGTGCCGGGCGCGTATCCGAGCCGGGCCGCGAGTTCCGCGGTGGATCGGGCGGTTTCGAGGTCCGCCAGCAGGGCCGCTCGGGCGTTGCCGACCACTTGCGCGAGCGTTTCGGACCGGCGGTCCCGAACGGTGCCGATCCCCTGGGCCGGGTAGTAGAGGACGAACTGCCCGGGGGTGTCGACCTGGATGATGACGTCGGGCCAGTTGAGCACGCCGGGGGCGAAGACCAGATCCCGGCCGGTGACATCGACTTCGCCGTCCCACGATTTGGCGACGGTGACCGCGTCGCCCGCCCATGCGATGTCGGGGTGGAGTGCTCCGAGCGCCCGGCCGATGCCATGGGTGGCGATGGCCGTCGCGCGGTGGGCGATGTCCTGATCGATGATCGAGCGCAGTTCGGGCCAGCCCTCGGCGAGGGCGTCCCGCCAGAACCGGGCGAAGCCGTTGGCGAGACGTCGCTGCATCCGCCCCGATTCGGCGATACGGCGGGTCTTGGCGAGCAGCGGTCTGTTCCAGTGGGTGCGGGTGAAGGTGAAGACCTGGGTTTCGAGGTCTTCCTGCGGCACGGCTTCGATCCGCGCGATCTGCTCTTCGAGCACGTCACGATGCTGCGCGCCGGTCCCCGGCTGCGGGGTGAGCAGGTCGGGCGCGTAGGTGTCGCCGTCCTGCGGCAACAGATCCGCGAGCAGGGCGACGTCGGGATGGGCGAGTGCCGAGCGGGCGAGCGGCCCGGGATCCCCGAACACCGGATGCCGTCCCGACGCGGCGGTGAGTTTCAGCCACGCCATGGACTCCGCCGCGGGAGAAGGGGCCAACCGCGTTCTGGACACCGTGTCGGCGTCTACACGTAGCGTGAGCACCACCTCGACGGTAGCAGTCGCCGCGATGGATTTGAACCGGCTCGAATCCTTTCCGGCCCGAGGTCCGCGTGGGGTTGAGTGATGGTGCATCCGATACCCGAAGAACCTGGGAGTGGTTGTCATGTCGAGGCTCAAGCACAAGGCCGGCGCGGTCGTGGCCGCGGCGGCGTCGGTCGCCGGGATGGTGTTCGCGGCGGCGCCCGCCTCCGCCACCGTCACCGCGTACCCCACCAGCGACTTCTCGATCGAGGTCGGGGAGAGCTACTACAGAGGCACGGTCACCTGGTACAACCGCTCGGTCAGCGTCAACGGAGCGTTCAAGGCCTCCGGATGCCGCCGGGTGTACGCGGAGGCCATCGCGGGCACCAGATGGCTCGACTGGCAGAGTTCCAGCACCTGGTGCGGTGAATCCGGACCGGCGCCCCTTCTCCTCAACGCGGACGTCGACGGCGGGGCCACCAAGGTCAATGTCTGGATGACCACCGAAAACGCCTCCAAGGGCCTCGAATACTTCGTCTGCACGCGTGGCTACAGCTTGTGCGCCGGTCCTTATGTGGGAATGCCGTGACGAATCCAGAGCGGAAAGCACCGATGAGGAGGTTCCACTTGAACGTCCGCACCTTGGCCACGACGGCGGTGTTCGCACTGATCGCCTGCCTGCTGGCCGCCACACCTGCACAGGCGGCGACATCCGCCACCTTCACCCCGCAAACGATCCTGGCGCCCGGGCTCCCGGCGGGAGGCGGGGTCGACCAGAACGTCACCCCCGTGGGCACGATCTCGCTGAACATGACCGCGACGCAGACCGCGTACGTGGTCTCGAAAATGCGGGTCAACAACGCCACCATCCGCAGCCTTTTCGACAACGAGGTCGTCTGCCGGGGTCCGGGCGGCTGGAGCAAGAACATGGTGATCGGGCAGAACGTCTACGACGTGAACTCGGGCTCCCCGTTGCAGGACGCGACGCTCTACACCCGTTTCCTCGTCCACCCCGGCGTCGACGGCACGGTCACCTGCACCGCGAACGTACGGGGCAATTCGCTCAACGCCAACGACGCCACGTACCGCTTGGTCAGCGGGTACATCACGTTCGCCGACACTTCGGTCATCAACGCCACCGACGGGCGGCCGGTGCAGTCCAGCGTGAGCGCGGCGGGCGCGCCCCTCAACTCCGGTGCCCCGGTGGTGCGGCAGCCCGTGCTCGACTACTTCGACCTTCCCTCGACCGTGCAGGGCCTCAATGTGGTCGGCGATGTCGAACTGCAGGTCTGCGTGCCGAACACGCCGTGCGACAAGCAGAAGACTGCGCTGGTGAAGTTCACTCTCTTCATCAACCAGTGGAAGTCGGACGGCACACTCTGCAAGACCGACAGCAGTGTCGAGGTCACGCACGATGTGCCGTACTGGGTGCACCACAAGTACGTGCCACTCAACAAACCGGACTTCACGGTCAGCAAGGCGCCGGGCTGCGTCCCCCGGTTCAACGCCTACGTCAAGGCCGAGTGGCTCGGCGGTGAGACCGCCGGCATCCAGGGGACGGCACTCAGGCTCACCGACTCGCGCGGCTCGACGACCACGCATGCCTCCGACATGAGCCACGCGTACGTCCTGCCGTACTGATCACTTCCACTGAAATCTGGACAGTGCGGTGCACTCAGTGTGCCGCACTGTCCAGTGCCATCAAGGCAGGCTGAAGGAGTTCACCAAAGGCCGCCGATCTGGCCCGGCGGCTGCCGAACGCCCGGCTCCTCCGCTACCCCGATGCCGGGCACGGCGGCATGAGATTCCAGGACGCCTAGTTGACGGGGCCGCGTCGTTCGAGGAAGACGGTGTCGTGCCAGACGCCGTCACGCTGGGCGATGCGCTCACGGATGCCGACGGTGCGGTAACCGGCGCTGTGATGCAAGGCGATACCGGCGCGGTTGTCGGTGAAGATCGAGGTCTGCAAAGTCCAGAGCCCGGCAATGTCGGCTTCGGTGACCTGCTTGAAGAGCAGGGCCTTCCCGGCCCCGCGGCCGCGATGGCTTTCGCCGACGTGGACCGATGTCTCGGCGACCCCTTGGTAGCACTCGCGCGCCGAGACCGGGGTGGCCGCCGTCCAGCCGGCGACCTGCCCGTCGATCTCGGCGACCCACCGATGCCCGGGTAGCCATTTCGCGTCGAGCGCCCTGCGATCGGGAACCTCGGTTTCGAAGGTGGCGAGCCCGGTCGCGATACCTTCGCCGTAGATCCGGCGGACCGCGTCCCAGTCGTCGTCGCGAAGGGCGCGGATGGTGACGTCCTCAGGCACGTTGTCCGGGCAGCACGGACGCGGCGCGAGCAGGCCCATCACCGCGTCGGCCGCGTGCGGAAGGCCGCTGCAGCACGCCTGATTGATCGTCACGACCGTGGCCGTGCCCTCTTTCCGCAGGTGCAGGAAGCCGACTTCGGCCAGCTTCCGCACGTGGTGGGAGCAGGTGGACTGGCTGGTCCCGAGGATTTCGGTGAGCGCGCCGACGGTCAGGCCACGCGGCGAGGTCGCGACGGCGTGCAGGAGTTTGACCCGCGTCGGCTCGGCCAGACAGGCGAACCACCCGGCATAGGTCGCGGCTTCACGCTCGGGCAGAAGACCGGCAAGGGGAACGGGTACGACCGTCGTCATGCGATGAGTATCGACCAGAATCGATGGTTGCGTCAATCGACGCCAGTCGATACATTCCCCACCTCGATTTAATCGAGCCAGATCGATGAAAGGTGCATGGGGATGAACGAGCTGCCTGTCGTGGTGATCGGAGCGGGACCGGTGGGGCTGGCGGCCGCCGCCGAACTGGTGGAGCGGGGATTCGAGCCGCTGGTGCTGGAGCGCGGCGCGCAGGCCGGAGCGGATGTGGCGGAGTGGAACCACGTGCGGTTGTTCTCCCCGTGGTCCGAACTCGTCGCCCCCGCGGCCGGGCGGCTGCTGGAGCAGACCGGCTGGACCCGGTCCGACGGCGAGACGTATCCGACGGGTTCGGAGTGGGCCGGCTTGTACTTGCGCCCGCTCGCCGCGGCGCTCGGTGACCGGGTGCGCTTCGACGCCGAGGTGATCGGGGTGGCACGCCGGGGACGGGACCGGGTCGTGGACAGCGGCCGGGACGAAGAACCGTTCACGGTCCACGTTCGCGCCGCCGATGGCTCGGAAGAGCGCGTCACCGCCCGGGCGGTGATCGACGCCTCCGGAACCTGGTCGACGCCGAATCCTCTTGGCGGGGAAGGACTTCCCGCCGTCGGCGAACGGTCGGCGGCGGACCGGATCGGCTACCGGGTCCCGGACCTGAACGACGAGACCGTGCGGGCACGGTATGCGGGCAAGCATGTGGTGGTCGCGGGCAGCGGGCATTCGGCGTTGACGGCGTTGGTCGCGTTGTCCGGCCTGGCGGACGACCGCACGCGGATCAGCTGGGTACTGCGCCGCGGCGCGGTCGGTGACACTTTCGGCGGCGGCGACGCCGACCAGCTCCCGGCACGGGGCGCGCTCGGGCTGCGGGCGCGGGCGGCGGTCGAGTCCGGGCAGATCACGGTGGTGACCGGGTTCCGCACCGAGCTCGTCGAACGCGACACCGACGGGCGGCTGACCCTGATCTCCTCGGGCGGACAGCGGATCGAGCGGGTCGACGAGGTCGTGACCCTGTCCGGTTTCCGGCCCGAACTGACCTGGCTCTCGGAGATCCGGCTCGAGCTGGACCCGACGTTGCAGGCACCGGTCGCGCTCGCACCGCTGATCGACCCGAACGTCCACTCGTGCGGAACCGTGTATCCCCACGGCGCCAAGGAGCTCGCGCACCCGGAGAAGGATTTCTTCCTGGCCGGGATGAAGAGCTACGGCCGGGCGCCGACCTTCCTGGCGATGACCGGCTACGAACAGGTGCGTAGCATCGCCACCGAGCTCGCCGGGGACCACGAGGCGGCCGCACGGGTCGAACTGCGGATGGCCGAAACCGGCGTCTGCGGCGGCGCCGGTCTGTTCGACGAGCCGGGCGACGCACCGGCCGCCGGTGGCTGCTGCGCGACACCCGAGCCGGAAGTCCTCACGCTGTCCGCGCCGTCGGCCGCCGTGCGCTGACGGCTGCACCGGTCACCCGTCGTCGGCGTCCAGCGAGGTCTGGATGCCGGCGACCGCGGCCCGCGCGGTCATGCCGACGCCGATGATCGTGGCCGACGCCGGGCCGGTCCAGTCGCCGTACCCGAGCAGGTGCAGCCGGGGCTCTGCGATAGCGCGGGTGCCCTCGGCCGGAATGCGGCCGCGCGTGGTTCGCAGCCGCAGTGGGGCCAGGTGGCTCAGTGCCGGGCGGAACCCGGTGCACCAGATGACCGCGTCGGCGTGCTGACGGGTGTCGTCCGTCCACACAGGACCGTCAGCGTCGAGTCGCGCGAACATCTCACGCGGGCGCAGTAGCCCGGCGTCGCGCGCATCCCGGACCGGCGGGACGGCGACGATGTCGCCCAGCCCGGCGACTCCGGCGGTGTCCGGCTGCCCGGTCTCCAGCGCTTGACGGCGCCGCGTGGCGACGTCGAAGAGGGCCTTGCCGTCGATGTGGTCTGGCAGATAACGCGGCGGGCGGCGGGTGACCCAGGTCAGGTTCGCCGTGCCCGCGAGGTCGGCGGCGATCTGCGCGCCGGAGTTCCCGCCACCGACCACCACGACGTCCTGGCCCGCGAACTCGTCCGGACCGCGGTAGTCCACGGTGTGCAGCTGCCGACCGGCGAACCCGCCGGGCATGAGCGGCAGAAACGGGCGCCACCAGGTTCCGGTGGCACTGATGACAGCCTCGGCGCTCCAGTCCCCCACGTCGGTGCTCACCTGGAATCCGTTGCCGTCGCGGGAAACGGCGTTCACCGTCTCCCCTCGGCGGATCGGGAGTTCGTAGCGTTTCTCGTACGCGGCGAGGTACTCGACGACGTGCTCGGCGGTCGGATACCCGGGGCCTGGGTAAGGCGGCATCGGCCAACCCGGCAGGGAACTGTGCCGCGCCGGGGAGAACAGGCGCAGCGAGTTCCAGCCGTGGATCCAGGCGCCGCCCGGCTGGGCTTGGGCGTCGAGGATGACGAAGTCCAGGCCGGCGCGGCGCAGGTAGTAGCCGGCGGCGAGGCCGGCCTGGCCCCCGCCGATGACCACTACCCGCGCGGCTCCGGTCACTCCGCGGTCCAGCGTTTCCGCAGCCAGAGGCTGACGTAGACCAGCGCGACCAGCACCGGCACCTCGATCAGCGGGCCGACCACCCCGGCGAGCGCCTGCCCCGACGTCACGCCGAAGACGCCGATGGCGACGGCGATCGCGAGCTCGAAGTTGTTGCCCGCGGCCGTGAACGCCAGCGTCGTGGTGCGCTCGTACGACAGACCGGACGCCTTGCCCAGCAGATAACCGCCGATCCACATGATCGCGAAGTACACCAGCAGCGGCAGCGCGATCCGGGCGACGTCGAGCGGACGCGAGGTGATGTTGTCGCCTTGCAGGGCGAACAGGATCACGATGGTGAACAGCAGGCCGTAGAGCGCGATCGGGCCGATTTTGGGCAGGAACTTGCCCTCGTACCAGTCGCGGCCCTTGCTCCGCTCGCCGATGCGGCGCGAGAGGTATCCGGCGGCGAGCGGGATACCGAGGAAGATGACGACGCTGAGCGCGATCTCCCACGGCGAGAAGTCGATGCTGGTGGTGTCGAGACCGAGCCATCCCGGCAGCAGGTCGAGGTAGAACCAGCCGAGCACGCCGAACATGATCACCTGGAAGACCGAGTTCAGTGCGACCAGCACCGCGGCGGCCTCGCGGTCGCCGCAGGCGAGGTCGTTCCAGATGATCACCATCGCGATGCACCGGGCGAGACCGACGATGATCAGCCCGGTCCGGTACTCGGGCAGATCGGGCAGCATCAGCCAGGCGAGCGCGAACATCAGCGCCGGACCGAGAATCCAGTTCAGTACCAAGGAAAGCACCATCGTGCGCTTGTCCTTGGTCACGGTGTCGAGCTTGTCGTAGCGGACCTTCGCCAGCACCGGGTACATCATCAGCAACAGACCGAGCGCGATCGGCAACGAGACCTGGCCGATCTTCACCGCGTCCAGCACACCCTGCAGGCCGGGGATGACGCTGCCCAGCAGCAACCCGGCACCCATCGCGACAAGGATCCAGACCGGGAGGAACCGGTCCAGAAAGGACAGTTTGTGCAGGACGTCGGTGTCGGCCTTGTCTGCGGTTCGAGTCACGGGGCTGGTCTCCAGAAGTCGAAAGCGAGGATCAGGCGTCGAGGATTTCGGCGACCAGGCCGCGGATCCGCCGGTCGATCTCGTCGCGGATCGGGCGAACCGCGTCCACGCCTTGGCCCGCCGGATCCTCCAGCGGCCAGTCGAGGTAGCGCTTGCCGGGGAACACCGGGCAGGTGTCGCCGCACCCCATGGTGATCACCACATCGGAGGCTTCGACGTCCTCCGTGGACAGTTTGCTCGGCACCTCGGCGGTGATGTCCAGGCCCCATTCGGCCAGTGCCGCGGCGGCGGCCGGGTTCACCTTCTCCGCGGGCTCGGAACCCGCCGACCGGACGGCGATACGGCCGAGCGAATAGTGCCGCAACAAGGCTGCGGCCATCTGCGAGCGGCCGGCGTTGTGCACGCAGACGAACAACACCTCGGGCGCGCGGGTCATACCCGTTTCCTTTCGCCGGTCCCAGACTGAATCGAAGTATGCCGATGCAATTGAAGGGCTTGGATCGAGCTTTGTCAATTCAGCGGGTATGGTGGGCTTCGGCGGACGTCAGCAGCGAAGGAGGCCCCGTGGCGAGCGAGAACGGCCGTACCCGGAAACCGATCGCGGTGACCCTGCTGATGGCCGAACCCGCCGCGGTCGTCGACCCCGGCGACGCCGAGGCGGCGGCGAAGCTCTTCAAGGCGCTGTCGGACCCGGTGCGAATCCGTCTGCTGTCGCTGGTGCGCTACTCCCCCGGCGGCGAGGCGTGCTTCTGCGACCTGGCCGAAGAGTTCGACATGCCCCAGCCGTCGCTCAGCCATCACCTGCGCGTGCTGGTCTCCGCCGGCATCCTCGACCGGGAGCGGCGCGGCACCTGGAGCTGGTACACCGTCGTCCCCGAACCGCTCGAAACCCTCGAAAGCCTGCTCCGCTCAGGCGGTCCGCTCGCCGACCGGCCTGCCCGCCTCTCCGGGACGGCGCGTCAGTGACCGCCGGTGAGTTTCGCGTGCATTCGGGCGCTGTGCTTGTTCAGCCCGACGATCTCGACGGTCTTGCCCCGTGACGCGTATTTGGTGGTGATCGCGTCGAGCGCGGCGACGGTGGAGGCGTCCCAGATATGGGCGTC
>NZ_JBIUAQ010000056.1:0-27227 GCF_044547565.1 Amycolatopsis sp. NPDC052450 | reverse complement strand
TGTGTCCTCAGTCACAGATGGAGCCCTTCTGGGTCGCGTCCGACGACCCGATCTTGGTCCATCCGCGGCTTACACGGTTGTCATGACACGGCCGGCGACATACCCCGACACCGCGGACACGCTATGACCAGACGAAAAGGTCTTGTTCGGCATCACTCGACACCATCCGACATAGAAAGCAGCTCACTCTTAACCAGCTGGTTGCCAGCCCCCACTTCGCAGGCGGAGTGGCTGTCTCGAACGCGAAGTTTGTGGTCACGCCAGCCTGTCGTCGTGCAGTCGCCTTCGACTCTCACACCAATTTTCCTGGAGCAGTTCTGGAGCACGACCTCGGTTACGACAGCGCCCGACAACGGTGAACCGCGTTGAACGAAGCACAACTGCGCCAGCCGACCAGCGAGTCCTCGATAACCGCAGGTCAGCGCCTTGATCGAACCTGACTGGCAGTGAGGGGGTCAGGATTGCTGTTCTCGCAGATCAGAAAGCTGTCATTTAAGTGACTCAGAGATTCGCGCGAGACGACACGCACCACCGAAGCCGACTACCCCCAGTCGCAGGCGAAGGCGTCAGACGAGCCTCCGGCAATGACGACAATCCAGAGCTGACCACTTCGTGAGCAGGTTTCGACAAGCAACGCACGCGTCCACTACCGCAGGTCCCTACCGCAGCGGTTGTGATGAGGAAGCAGAAACGCTGCTACGCCACCAACTGGCTCTGCAGAGCACTCCTCCACCTCTGAGCACACCGGAGCAAACGGAGACATAACGGAGCCCAGTCGCGATCAACGCCGAGGCGAAATCGCCGCCGAAGGACCAACATTCCTGCAGGTCAGCGGTAATGTTGATCTTGTGGGCCGGGTCGGGCTCGAACCGACGGCCAAGGGATTATGAGTCCCCTGCTCTAACCAACTGAGCTACCGGCCCCAAGGGTGACCTGACACCTCCGCGGAAGCCCCCCAGCCCGAACAGCGGGTTTGCTAACGCACAGAAGTCCCAGTTCGCTCCAAGTTATCACAGCGCTCACCTGCCACGGCCTGGGCCGTGGCCTGCAAGTCATGTTCGCGTCCCCGGTGACCGTGTGGATATAGGGATGCTCAACGTCCCTATATCCACACACCCCTCCCGCGACACCAAAGATCCCCCGCTCCCGTTCCACAGGTCAGCACGCCCGGCGATACGTACCGGACAGCGCCTAGGCCGAACAGCTGGTTTCCGGCACAGAGCCGGGTCCGCTCGTCTAGGTTGCAGAGACCAACGCCGTGCGGCTCGCCGCCCGGGACACGCTGACCATCGGGATGGGCCTGGGGTATCGAGCCCATCGGGCAGGGAGGCGCTCGTGGCGGATCCGGTCGCCATCGGGCTCGGTGTCGTGGTCATCATCGGCGTGGTGTTGTCACTGAGGGCGAGCATCCGGGCACTGCGGCGAGCCGGTCTCCGTATCGACGCGATCTTCTCCGACGAATTGGACGACCGGCCGCCGCCGCGGTAGTCGATCTAGAGTCCTGTTTGGACGGTCAGCCGCCCAGGCCCGAGCCCCCGCCCGGCGGAGTGGTCCCCGGCAGCTCAGAAGTAGTAGTGGGCGGCGCTACCGTAGTCGGTGCCGTGGTCGGCGTCGGCGGCTTCGTCGGTGTGGGCGAGCTCTTCGTCGGTGTCGGTGTGATCGTCACCGGCGCCCCGCCATAGGCCGCGAAGCTGAACCAGATCGCCCCGCCGGCCTTCGGCGTGGTCTGGTTGAACATCGCCCGCACCTGGAACGTCGTCGCCGTGTACGAACCCTGCACCGTGTTCAGCATGTACGCGTTGAACTGTCCCGGTGTGTTCGCCGAGACGACCACCGCCGCCGGGACCGTCCCCAGCGCGTGCTGCACGGTGCACATCCCGGCGCCATCGGTCACGCACGACGCCTCAGCGGCCTGCACGTTCGGCGCCGGCGACGGGCCGACGGCGCCGGACGTCCCGGCGAGCACCGTGCCCCCGGCTGCGGCGACGGCCAGCCCGGCGACGGCGAGCGCGGCTTTCTCCCTGGTCCTCATGTTCGTCCTCCCTCTGATCCCCCACCAGCAGGGGTCGGACGCCGCGCCGCGATCGTTACGCCACGCCGAGCCGCCGCAGCGCCGGCCGCCACCGGTTCCCGCCGGTGGCCAAGCCCAGCGCCACCAGGCCCGCGCAGTACTTGCTCACCGACTGCTCGCGGATCCGCAGTTTCGCCAGCGCCTCGGTGACGCTGTTGCGTTCGGCGGCCGATTTCACTTCCAGCAGTACGAGGTCGCCGCCGGCGGCCAGGCTGCGCGAACCGGAACGCCAGACGAGCGACGTGTCGCAGGTGATGCGCGCGTCGGCGGTGACGAGGGTGGTGCGCCGGTAGTCGGTGATCAGCGCGGGGGTCAGCGGCCGGGGCGCGGGGCGGCCGTAGGCGGCGGTGAGGGCGTCGTCGAGGAAGGTCAGCGCGGGCGCGGTCAGGCCGTGCGCCGCCTCGGCCGGATGCGGGCGGCGGACCTTGACCGTTTCGTCGCGCCGTCCGCTGACTTTGAGCTCGCAGTAGGTGTCGGCCGAGTCAGTGTAGGTGCGTGTGCGGATCTTGAACCGGCGCCGCCGGTCCTGCCGGTGCGCCCGGAAGATCGCCAGATCCGGGGTGTCGAAATAGGTCGACGAGTAGCCGAACACGCGTTGCCCGTCGATCTCCAGACAGCGCGATGACGCCCTCAGCGACTCGGCGACGGCCAGGAAGTCGTTGAGCTTCAGGACGTATTTGCGGTCCGTCCGGCTCATCAGCCCGCTCGTGGCGACGACTTCCGCGAGCGACAGCGAGGGGAGCCCCTTGGCCACCGCGGCGACGGTGGCCGTTCCGCGCCCGCTCACCGGTGCCCCGCCGGAGCACCGTGGACGACCGCGGTGGCGTCCGGCCGGAAGCGGACGTCGACGACGGTGACCTCGCGGACATAGTCCACTTCGGACACACTGTGCCGCACGACCGTTCCGCCGAGACGCGCCCGCAGTTCCATCAGCATCGTCTGTTCGTCGGGGTACACGGTGTCGAGCACGACCGTCCGCCGCTGCGGACCGCGGGTGCGCGACGGGTGGTCGGCGACGTACATGACGGCGAGCAGCAGGACGTTGAAGACGGCGACGATCCGCCAGTCCGCGGACGGCAGCCCGTTCACCAGACCCAGTACCAGCGCTACGAAGTAGTACGCGACCTCCTGCTGGCTGATCGAATCGGACCGCAGCCGGATGATCGAAAGTACCCCGAACAGGCCGAGCCCGAGCGCGCTCGCGGTCGACACGGAAAGCAGCACGGCGACCGAAACGCAGACGCCGACGTTCAACGCGAGATACGCGCAGGCGAGGTCACCGCGGTGGTGACGACGGGCGTAGATGCCGTAGGCGAGGATCACGGCGGCGACGAGGTCGACGGCGAGATGAAGCAGTGTCGTGGTCATGGAAACCACTGTGCCGCCGGAAGAAGAGACCGTCGTGAGAGCCTGATGAGAACCGTCTCATCAGGACTCACCGAGCCGGTAGCCCATCCCCCGCACGGTTTCGATCCGCTCGGCGCCGATCTTCGCGCGCAGGTACCGGATGTAGACGTCCACCACGTTCGATCCGGGGTCGAAGTCGAAACCCCAGACCCCGCCGAGCAACTGCTCGCGGGAGAGCACCTGGCCGCGGTTGCGCAGCAAGGTTTCCAGCAGCGCGAACTCGCGGGCGGTGAGGTCCTTCTCCTCCCCCGCGACCGAAACCTTCCGCGTGCGCAGGTCGAGCGAGAGCTCGCCGGCGCGCAGCACCGCCGGTTCGGCTTCTGGATTTCCCCGTAGCCGCAACCGGATCCGCGCCAGCAGTTCCTCGAACGCGAAGGGTTTGGCCAGATAGTCGTCGGCGCCGCCGGACAGCCCGGCGACCCGGTCGACGACGCTGTCCCGCGCGGTCAGGATGATCACCGGCACCGTCCGGCCCGCCGCGCGCAGGGCCCGCAGCAGATCCGAACCGTCGAGGTCCGGCAGCCCGAGGTCGAGGACGACCAGATCGTGCGCACCGGTCAACGCCTCGGTCAGCCCTTCGGCGCCGGTCTTGACCCAGCGGGTCGCGAAACCCTGCGCCCGCAACCCTTTCTCGACGAACGCGCCGATCCGGGCGGAGTCCTCCACCACCAGCACACTGGTCACCGGTCCGCACCTTCCGCGACAGGGATCTCGATGGTGAACCGCGCGCCTTCGCCGGGCGCGGTGTCGAGCAGGACGCGGCCGCCGTGCGCCTCGGCGATCGCGGCGACGATCGCCAGCCCGAGCCCGGCGCCGTCGTCACCGCTGGAGTTGCTGCCGCGTTTGAAGCGTTCGAAGATCCGGCTCCTCGAATCGGGCGGGACGCCCTCACCGGTGTCGCGGACCCAGAGCCGCGCCGTCGTCACGGTCACTTCCGAGCCGAGGGCGATCTCCTGACCCGGCGACGTGTGCCGGACGGCGTTGGAGACCAGTTGCAGCAAGGCCTGCGCGAGGCGCTGACCGTCCGCGGGGACGGTCACCTCGGCGACCGCGTCCAGCCGCCAGGCGCGGTCGGCCAGCGGACGGGATTTGGCGAGGGTCTCGACGGTGAGGTCGGCGAGGTCGGTGTCGCCGGGCGCGAGGAAGTCGGGGCTGCCGGATTTCGCGAGGATCAGCAGGTCGTCGACGATCCGTTGCATCCGCCCGAGTTCGTCGAGCACCAGATGCCGGGTGGCCGCGTTCTCCCCGGGATCGTCGCCCATCAGCTCGAGATGGCCGCGGACGATCGTGATCGGCGTGCGCAGTTCGTGCCCGGCGTCGTCGATGAAGTCGCGCTGTCCGGCGAAGGCGCTTTCGAGCCTGTCCAGCATCGTGTTGAAGGTGCGGCCGAGTGCGGCGACGTCGTCGGAGCCCCGGACTTCGATACGGCGGGAAAGGTCGGTCTCGCCGATCTGTTCGGCGGCCAGCCGGACTTCCCGCACCGGCGCGAGGATGCGGCCGGCGACCAGCCAGCCGATCAGCCCGGCCAGCACCAGCGCCGCCCCCGACATCCCGGCCATCACGCCGACGACGTCGTTGATCTCGCCCGCGGCGTGGTCGACGAACTCGACGATCACCAGCGCCCCGCGGCCCGGTGAGCCCTCGATGGTCACCGGGACGACGCCGTAGCGCGCCGACCCGACCGCGGTGGTGACCGTGCCGTACGCCGGGCTCGTGGCCCGGGACAGCTCGGCGACGAACTTCGGGTCGGTGTCGAGCCGGACCGGGGGTTCGATGGCGCTCCGCCTCGACGCCGCGCCGTCGCTGATCGAGAAGAACGTCTCGTACTTCTCGGGCAGATTCCGTTCCAGATGACGGCCGAGGACCGCCTCGACGGTGTCGGGCTGCCCGGCCGGGCGGGCGTCCGGCGACGCCAGGAAGGCGCGGAGCTTGCCGGTCTCGTGCGCGATCTCGTTGTCGAGCCGCTGGTCCAGCTGGTTGTGCAGGACGGTGCGGGTCGCCAGCAGCGACCCCGCGAGTGCCAGCAGCACGACCAGCAGGACCCACGCGAGGATCCGGGCGCGGGCGCTCATCGGCCCCGCTCAGTCGTCGAGGTCGAAGTCGAAATGATCGTCACCGTCGTGGTCATGGTCACTGTCATCATCGAGGTCGTCGTCGTGCCCGGCCAGCCGGGGCGGGACGACGGCGGGCGGGGCACCCGGCTCCCCCGGTCCGGTGACGGCGCGTCCGGCGGGGGCGACGACCGCCGGGCCGAGGTCGGGCGGCGAGGCCGCGGTGGCCGCGATGACGGCGAACGTGCCGGTGGCCGCCACCACGACGGCGGCGACCCCGGCCAGGACGATGATTCGGACTCGCATGACACCAGGCTGCCCGGCGCCGGTGAGCCACCGATGAGGACTCGATGAGAACTTTCTCATCGAGCCCGCGCCTCACCGGTGCGCGTGCGGATACTCCGGCGAGCGGTGCTGGAAGGACAGGATGTCGGGGTTGCGGATCGTGCCCTCGCTGATCTCGATCGCCCGGTCGAGGATCGGATCGGCGGCCCACGCGGCCGGGCCGGCCAGCACCTGCTTCAGATGTGGCAGCAGGGCGCCGCTGATCTCCCAGGTCGCCGAATCCCAGAGGTAGGACGGGCTGTGGTCGACGGCGTAGTAGGTGAGGCCGCCGACCTCGAAGGTCGGCTCCATGAACGTCGTCGGCTTGGCCCAGCTGAAGCCCATCGCCTCGTCGCAGGAAACGTCGATGACGAGGCTGCCGCGCCGGAACTCGGCGAGGTCTTCCTCGACGAGGAACGTCAACGGTGCCTTCGGGTCCTGCAGCACACAGTTGACGACGATGTCGTGCCCGGCGAGGAACTCCGCCAGCGGCACGCGGCCGTCCTCGGTGATGGCGTGGCTGCGGCGGAGGTCGGCCGGGCCCTTCAGGTCGTGGTCGAGATGCACGATGTTCGCCGAATGGATCGGCGAACCGACCGCGGTGACACCGCGGTGGGTGAGCACGTGCACGTCGTGGATTCCGTGTGCGTTCAGCGCCGTCACCGAACCTCGCGCCGTGGCGCCGAAGCCGATCACGACGGCGCGGAGACGGCGGCCGTAATCGCCGGTCGAGCCGGTCAGCTGCAGCGCGTGCAGCACCGAGCAATAGCCGGCCAATTCGTTGTTCTTGTGGAAGACGTGCAGGCCGAAAGAACCGTCGCTACGCCAGTGGTTCATCGCTTCGAAGGCGATGAGCGTCAGTTTCCGGTCGATGGCCAGCTGGGTGAGCTTTTCGTCCTGAACGCAGTGCGGCCAGCCCCAAAGCGTCTGTCCCGGCCGGAGTTCGGCCAGGTCTTCCGCGAGCGGTTTGGCGAGGAGGATGACGTCGCAGTCCGCGATCAGTTGTGCACGGGAACGCAGGCCCCCGACCAGGGGCGCGAGGTCCACGTCCGGAATGCCGAAGCGTTCGCCGTAGCCGTTTTCGAGAAAAATGGACGTACGGAGACCGGGGTCGATTCGCTCGAGATGGCGCGGATGGATCGGAAGCCGCCACTCGTTTTCTTTTCGCGAGTGGGAAATGACGCCGAGAGTGAGATGGTCCACTTGGGGCCCCTTAAATAGAACTCCAGTCTAAACGCAAGGCCCGGCGTGGACGGCGGGGTGTCGCGTCGACGACAGCGAGGCGCTGCTCGCCGCGAGGTGAGCGGGACCGTTCCCCCTGCGGCCCATGGCGTAAAGTTCCCTTGAATCCAAGGGGGAATCCGTGCGTCTTCGGTCCGTGTCGTGTGCTGTCTTGATCTTGTTGCTCGCCGGCTGCGGGAGTACGCAGAAAACCGGCCAGGTCCCCGTGCCGAGCACCGCGGCGTCGAGTCCGGCGACGACACCGGCCGCCACCGGGACCGAGCAGGCCATCCCGCGCACCCGGATCTCGCTGCCGGTTCCGGACGGCATGCGGGTGGAGCCGAGCCTGCCCGGCCTCGCTCGGTCGAACTCCCGGACCTCCATCGGGGTCGTGGAGCAGCCCGCGAACGGCAAACCTGCCCGCGAAGCGATGGCCGAGATAGCGGCGGGCTTCACCAGCGAACAGGCCCGGCAAAAGGGGCTCGACCTGGAAAAGCCGGTCGAGACCACGATCGCCGGGTTCCCGGCCTTCCTGACCAGCGGTGTCCAGCGGGCATCGGTGGGCACCTTCGCCAAGGTCAACGCGATCCTCGCCGCCGAGGACGTGCTGGTGATCATCACCGGCACCCTCGAACCGGGTGACCCGCTGACCGTCGACGACTTCAAGAAGGCCATCACCGGCGCCCGCTGGAGCACCGAGGCCGCACCGGGCGACCTCGGTTTCGACCTGACCCCGGCGGAGGGCTACCAGCGGACGGAATCCACCTCGAGCCTCAGCTTCACCCGTGGCGCGCAAGGCGGCCCCAAACTCATCGCCGCACCGTCGATGGGCGAGCCGCGGCTGCCCGAGGACAAGCGCGCCTACGCGGTCGACAGGTTCGCGAAGCTGCCGGCGAAGCCGTCCGCCGACACGGTGACCGAGGTGACGATCGCGGGGATGCCCGGTTTCGAGATCGTCGGCCACGACAGCAAGGGCAAGACCGCGTACGCCGTCATGACCTTCACCGAAACCGGGTACATCCTCGTCGGCGGTGACTTCGACCCGGCCAAGGACGGCGACCAGCTTCCCGCCTTCAAACAGATGGCGCGGTCGCTGGTGCTCAAGTAGTCACCTGAACGCCGCCGCGTTCCGCGTCGCCCAGTCGGCGAAGGTCCGCCCCGGTCGTCCGAGCACCTTCTCGACGTCGGGGCTGACCCGCTGCTCTTCCTCCGTCGGCCTGCCGAGGATCGCGAGCGTGGCCTCCACGACCACCGGCGGCATGAACGCCGACATCGCGGCACGGGCCTCGTCTTCGCTCGATTCGGCGAAGCGCAGCGGCTCGCCCAGCGCGGCGCCGAGGTCCGCCGCCTGCCGCCGCGGCGAGATCGGCTCGGGTCCGGTCAGCACGTAGGACCGGCCGTGGTGGCCGGATTCCCGCAGCACGGCCGCCGCGACGTCGGCGATGTCGGCCGGGTCGATGACGGGCAGCGCGACGTCTCCGAACGGCGCCGCGACGACCCGATCGGCCCGGATGGCCGGTGCCCACTGGAAAGCGTTCGACGCGAAGCCCCCCGGCCGCAGCACTGTCCACTCCGGACTCGACGCCTTGACCGCCTCTTCGTACGCGGGCGCGTGCCGCCCGGTTCCGACGCCCTGGGAGGACAGAAGCGCGATCCGGGCGCCACCGGCCGCCGCGACGACCTCCGCGACGTCACCGCCCGCCGCCAGGAATTCTCCCGACGTCAGAAGGAAAACTCTGTCCGCACCGTCGAAGACCTCCTTGAGCCCGTCGGACCGGGTGAGGTCGGCCCGCACGGTCCGCACACCGTCGGGCACGTCCGACGGCGAGATCCGGCGCGACACCGCCGTCACTTCTTCTCCTGCGGCGGCAAGGGTTTCCACCAGCAGCCGCCCAACATTGCCGGTCGCTCCGGTCACCACGACCATGGTCACTCCTGGGTTCGTGTTTCGTTGACGCGGCCGAAGCTACCGCCCCGGAGATAGTAGGTACCTAGAGGAAAGTAATGGGAAAACCGGCCTTTCGTGAGCGTGATCACAACTTCGAAGACTGGGTGCCGGGTCGCGGGGAATCGCTCGCGGCCGCGGGGCGACCGTGTCGCGAAAGCCACTTTCGGGACGTCAGGCGTCGCGAAAGTGGCTTTCGCGACGCATCGCGTCCACGGGTTCAGCGACGACGAAGGCCCTCTTCGCCACCCGTCGAGACCTCCGGAGGACTTCCGATGGTGACCGCTTAGTCTCGGGCCCATGCCCGAAACCGCACTCGGCCCGCTGCGCGTCCTCGACTTCTCGCGGGTGCTCGCCGGCCCGTTCGCCACCATGCTGCTGGCGGATCTCGGCGCGACGGTGATCAAGGTGGAGCGGCCGGGCACCGGCGACGACACCCGCAGCTGGGGACCGCCCTACGACGCGACCGGTCAGGCGACGTACTTCCAGTCGGTCAACCGGAACAAGACGAGTGTGGCGCTGGACCTCGGCGACCCGGAGGACCGCGCCCATGCCCGCGCGCTGGCACTCGAGGCCGACGTCGTGGTCGAGAACTTCCGGCCCGGCGTGATGGACCGGCTCGGTCTCGGCCCGGAGGTCCTGCTGGCGGCGAATCCCGGCCTCGTCTTCTGCTCCGTCACCGGTTTCGGTTCCGGTGGCGGTGCCGCACTGCCCGGCTACGACCTGCTCATCCAGGCCGTCGGCGGGCTGATGAGCATCACCGGCGACCCGGCGGGCGAGCCGCAGAAGGTCGGCGTCGCGCTCGTCGACGTGCTGGCTGGGCTGTTCGCGAGCGTCGGCATCCTCGCCGCCTTGCGCCACCGTGACCGCACCGGGCAGGGGCAGCGTGTCGAGGTCGATCTGCTGTCCAGCCTGCTCGCCGCGCTGGTGAACCAGGGCAGCGCGTACACCTCCGGCGGGACGGTCCCGGCGCGGATGGGCAACCGGCATCCCAGCATCGCCCCCTACGAGCTTCTCCCCTGCGCCGATCACGAACTCGCGCTCGCCGTCGGCAACGACCGGCAGTTCGCGGCGTTGTGCGAGGTCATCGGCCTGCCGGAGGTCGCGGGCGACGTCCGGTTCGCGACCAATCCGGCGCGGGTCGAGCACCGGGCCGAACTCCGCGCGCTGCTCGAAGACCACCTGGGCAGGCGCCCGGCGGCCGAGTGGGCGGCGGAGTTGAGCGCGGCCGGGGTGCCCGCCGGGGAGGTCAACGACGTCGCGGGCGCGTTCGCCCTCGCGGAACGGCTCGGCCTGAGCCCGACGGTCGATCTGCCCCGGCCCGACGGCACTTCCGTGCGGCTGACCCGCAACCCGATCGGCCTGTCGGCGACGCCGCCGCGGTACGAGACCGCGCCGCCGGACGCCCCTGGGCAGCTCACCCTTCCCTTGCCCGGCTGGAGCTGACGAAGGCCGTCAGCGGACTGTCAGTGCTTCGTCAACGTCGGCCGCGAAGCTCCTGTCATGACGAACAGGACAGTCCTCATCTCCGGCGCGAGCATCGCCGGTCCCGCCCTCGCCTTCTGGCTCTCCCGCCAGGGCTACGCGGTCACCGTCGTCGAGCGGACGGCGGAACTCCGCACCGGCGGCCAGGCGGTCGACTTCAAGGGCGCGACCCATCGCACCGTGCTGGACCGGATGGGGATCCTCGACGAGGTGTACCGGCGCCAGACCGGCGGGCACGACCAGACCATCATCGACGCCACGGAGCGGCCGCTGGCCGTCATGCCCGGCGAGTTCACCGGCGGCGATGTCGAGATCCGGCGTGGCGACCTGGCCGCGATCCTCTACGAACGGACCGCTCAGGACTGCGAGTACGTCTTCGGCGATTCCATCGCCTCGCTGACCGAAACGGCCGGCGGCGTCGACGTCACCTTCGAGCGCGGCGCGCCGAGGCGGTTCGACCTCGTCTTCGGCGCGGACGGCATCCACTCCACCGTGCGACGGCTCGCGTTCGGCCCGGAAACCGACTACGTGAAACACCTCGGCCACTACTACGCCCTGGTCGAGACCGGGGAGAGCGACGACTTCCGCGGGCCCGGCGGCACCTCGGTCATGTACAACGAGCCCGGCAGGCTCGCCGCCACCGGCGGCCCCAAGGCGGCCGCGTTCTTCGTGTTCGCCTCCCCCGAAATCGCCTACGACCGCTACGACACCGGGCAGCAGAAAGAGATCCTGACGGCCGCGTTCGCCGACGGCGGCTGGCGGCTGCCCGAACTGATGGAGGCGGTGAACCGCTCGGAGGACGTCTACCTGGACTCGATCAGCCGGGTCACGATGGACGGCTACTCCGCCGGCCGCGTCGCGCTCCTCGGCGACGCCGCGTACGGCAACACCCTGGCCGGCTTCGGCACCGGGCTCGCCATCGTGGCCGCGTACGTCATCGCGGGGGAACTCGCCGCGGCGAACGGCGACCACGAGGTGGCCTTCCGGCGGTACGACGAGAAGTTCCGCGGCTACGCCAAGGTGGCCCGCGGCGCCAACGCCGGACCGTTCCTCGCGCCGCCGACGAAGCTGCGGATCAAGCTGCGCGACGAGATGTTCCGGCGGGCGTTCATGCTGCGCTGGATGCTGTGGGTGACCGACAAGTTCGCCACCGACATCACCCTCGAGGAGTACCCGGCGCTCGCCCGTGGTGTTCATTCGAAGCGTTGACTCACAGAGCCGGCGCGGCACCCTGGCCGCGCTCGGTCCCGGCCCCGTGCTCGGCGACCTGGAGCAGGAGACCCGCCGCCAACCGCACGATCTCCCGTTCGGCGGGGGTCAGCGCTTCGTCGAAGGCCCGCGCCAGCCAGCGGTTGCCGTCCCGGACATGCGCGCGCAAGGCCTCGCGGCCCTCGCCGGTGATCGCGATCCGCTGAGCCCGCCGGTCGTGCTCGTCGGGGCGCCGCGCGACGCGGCCTTCGGCTTCGAGCGTGTTCAGCACCCTGGTCAGGGACTGCGGCTGGAGTCCTTCGATCGCGGCGAGCGCGCTGACGGTCAGCGGCCCGCTGTGCCGCAGGTTCGCCAGCACCGACGCGGCCAGCCTGCTCAAGCTCGGGTCTTCGCCGGGTTGTTCGGCCCGAAGCCGGGACGACAACCGCGAAACGGCCCAGCGCACCGACTCCGCGACCTGCGTGGTTTCACTCACAGTACAACGCTAACACTTTCTTCTTTCATGGCATATTCAGGTAAGAGTACGACATAAGCAAGCGTAAGCTTCGTATATGGCTCCGAGTCCATGGCGTGTGTTCTGGGGTCTGCTGGAGCACGATCTGCTGATCACCCGGAAACAGCTCGGCGGGGTGCTGGCGCAGGTGCTCATGCAGCCCCTGCTGATGCTGCTGGTGTTCGGGAAGGTCCTCGGCACGCTCGGCTACACCCCGCCCGGCTACGCGCGGCTGCTCCTTCCCGGGCTGGTCGCGCTGAACGCGTTCTTCGCCGCCGCGCAGAACGCGTCCTTCCCGCTCGCCATGGAATTCGCCACCCGCACCATCGAGAACCGGCTGCGGGCACCCGTGCCGCTCGCCTGGATCGTGGTCGAGCGGATCTTCGCGGCGGCGTCCCGGGGCCTGGTCACCGCCGTTCTCATGGTCCCGGTCGGCGCGCTCGTACTCGGTGAACTGTCCTGGCGGGCGGCCGGTCTCCCGGCGGCGTTCGGCTACACCGTGCTCGGCGCGCTGGCCGGTGGCGCGGCCGGGGTGACGATCGGCTCACTGGTCTCCCCCACCAGGATCGGGATCACCTTCTCGCTGGTGATGCCGCCGTTGCTGTTCACCGGTTCCGCGCAGTTCCCCTTCCCCGAACTCGCCGCCGTCCCCTGGTTCCGGGCGCTGTGCGCGCTGAACCCGATGACCTACGTCAGCGAAGGCCTGCGCGGGGCGCTGACCCCGCAGGTCGCCCACCTGCCCGCCTGGCTCTGCGCGCTCGGGCTGGCCGTCGCGCTGGCCGTGTTCACCCCCGCGAGTCTCCTGGCGTTCCGGCGGCGGGCGATCACCTGACTTTCGGCGTGCGCGTTCCCCCGTGCCGTGGTCGGCTGGGTTTCCCGCGTGACGTTTCCGGGGAAGCCGTGTCTTAAGGATTGTCACCGGACCTTGGTGATGTGAAGGGAGCTTCGGCATGACGGCGCTGCACAGGTGCGCTCGATGACGACGTCGGCGAGAAGTGACGCGCCCGCGGCCGGCGAAACGGTGCTGGACGACGCGACACTGGTCGCGCGCGCCCGCGACGGCGAGATCCGCGCCTACGAGCAGCTCGTCCTGCGGTTCCAGGGGCCGATGTACCGGCTGGCGCTGCGGATGCTGGGGAACAAAGGGGACGCCGAGGACGTCGTCCAAGAGGTGTTCCTCGTCGCCTGGCGACGGCTCGACCAGCTGCAGGAGGACGCGGCATTCGTCGGCTGGCTCTACCGGACGACGACCAACCGGTGCCTGAACGTGATCCGCGCCAGGAAGCCGGTGGCCGACGTCGAGCTGGACCAGCAGGAATCCACCGGTTCGGTGGGGCGGCCGGAGCGCGCGGCCGAGACGAGCGCGCAGCTGGCGGCGCTGACCGGGGCACTGGACCGGCTGACCGCCGAGCAACGGGCCTGCTGGCTGCTGCGGGAGGTCCACGGCCGCTCCTACGAGGAGATCGCGAAGGCGATCGGGGCGACCACCACCGCGGTGCGCGGACGCATCGCACGAGCACGAGCGGAGTTGGCGGAGGTGATGGCGCCATGGCGATGAACCACGCGACTCAGGACTACTTGCTCCCGTGCGGCCGGGACGTCGAACTGGTTTGGGAACGGCTCGACGAGGTCGACGCGGGCCACGCGGACGCGCACGAACTCGAGTGCCCGCACTGCCGGGCGACCCACGAGAGCCTCCGGGTGCTGCGCGGGCTGACCAGGGAGCTGGCCGACGACGACACCGAGCCGTCGCCGGATCTCACCAGCCGCATCATGTCCGCGGTCCGCGCCGAGGTCCGGCGCCGCGACCTGGTGCCGCTGGACAGTCCGGAACCGGGCGAGGTACAGGTGAGCGATCAGGCGGTCGCGGCGGTGCTGCGGTTCGCCGCGGATTCCGTGGACGGCGTCCGCGCGCGACGCTGCCGGGTCCTGCCCGCGCCGGACATCACCGACATGACGGCCGTGAACGTGGAACTGAGCCTGGCGATCGCCCATGATTTCGACGGTGACTCGCTGGACGTGGTCCGTGAGCGGGTCACGGCGGCGGCGGGTGCCAGGGTCGGTCTTCGCCTGGCCCGGCTCGATCTGGTGGTGGAGGACATTTATGACGCCTGAGCGGGCCCCTGCCAGACAACTGATCGAAACGGTGATCTCCCCGCCGGTGATCGCGGCGGTCGCCGCGCACGCCGCGGCGAAGGTCCCCGGCGTGGTACGCCTGGAACCCGGGTTGCGCGGGCTGGCGGGTTCGCTGACCCGGATCGCGCGGCAGCGGATCAAGGGTCTCGAACCGGCGCCGACCGAAGGAGTCCGCGCGGTCGTCGACCAGGACGGCGTTCGGGTGGAGATCGACCTTTCGCTCTCCGGGCTGGACCAGGCCGCCGCGACCGCGCAAGCGGTGCAGCGTGCCGTCAGCCGGGCGGTCACCGAGGCGACCGGGCTCACCCCGTCGGCCGTCTCGGTGTCCATTTTGGACATCGAAATCCGTGGAGGACTGTTGTGACCGCACATTCCGAACTGACCGCTTCGCTGCTGAGCACGCTCCGCGACGTACCGGGGCTGCGCGCGGCGACACCGTCCACCACGGCCGCCGCCTCGGCGGTGCCGTGGGACCTCGACGTGATGGCCGTCGACATCACCGAGAACGTCGTCGAGATCCGCGTCGTCGCGCTGGAGGTGCCGATCCCGCCGCTCACGGAGGCCGCCGGGGCCGCCTTGCGCGCGGTGCTGACCGGAACCCCTTGGGAGAACGCGAGTCTGCGTCTCGTGGTGACCGACGTGGACGCCGCCGCGCTCGTTCCCTGACCCACGAAGATCGCGGTGGCCGCGCCCGAGGGCGTGGCCACCGCGATCAGGGGGTGGGGACCTAGTTCTTGTTGGTGCCCGGGGTCAGCACCTTGTCGATGACGAACACGGTGGCGTTCTTGGTGGGGATGTTGCCGCACAGGACCTTGGCGCCGTTGACGGTCATGTTCTCGCCGGAACCCTCGATCTTGACCGGGCCACCCGCGGTGTTCAGGCTCTCCAAGGACTTGGCGGACTCCAGACCCTTGGCGTCGTAACGCTTCCCGACGACGTGGTACTGCAGGATCGGGGCCAGCTGGTCCGGCTTGCCCGCCAGCTCGGCGAACTTGGCGTCACCCAGCGCGGCGAAGGCCGGGTCCGCCGGGGCGAACACGGTGATGGCCTGCTGACTGTTGAGCGTGTCCACCAGATTGGTGGCCTTCACCGCGGCGACCAGCTTGGTCAGCAGCGGGTTGGTCGACGCGGCACTGGCGACGGGCTGCGGGCCCATCGAGTCCAGCGAACCGGGCTCACTGCCCTGCGGCAGCTTCGAACACGCCGGGCCGAACACGTCGGCGTTGGTGGTGACACCGTCGCCCGAGGCGGCACTGGACATCGGGGCCGACATCGACGAGGACGGGGCGGGCGCGGGGGCACTGCTGGAGCTGCCGGACGAAGCGCTGTCATTGCCGCTGCAGGCGGCCAAGGCCAGCGCGGTGACCGCGGTGAAACCGATTCCTGCGACACGAAGCTTGTTCACGGAAAATCACTCCATTTGTTTTTCGGACTCTTACCGGGTATTCGGAACCAGCACGCAATCGGATTGCCACTCTTTCGAGTGACCCCGATCACCGTGCGGTGAAACTGATGACATGCCAGCCCGTCGCACCGTCCGGAACGGTTCCGGCGCGGGCGTCGGTCTGGGTGTAGCCGGATTTGTCGACCGCGCGGACGGTGACCTGGTGACTGCCGGCCGGGACGTCGAATTCGGTCCACCACATCCGCCAGGTGTCGAGGCCCACCTCACGGGAAAGCATTGCGGGCTGCCAGCTCCCGCCCGCGCCGAGCCGGACTTCGACCCGCTCGACACCGGTGGTCTGCGCCCACGCGACACCCGAGATCCGGACCTTGCCCGCGGGTACCGTTTCGAATCCTTTCGGACTGTCGATCCTGGACTGTGTTTTGATCGGGGCCTGTTCACCCCAGCCGCGGTCGAGCCAATACGCGCGGCGCGCTTTCCAGGTGGTGATCTCCAGATCCTTGACCCATTTCGTCGCCGAAACGTAGCCATAGAGACCGGGGATGACCATTCGGGCGGGAAAACCGTGTTCGACCGGCAGCGGTTCCCCGTTCATCCCGATCGCCAGCATCGCGCCCCGCGCCGGATCGAGCGCGGCGACGACCGGGCTGCCCGCCGTCCAGCCGTCGACACTGGTGGAGAAGATCTGCTCGGCACCGGGCAGGACACCGGCCTCCCGCAACAGTTCGCCGAGGTCCACACCGATGAAGTTCGCCGTGGACACGTAGGTGCCGCCGACCTCGTTGGACACGCAGGTCATCGTGATCGTGCGCTCGATCAGCGGCCGGTTGCGGATGTCGTCGTAGCTGTACCGCTTTTCGTTGCGCACCATGCCGTGCAGACGGAGACTCCAGTCCTCGGCCCGGACCTGCGGCACCGAAAGGGCGGTGTCGACGCGGTAGAAGTCGCGGTTCGAGGTGAGGAACGTCGGCGTGCCCAGTTTGGCGAAATCCGCGTCCGCCGGGATCGGCGGCGCCGGCTCGGCGGGAACGAGCCGCCCGATGGCCGCACGGGAGGACTCCGCGTCTCGCGTGCCGGCGAGAAGCTGCCCTCCGGCCCCCGCCGCACCCGCGGCCACGACGGCACCCGCCCCGGCCAGCAGCACCGACCGGCGCGACGGAGCGTCACCGGAGGCCTCCTCGACGGTTCGGGACCTCACGATGGCGAGGCGATGCAGCCAGAAGAAGACGCCGACTCCGGCGATCAGGCTGGCCAGCGGCGCGAGCAGGGCGACCGAATCGAGGTCGGGACGCTGCGACACGGCGAACCCGCCCAACAGACCGAAAGCGGCGATCAGCACGATCCCCGGAACGGGCGACCGGCGCGAGGCGACCCCCGCCGCCGCCGCGGCGAGCACCATCACCACGGCCATCCCGCCGAGCAGCACGAGCTTGTCGTAGACACCGAACGTGCGGACCGCGAAATCCTTCAGCTCGATCGGGGTCAGATCGATCGCCCCGTTGCCGACCGCCAGGTACGGCGAAGCGTTGGCGCTGATGAACCCGGCCACCAGATGACCGGCCGCCAGTGCCGCGGCGAGGGCCACGACACCGATCAGCGCCGCTCCGAAGAGGGGGAGGCGTTGGTCCCGATCGGCCCGCGAAGTCTTCATGCCAGGTATTCGCAGCCGTTGGGCGTTTGGACTGGTTTCCTTTTACAGCAAGGGAAATCGGCGCTTTTCGCAGAGGGGGTCACCAAGTATTCGTGGCGGAAGCCCCCGCGGACAGGTCACGAATCGGACACGGGCGCGAGCGCCACTCACGAGAGCTTGGCCGATGTCTTTGCTCGCCTAGGTATGAAGGTCGAGTTTCCTCGGCTGAGCCGAGGGAAGGGGCCTTCACGCGCCACTGTTGTGACTGCTGGTCCACGTGGGGCGAACGTGGCGATCGGCCAAGTCCGTGAAGGCCTCCTTGAGGGACTCTGGGTCCCTCAAGGAGGCCTTCACGGACTTGGCCTGGCACCAACCGCAGCCAGAATCCACGTAGACACCTGAGACACCTTGGCGTTAACCCGAATCGCCACTCGCGACCCCAATGCCCGCGTGATCAGCGGGACGACACACGTGAGCCAACGGACGACACGCGTGACTGGATGGACGACACGCGCACGGCCGGGCCACGCGGCGAGTCGTCCGCCAGGACACGCGTGTCGTCCATCCGATCACGCGTGTCGTCCCGCTGATCACACGAAATCGCCACTCACGACCACCCCGGCCCGCCACCCGCCCGAGTTGCCCTGCTCACCCCGGCTTGCATGGTCATACACACCTATGCATATACTTCCATCATGTCCAAGGTACTCACCTCTCTGCCTGTCGGCGAACGCGTCGGGATCGCCTTCTCCGGCGGCCTCGACACCTCGGTAGCGGTCGCGTGGATGCGCGAGAAGGGTGCTGTGCCGTGCACCTACACCGCTGACATCGGCCAGTACGACGAACCCGACATCGCGTCGGTCCCCGGCCGGGCGAAGGCTTACGGCGCCGAGATCGCGCGCGCTGTCGACTGCAAGGCCGCGCTGGTCGAGGAAGGGCTCGCGGCACTGGCCTGCGGCGCCTTCCACATCCGCAACGGCGGTCGCACCTACTTCAACACGACCCCGCTCGGCCGCGCGGTCACCGGCACGCTGCTGGTGCGCGCGATGCTCGAGGACGACGTCCAGATCTGGGGCGACGGCTCCACCTTCAAGGGCAACGACATCGAGCGGTTCTACCGTTACGGCCTGCTCGCGAACCCGTCCCTGCGGATCTACAAGCCGTGGCTGGACGCCGCGTTCGTCAGCGAGCTCGGCGGCCGCAAGGAGATGTCCGAGTGGCTGCAGGCCCACGGCCTGCCCTACCGGGACAGCACCGAGAAGGCCTACTCCACGGACGCGAACATCTGGGGCGCGACGCACGAGGCCAAATCGCTCGAACACCTCGACACCGGCATCGAGATCGTCAACCCGATCATGGGCGTCCGGTTCTGGGACGCCGAGGTCGAGATCGCGCCCGAGGACGTCACGATCGGCTTCGAGCAGGGCCGTCCGGTGACGATCAACGGCAAGGAGTTCGCCACCGCGGTCGACCTGGTCCTGGAGGCCAACGCGATCGGCGGGCGGCACGGGCTCGGCATGTCCGACCAGATCGAGAACCGGATCATCGAGGCCAAGAGCCGCGGCATCTACGAGGCGCCGGGGATGGCGCTGCTGCACGCCGCGTACGAGCGGCTCGTCAACGCGATCCACAACGAGGACACCCTCGCCAGCTACCACAACGAAGGCCGCCGCCTCGGCAGGCTGATGTACGAAGGCCGCTGGCTGGACCCGCAGGCGATGATGCTGCGCGAGTCGCTGCAGCGGTGGGTCGGCGCGGCCGTCACCGGCGAGGTCACCCTGCGGCTGCGGCGCGGCGAGGACTACTCGATCCTCGACACCACCGGCCCGTTCTTCAGCTACCACCCGGACAAGCTGTCGATGGAGCGCACTGAGGATTCAGCGTTCGGCCCGGTGGACCGGATCGGCCAGCTCACCATGCGGAACCTCGACATCGCGGACTCGCGCGCCAAACTCGAGCAGTACGCCGGGCTCGGCATGGTCGGCGGCGGGCATCCGACGCTGATCGGCGCCGCGCAGGCCGCGTCGACCGGGCTGATCGGGGCGATGGACGCGGGCGGCGCGCAGGCGATCGCCTCCCGCGGCAAGGCCTCGGCCGAGGACGAACTGCTCGACCACGCCGCGATCGAATCCGGCACGGACTGACCCGAATATCCGGGACGCGAAAGCGCCGGGCGCGCGGCATCGAAGCCGTTCGCCCGGCGCTGTTCTTCGTTCAGGCCCTCGATCGGGTCACTTGTTGCCGAGCTCGGACCGCCGGTACCCCAGTTCGTCGATCAACCGCCTGATCTCGACCTGGCCGATCGCTTCGGCCAGGACGGAAACCGACGCGATGCTCTCGATCCGGTACTGGACCGGCACCCCGCCCGAGGCCCGGGACTGCGCTTCGGCCTCCGCCTTCTTCTCCGCTTCGACGGCACTGAAGACACTGCCGGCCCCGCCGTTGACGCAGCTGATCGAGCCCGAGCCGTTCAGCGGCAGGGTCGCCTTTTCCCGGCAGCTGCCCGCCGAGCGGCCGCCGATGGTCACGTTCGCGGTCATCGAGGCGTTGACCTGACCGGTGACCTTCCCGCCGCTGTTCGCGGAGGCGGAGCTGGACACGTTGGCGGTCACCGTGCAGCCCGAACCGCTGCACGCCACCGTGGCCGCGCCGTCCATGTCGAACCGCACACCGGTGTCGACGGCGTCGGACAGCTTCTGCGTGTTCACCATCAGGTTTTCGTAGACTTCGACGGTTTCCGACGGCGTCAAAGCGTCCACATCGGAGTCACCGAGGCCGGCGCCGGGCGGCATCTGCGGCAGTGATCCCGCGTCGGGCATCGTCGGGACCTTGGGCACCGACGGCATCTTCACGGAGTAGCGAAGAAGCCTGTGCGGCGCTTCCTTCGAGACGTACAGGTCCCCGGCGGGCGTGCTCGCCTTGAGCGCCGGGACGTCCCGGACGGTCTCGTTCTGGTCGGCTGGGATCTCCTCCGCTCGCTCCAGCGCCTCGCGCAGGCGTGCGGCGAGCTTCTCCGGGGACTCGAACTGTTGCAGGACCGGGCCGAACAGCGCTTCCTCGCCGGTGATCCACCGGTCCTTGAGGTCTTCGGCGCCCGCCGAGTCCGCTCCCAAGCCGGGCAGCAGGCCGTCGGGTGCTCTGAAGAAGACCTTGCCGCCGACGACCAGCAGCTCGATCTTCTTGCCCTGGAAGGACATCGTGCCGGACGTCTCGCCGTACGCGGTGGTCTTCACGTCCGTCTCGATCATCCCGCCGACCGCGGACGTGCTGTTGCGGACGGCCGGCGCCGACGACAGCCCGGCCAACGCCTGCTCGAAGGGTTCGCGGCCCGCTTTCGACGGCCACAGCAGCCAGGTCGTCAGACCGGCGAGGAGCACCAGCACCAGCCCGGCGATACCGCCGAACAGCAGCCACCGGGGTTTCCGGGCAGGCGGCGCCGGTGCCGGTTGCGGGACCCAGCCCTGCGGCGGCGGCCACTGCGCGCCTCCGGGTGGGAATGTTTGCTCCACGTCGCCCTCCATCACTGAATTCACCGGACGGCATGACGCTATGGAGGGATGATGAAAACTTGATGAAACGCGGGGCCGGATCCCGGCCGCGCCGGGCGGACGCGGCCGGGAAGCGGGTGTCAGCCCTTGCGGGCGAACGAGATCCGGTGCAGCCCGCCGGGTGTTTCGTCGGCGAGGTACAGCTCGCCGTTCAGGTCGGTGCCGAACGTGGTGGCGTCGAGCGGGAACTCGCCGATCCGGGCGCTTTCGTAGGTGCCGTCGGTCTTCTTGCGGACGGCCCAGGCGGTTCCCTGGCAGAAGTCGGTGGCGAGGTAGGTCCCGCCGGCCAGCGAGGCGTACTTCCTGCCGCGGTAGACGTGCCCGCCGATCACCGCGCAGCCCTCCGTGCCGGAGATGTAGTGGAAGACCGGGTCGGTGTAGGTCACGCCGTCCTTGCAGCGCGTCTCGTCGAAGACGACCGGGCCTTCCTTGCAGGACCAGCCGAAGTTCGCGCCGCCCTTGCCCATCGCGAGGTGGTCGACCTCCTCGAACCGGCCCTGGCCGACGTCGCCGATCCACAGCGAGCCATCGGCCCGGTCGAAGGAGAACCGCCACGGATTGCGGAGCCCGTACGCCCAGATCTCCGGCCGCGCGCCCGCGACACCCACGAACGGGTTGCCCGGCGGGACGCAGTAACGCAGCGGACGGCAAGCGCGGTTGACGTCGACGCGCAGGATCTTGCCCAGCAGCGTGTCCAGGCGCTGCCCGCTGGCCAGCGGATCGCCGCCTCCGCCGCCGTCACCGATCCCCCAGTACAGGTACCCGTCCGGGCCGAAGGCCAGCTGGCCGCCGTTGTGGTTGGGGAATTCGGCGTGCGGCTGGGTCAGCAGTTCAGTGAGCTCCCCGGTGTCCAGCCGGACCCGTGCCAGCGTCACCGCGCTGTCGGACTTGCGGGTGTAGGCGACGTACGCGCGCCTGTCCTTGGCGATCGCGAGCCCGAGCAGCCCGCGTTCGACGTCCGCGCCGTTCACCTTGTCGCTGATGTCCAGAACCGGCTTGGCGGCGAGCCCGGTCCTGGGATGGTAGGCCCGGACGACGCCTCTCTTCTCCACGATGAGGATCCGGCCGCTCCCGTCGTCGAGCGCCGTGATCGCGGTCGGGTTCACCAGCCCGGACGCGACCTTGGTCGCCGTGGCGGTCAGCTCGCCGAGCGGAACACCCCGTGCTTCCACGGTTTCCGCGCTGCTCGCGGCCGGGAGCAGCGCTCCGGCCAAGGCGAGCCCGGCCACCAGGGACAACCCCCGGCGGAGGTGCCGTCGCGTCATGTGGACTCCAATCGCCGTTGAATGGTCTGGTCCAATTCAAGCGCGACCGGAGCAGCGGCGGTACCTCCATCCGCGAGCTTTTCGTCGGTTTCTTTCCGTCGGAGCCCCGTTGCCCACTCGCCCAAGATCGTTTTCTCGCCGTTCACTCTTCTTTCGGGGCAATTCGGACATGAGCCATACCCCTGAGTAGCCACATGTATGACCTCTGTATGCTCCGCTCTCGCTCGATGGGATTAGTCATCCCCCATCTGGGCGAGCCGTTGCGGTCGGGGCCTGTGGTCGCATTCGGCACTGGCATTCGTGGTCCGTATTCGGATGGGAGACACATGCACGGCAGGTCAGTTCTGGTTCGCGGCGGGATCGCGGTGGCCACCGCGGCCGTCGCGCTGACGATGGCGGCTCCGGCCGCCCTCGCGGACGACGGCGCGGCTCGCGGCCGCGTCGTCGAAGGCAGCGGCACCGACGGTTTCAGCGTCAACTTCGAGGGCGGGCAGAACTACGTCACGAAGCTGTTCGGGCTGAAGCTCTCCGACGGCAGCAAGCTCAAGATGTACTGCGTGCAGGTCGAGGTCGGCATGCGCACCGACCAGGACATGATCGAACGCCCCTGGAACAAGTACCCGGACGCCGCTTCGCCGTTCAACAAGAACAACGCGAAGATCAACTGGGTGCTGCACCACGGCTACCCGGCGGTCGCCGTGAAGAAGATCGAGGGCGCGCTCGGCAAGGACGTCAAGCTGAACGGCGGCCTGTCCGTCGAGGAGGCCGTCACCGCGACGCAGGCCGCCGTCTGGCACTTCAGTGACGGCAAGAACCTCGACCGCAAGAAGCCGCTGCCCCACGAGGGCGCCGAAGAGTCCGCCGACGTGCTGGCGGTCTACGACTACCTCGTCGGCAAGGACAACGTCGGCATCGGCCAGCAGCCGAAGCCGACCCTCGACATCGGCCCGGCCAAGGCCTCCGGTGCGACCGGCTCCAGGATCGGCCCGTTCAGCGTGGCCACCACCGGTGACATCACCGAGCTGACCAGCAAGCTGCCCGAGGGCGTCAAGGTCACCGACGCCGACGGCAAGGAGATCAAGGCGGCCGCCATCAAGGACGGCACCAAGGTCTACCTCGACGTCCCCAAGGACGCCAAGGACGGCAACGGCTCCTTCACGCTGAAGGTCAGCGGCCACCTCGACACCGGCCGCCTGTTCGTGGGCGAGAACTACGCCAAGGTGCCCGCCCAGTCCCTGATCGTGGCGGAGTCCGAGAAGACCTCGGTCGTCGCGAACGCGACCGCCAGCTGGAAGCAGGGTGGCGCGCCCGTCACCGAAACCCCGGCTCCCACCACCCCCGGTGGCGCCGAATCGGGTGGCGGCGACGAACTGGCCAACACCGGTGCTTCCGCGACCATGCCGCTGGTGATCGGCGGCGCGCTCCTCGGCGCGGGTGTGCTGATGGTGCTGCTGGTGCGCCGTCGCCGTAGCGAGGCGTAAGAACCGAACGACGAAAGCGGGGCCGGTCCACTGTGGACCGGCCCCGTTTTTGTCGGGGCGTGAGCGGCAAGGGCATCGGCACGTGGTGGGTCACGACCCGCCGGACCGGCGCGCGTCGTAGTGCGTGCCGGGAGTGTGCCCGAAAGCGCGGCGGAAGACGTCGATGAACGCGCTGGTGGACGACCAGCCGCAGGCGTGCGCCACCGCGGTCACCGGGGTGTTCTCGGCCAGGAGGACCAAAGCGCGGTAGAGCCGCAGTTGCGTGCGCCATTGCGGGAACGTCATGCCGAGGTCGGCTTTGAAGAGCCGCGCCAGGGTGCGATCACTCGCGCCCACCCGCGCGCCGAGCGCGGCCAGCGTCCGGTTGTCGGCCGGATCGGCACTGAGGATCTCGCACAGGGCACGCAGCCGGGGATCTTCCGGCGTCGGTAAGTGCAGGGGTTGCTGCCGCGAGACGCGAAGCCGATCGAGCAGGACCGCGCGGAGCCGTCGGCGTTCCGGGGTTTCGTCGTGTGGCGGGTCGGTGTACGCGCGGATGAGTTCGCGCAGGAGCGGGCCGACGGCGAGCACGCTCGGTTCGGCCAGCCGCAACGGGTTCACCGCGGCGGGCAGGCCGACGAGCCGGAGTTCCAGGTCGCCGTGCGCCTGATGGGCGTGCACGGTCCCGGCGGGCACCCAGATGGCCCTGGTGGCGGGTGCGACCCAGGAACCCCTGTCGGTGGTGATGGCCAGTACGCCACGGGCGGCGTAGACGACTTGGTGATCGTCGTGCCGGTGCGCGTCGATCGTCGTGCCGGAGGCCAGTGACCGGACCTGCGTCGGCGCCGCGGGCAGGTGGCGGATTTCCGTCATCGTCTGTCATTTTATCGGAAGCGCGACAGCCGTGGCCGCGACGAGCATGGCGGGGTGCCGAAGACCAAAGCGATCGTCCTGCTCTCGGCGGGACACGCGTGCGTGGACGTGTATCAGGGTTCGGTCGCCGCGCTGGTGCCGTTCTTCGCCGCCGAGCGCGCCTACGGATACGCGGCGGTGTCGGGCATCGTGCTCGCCGCGTCGCTGCTGTCGTCGGTGGCGCAGCCGGTGTTCGGGGCGCTGACCGACCGATGGGCGATGCCGTGGCTGCTGCCGTCGGCCACACTCCTCGGCGGACTCGGCATCGGCCTCGGCGGGGTGTCCGGCTCGTACGCGCTGACGCTCGCTTTCGTCGTGGTGTCGGGAATCGGCGTGGCCGCCTACCACCCCGAGGCGGCGCGGGTCGCGAGAATCGCCGGCGGCGGGCATACGGCCATGGGCTGGTTCTCCCTCGGCGGGAACATCGGGTTCGCCGCCGCGCCCGTGCTCGTCGCCGCGGTCATGTCCCTCGGCGGGCTCCGGATGTCGCCGTTGCTCGTCGTGCCCGCATTGGCGGGCGCCGTGCTCTGCCTGCCCGTCCTGCGCGCGCTCGCCGGAACCGCCCGCTTCGGCGGCTCGTCGGCGGACGCCGCGGGCGTCGACGACTGGAGGTCGTTCACGAGGCTGTCGGTGGCGGTGGTCTTCCGTTCGATCGTGTTCGTCGGGTTGAGCACGTTCGTCTCGCTTTACGCCCAGCAACGGGCCGGCGGCGGCACGACGACGGGCGGTGCCGCGCTGTTCCTGCTCTACCTCGGTGGCGCCGCGGGCACCCTGCTGGGCAGCAGGCTGGCCGGGCGCCGGGACCGCGTCACCGTGGTGCGCCGGTCGTATCTGGCCGCCATCGGCGCGGTCGCGGGCGTCGTGTTCGTGCCGGGCCCGATGTTCTTTCCGTTCGTCCTGCTGGCCGCGGTGTGCCTGTACCTCCCGTTCTCCTTGCAGATCACGCTGGCCCAGGACTACCTCCCCGGTCGCGTCGGCACCGCCAGCGGCGTCACCCTGGGCCTGACGGTCAGCATCGGTGGTCTCGCGAGCCCCGTCATCGGCACCATCGCGGACCACACCTCCCTCCGAACGGCACTACTCCCCCTGATCGCACTGCCGCTTTTGTGCTGGATCACAACGCGCACCCTGCCGGAGCCGTGCTCCGTCCAAACCGGAACGGCCGCGGAAGAAGAAATGTCAAGAACACGTCGATAAATGATGTACGGCCCTGTACACCATCGGTTACCGGCTGGTAGGTTCCGAGCATCCTGAACGTGATCCACTTCATGATTCAAAGGGGAGTCATGACCCGCAAGCCCGCTCGTCTGCTGGCCGTCGCGATCGCCCTCATCGTCACTTTCGCCGCCGCGCCCGCCGCCTCCGCCGCCACCGCGACCGATCCGTTCTACAGCTACGACGGCAGCGAACCACTGTCTTCGTACAGTCCCGGAACGGTCTTGAAGACGCGGACGCTCAATTACCACGTCCTCGGTATTTCCACGCCGCTCAAGGTGACCCAGCTGCTCTACCGGACCACCGACGCGCAGGGAAAGCCGTCCGCCAACGTCACCTCGGTGCTGCGCAGCCTCACCGGCGACAGCACGAAAGCCGTTTCTTACCAATCATTCTACGATTCGCTCAATCCCGAGCACGGCCCGTCGAGGGCGATCGCGGGTGATGTCTCGTTCGGCGGCCTGATCGCCAACGCCGAGTCGCTCTTCATCGCACCGGCGTTGCTGCTGGGCTACAACGTCGTCATTCCCGACACCGAAGGCCAGAAGGCGAACTTCGCCGCCGGGCCGGAATACGGGACGAACACCCTGGATTCGGTCCGCGCCGCGACGCGGGCACCGGAAACGGGAATGAACGACAAGACCCGGTTCGGCCTCATCGGTTATTCGGGTGGCGCCATCGCGACCGGCTGGGCCGCCGCCCTCGCGCCGGATTACGCCCCCGACGTCAACAAGAATCTCGTCGGTTTCACCGAAGGCGGCGTACTCGTCAAACCGTCGCACAACCTCAAGTACGTCAACGGAAGCATCGCCTGGACCGGCGTCATTCCGATGGCACTCATCGGCGTCTCACGATCCTTCGGTATCGACCTCAAGCCGTACGCGAATTCCTACGGTCTTCAGGTGCTCAAGGACATGGAAAACGCGTCGATCGCCGACGCGCTCGGCCGTTATCCCGGGCTGACGTGGGAGAAGTTCGTCAAACCGGAGTACGTCAACCCGAACAAGGTGCTGCCGTACGTCGAGGCCGTGAACAAGATCAACCTCGGCTCCGCACCGACGCCCACCGTGCCCGGCTACATCGCGCAGGGCAACAACGGTGTCGTGGAAGGCACTTTCGGCAACCCGCCGGGGATCGGGACCGGCGACGGGGTGATGGTCGCCGGTGACGTGCGGTCGCTCGCGCGCCAGTACTGCGACACCGGCAACAAGTCGATCAAGTACGACCAGTACAACACCTTGAGCCACGTCGGGGCGGCCGTCGCCTGGGCGCCGCAGGCCATCGGCTGGCTCAACGACCGGTTCGCGGGCAAGCCCGCGCCGTCGACCTGCGGGAAGATCGCGCCCGGCAACTCCCTCGCCCCGGAGGTGCCGGTCGGCTGACCGCGGAAGTGGGGGGGGGGGCGCAGGTGGGGGGCGGGGTGGCGGCACGAGGGGCGGGCAGGCCCCAA
>NZ_JBIUAQ010000055.1:0-29260 GCF_044547565.1 Amycolatopsis sp. NPDC052450 | reverse complement strand
GCGCGCCGAGTCGCGCACCTGGTCGACGTCACCGCCGTGGTCGACCCGGACGGCACCCAGGTCGTGTACGCCGTCACCGGCGAGCTGTTCTTCGCTTCCAGCAACGACCTGGTCTACCGGTTCGACTACGTGAACGACCCGGAGAACGTCGTCATCGACCTCACCGACGCCCATATCTGGGACGCCTCCACCGTCGCCGCGCTCGACGCGATCACCACCAAATACGCGTCACGGGGCAAGACCGTCGAGATCGTCGGGCTCAACGAACACAGCGCCCACATGCACGGAAAGCTCTCAGGCGAGCTTGTCGGTGGTCATTGACCTGCTGCGTCCTGGAACAACCTGTCGAGATGGGCGCGCAGCATTCGTTCCGCGGTGCCAACGGTGAGTTGTCCGATGAGGACGCTCGTTCCGGCTCCGTGGCTGAGCGCCACGAGGTGTGCCGCGGCCAGATCGACGTCCGTGCCAGTGACGACCTGGCCGTCGGCTTGCGCGCGGTGCAGCGCATCCTCGAGTTGGCGATGGAGTTCGTCGACCGAGGCGGCGTAGGGTTCGGCGGCGAGGTCTGGATCGGTCATTGCCAAGGCCGCGTAGGCGGAGCCGACCAGGTGGAAGGTTCTGCTCTGTTCGTCAGTGGGCAGCGCTTCGGCGAGGAAAGCCTCGACGAACGCCCGCGGGGGCGGTGGATCGGGCAGCGTGGCCAAGCGACGCTTCCACCGGTCGTGGCTTCGCTGCTTCAGGTGCCGCAACGTGCCGAGAAGTAGCTGCTCCTTCGTTTCGAAGTAGTACTGGATCAGGCGCAGGGAGACCCCGGACTCCGCCGCGACCGCGCGCATGGTCACCGCGTGCAGGCCGTCGCGGGCGGCGACCCGCACCAGCGCGTCTGAGATCTGGGCTCGACGCTCCTCGTGATCGACCGTTTTCGGCAACTGTCTCCTCCGTATAACCCGTGGTCATGGTACACCTGTATATGATACGCCTGTATCATAACCTCATGGTGCAACTCGACCGGGCGGCTCGAATCGTTCTCGCGCTGGCCTGCGCCGCGCAGTTCATGGTCGTGCTCGACATCTCCGTCGTGAACGTCGCGCTACCTGCTACCCAGCGCGCGCTCGACTTCGATGACGACGCCTTGCAGTGGGTGGTCAACGCCTACGCGCTTCCTTTCGCCGGTCTTCTTCTGCTCGGCGGGCGGCTGGCCGATCTCTTCGGTCGTAAACGTGTCTTCCTCGCCGGTTTGATCTTGTTCACCGGAGCCAGTCTCGTCGGCGGACTCGCCGCCAGGGCGGCGCTGCTCGTCGCCGCCAGGGCGGTCCAAGGAATCGGCGCGGCCGTGCTCGCTCCGGCCACGCTGACCGTGCTCACCAGTACTTTTCCCGAGGGAGCCGAGCGCAGCCGCGCCCTGGCGCTGTGGACTGCCGTCGGTGTCGCCGGTGGTACCGCGGGAAACCTGGTGGGCGGTGTTCTGACCGAGTTCTTGTCCTGGCGCTCGATTCTGCTGGTCAACGTTCCGATCGGGGTGGCCGCCATCGTGCTGACCGTGCGCTCTTTGGCCGGTCACGGGCATCCAGCGGTTCGTCCGCGGCTGGACTTCGCCGGTGCGGTCCTCGCGACCACGGGCCTGATCGCTTTGGCCTACGGTGTCGACCAGGCTCGTTCCGCCGGGTGGGGCGCACCGGTCACACTCGTACCACTGGGCGTGGCGATCGTCGTGCTAGGTGGCTTCGTGGCGGTAGAAGCGAAGGTCGGGGCGCAATCCCTCTTCCCGTTGCGGTTGCTCCGGTCCCGAGCGATAAGCGTCGGTAACGTGATGATGTTGCTCGCCGGGGCCTGCTTGAACCCGATGTGGTTCTTTCTCACTCTCGCGATGCAAGATGTGTTGCATTACGGTCCTTTGAAGACCGGGCTCGGCTTCCTTCCGCATACCCTTGTCACGATCGCCGTCGCGGCCTGGGTGACCCCTTGGCTGATGCGCCGCATGGACAACCGGACTCTCGTGGCGATCGGCGCGCTGCTGGCCGCGGCGGGGTTCCTCTGGCAGAGCCGCCTCGTCTCCGGTAGCGACTACCTGAGCGGTATCTTCGCGCCTGCAGTCGTTTTCTCGCTTGGCGGAGGCCTGCTGAACACCCCGCTCACCACGACGGTCACCTCCGGGGTCGATGTCGCCGATGGCGGGGCCGCTTCCGGTTTGATGAATACCACGAAACAGATCGGTGGTGCGCTCGGTCTTGCCGCCTTGGTCGCCTTCGTTGGCCCGGCGAATCACGGGGACGCGTTCCTGGTGATCGCCGCGGTCATGGTGGCGGTCGCGTTGCTGGCCTACGCCCTTCCCGCTCACCGTGATGCTCGCCGGGTTCAGTGCACCAAGCGGTGATCGAGGTCCGCACCTTCAGCGTTCCTTTTCGGACGTCGAGGGCATTCGCGCGCTGGCCGCCGCCAATGAGCCGAGTCCAAGGCAAGTCGCGATGATCGCCGCCATGGGGAGGGCGCTCTCGGTTCCGAAGGCGCCGACCAAGGGGGAGGTGACTCCGCCGAGCAGGAACTGTCCGCCTCCGAGCAACGCGGACGTCGCCCCCGGTGCGTCACGTCCGAGTTCTTGGGCCGACGTCATCACAGCGGGGAAGTAAAGCCCGAAAGCGAAAATAAAGATGAACAAACACGACCAGGTCAGCGCGAGAGAGCCTGCGCTGAAGATCAAGGAAGTGGCCAGCGCGCAGATGGCGACCAGTCCACTCGTGATTCCCGCGAGGAGCAGGATTTCCACCGCGAATCGACGCACCAGTCGTCCGAACAGGAAGCTCCCGGCCATGCTGCCGACGGCATTGACACCGTAGATCAAGCTGGTCAGTCCGGTGGAAGCACCGTAAACCTCTTGGAAGACGAAGGAGGAACCGGCGAGGTAGGTGAAGACGCCCGCGCAGCCGAAGCACAAACTGAGGACTTGTCCCATGAGTCGTCGGCGCCGGAGCAGTACACCGATCACTTTCACCGTGGCCACTGGGCCACCCTTGTTCCGCCGCGAGCGGGGTAGTGATTCCGGCACCCACAGGAGGACGCCTCCGACGAGCATGAGGCCGACGGCGGCGAGTACGCCGAACACCGCGCGCCAGGACGAGATACTCAGCACCACTCCGCCGAGCATGGGGGCGAGGATCGGTGCGGCCGAGCCGATGGCGGCCAGTGTGGAGAACTTCTTGGCCGCGGTGTCGCCCTGGAACAGATCGGTGATCACCGCGCGGGCGACGACGATGCCCGCGGCGCCCGCGATCCCCTGGCAGAGTCGCGCCGCGTTCAGGATTTCGATCGTCGGGGAGAGGGCGCACACCGCTGAACAGATCGTGAACGCCGCGCTGCCCCAGACGAGTACGCCTCGTCTCCCAACGGCATCGCTGAGTGGTCCGAGGAGAAGCTGCCCGGCCACCACGCCGATCAAGAACGTGGTCAGCGACAGCTGCGCGGAGGACATGCGCGCCCCGAGAGACCTGCCCAGATCCGGCAGACCGGGAACGTACATGTCGGTCGCGAGGGGCGCGACCGCTGTCAGGGTGGCGAGAACGATGATGATCAAGGCGCCACGTGAACGATGCGTGATCTCCGGCCTGGCCGATTCGCGTGTGGCGCGTGTCACCGTGTACGCGTCCACTGGTGCGCCCGTGGCGTGGCATTCGAGGTCAGCGTAGCCATGAGAGCAACGCTAACACTTCGCAACCTGCTGCGGAATCAGCGTTCGGCGCGCGTGTTTGCGAAGCGTTCGCGTACTATGGATACCGGGTGGGGGAGAGGCGCTGGGGTTGATGGGGGCAATCTGGGAGGTGGGGTTGAGCTACACCTACGATCCTGAGCTTACGAGAGCACTGGCGATGTTGCCCGATGTGGATCTGACCGACCTGGTCGGAACCAGGGCGAAGCTCGCGGCGGCCGAAGCCGACGTGTCGAATGACTCTTTCCCTTGTTACGTAGATGTTTCCGAGCGGATGGTCGCCGGCGTCGGCGGTGAACCGGACGTTCCGGTCCGGATCTACCGTCCGGCCGGGACCGCTGGTCGATCTTCGGTGCTGCTCTACCTTCACGGCGGTGGCTTCGTCCTCGGCGGACTCGACACCGTCCATGGGGCGGCCGCGGAGATCGCCGCTGAGGCCGGGGTGGTCGTCGTGTCGGTGCGGTACCGGCTCGCTCCGGAGAATCCCTTTCCGGCGGCCATGAAGGACTGTCTCAGTGTGCTGGCACGAGTGTCGGCGGGAGACGCCGGTGTCGACGCGGATCCGCTCCGGATCGGAGTGGGTGGGGACAGTGCCGGCGCGGGTCTCGCGGCTGGGGTGGCCTTGGCCGCCCGAGATCGCAAAGGGCCGGCGCTCCGTTTCCAGCTACTCAACATGCCGGCGTTGGATGACCGGCTCGAAACGCCCTCGATGCGTGCGTTCGTGGACACGCCACTGTGGACGCGTGCGCAAGCGGCGCACAGTTGGCGGTATTACCTCGCCAAGGGAACGGAACACGACGGGACGGACTGGGCGCGTTACGCGGCGCCGGCGCGCGCCGACGACCTGAGCGGTCTGCCTCCCGCCTATGTCGCCGTCTGCGAGTTCGATCCACTCAGAGATGAAGGACTCGACTACGGACGCCGTCTGGTCGCGGCGGGGGTGAACACCGAGATTCATCTTTATCCCGGAACTTTCCATGGCTGTACAAGGATTGTTCACGCCGACGTGGCGCGGCGGATGAGGAGTGACGCATACGGCGCGGTACGGCGGGCGTTGCTGCCCACTCCGTCGCGCTGAGCCCTTCTCGTAGCAGCGTAACAAAAACATCCCATGGTAGGACTTGGCTCAAGCCTCGTTCAAGAAGTGGCTGCGATCGTCGGACTGGCCGAAGCCAACAGGTAGCAGACGGGAGAACGAGGATGCGTGACGAACGGGTCGTCCTTGTCACGGGCTCATCGTCGGGGATCGGCGCGGAGATCGCGAAGCTCGCCGCATCGCGCGGCATGCGCGTCGTGGTCAACTCCAGTCGATCGATTGCCGAAGGACGTGAAATCGCCGCGTCACTGCCGGTCGCCCACTATGTGCGCGCGGACGTCGCGGACGCGGACGAGGCCAGGAAACTCGTGGATGAAACAGTCTCGCACTATGGGCGATTGGACGTCCTGGTGAACAACGCCGGGACCACCCGGCGGATCCCTCATGAAGACATCGACGCCGTGGACGGCAAGGTTTGGCGGGAGATCCTCGACGTCAACCTTCTCGGCACGTGGAATGTCATCGCGGCGGCGCTGGCGCCCTTGCGGGCGGTGAACGGCAGCATCGTGAACATCTCCTCGATCGCGGGGAGTCGTCCGGCGGGCAGCAGTATTCCTTATGCGGTGAGCAAGGCCGCCGTCGAGCACATGACGAGGCTGCTCGCCAAAGCGATCGGCCCGGCCGTCCGGGTGAACGCGGTCGCGCCCGGATTGATCGACACGAAATGGACCGCGGACTTCGGCGACATCCGGGAAGAGGTCCGCGCGCGGACCCCGCTGCAGCGGATCGGGACTTCCGCGGAGATCGCCGACGCCGTCCTGTGGCTCGCAGACGCTCCCTACTGCACGGGCGAAGTACTCGGTGCGAACGGCGGCGCGCACCTGTTGTAGAGGCACCCGAGAACGGAGGATCATGGAACTGGCGATCAATCTCGGCGCCGATGGTGCCGTGGAACTCGCACAGGCCGCCGAAGCGGCGGGCTTCTCGATCGCCCTCGCTTCCGACAACTTCGCCACCGACGCGCTGACTGTCCTTTCCTACGTCGCGGCCCGAACCCGCCGGATCCGGTTGATGTCCGGCGTGCTGCAGATTCCCGCGCGACCACCCGCCACGACAGCGCTGTCGGCGGCATCCCTCAGCCTGCTTTCCGGTGGCAGGTTCGGCCTCGGCCTCGGCGTCTCGAATCCCCACGTCTCCGAGGGGTGGTACGGCGTCCCCTTCGACGCCCCGCTGGGCCGGACCCGTGAATATGTCGGGATCCTGCGCAGGGCCTTGGCCGGGGAAACCATCACGTTCCAAGGTGAGCATTTCCGGTTGCCGGCGGGGGAGCATGACGGCGCGCCACTGGCGTTGGCCACTCGGCCGCTCCCGGCGACCATTCCCGTCTACCTCGGCGCAGCCGGGCCGAAGAACCTTCGCCTGACCGGTGAGATAGCCGATGGCTGGATCGGCGCCTTCTGTTCCGCCAAGGAGGTCCGGGCGGCCGTGACGGAGTTGGCCAAGGGGCGCTCCGCGGCAGGCGCGACGATGGCCGGCTTCGACGTCCTGCCCTGTGTCACCACATACGTCGATGAGGACGTGAACGTCGCCGCCGATCGACTCCGAGACCACTACGCGAAGCTCTTGGGGGTCGGGAACGTCGACGAGAACTTCTTCTGCAGGACTCTCACCCGTGACGGGTTCGGGAAGCAGGCCATCGAAATCCACGAACGGATGCGAGCCGGGGATCGACGAGGAGCGGCGGCAGCGGTGCCGATCGAGTTCATCGACGACACCGCGCTGCTCGGGCCGCCCGCTCGAGTGCGCCGGAAGATGATCGCCTATGCCGAGGCGGGCACCACGACGCTGGGCATCATGATCACCGCCGCGAAGGCAGACACCATCGAGAAGATCGCACAGATCCACGCGGTCAAAGCCGCGGGAGTCGCGGCATGACCACCCATCGACTCAAGGAGGTACCGATCGTGCCCACCACCGCATCGGGTGGCTTGCTCTCGATGAACGCCGAAGAGATCGCGAAGCTCGCCGATGAACACGCTGCCGTCGCGGACGAACAACGTCGACTCGACCCCAAGGTCGTCGAATCCTTGTCGGAGGGAGGCTTCCTCCGGCATTTCGTGCCTTCCGCGTTCGGCGGACACCAGGGTGGTTTCCTGGACTTGCTGAATGCGGTCGCCATACTGGGGCACGCGTGCCCGTCGACCGCTTGGATGGCATCGCTCCTGGCGCACGGCGGCAGGATGGTCGCGCATCTTCCCCACGCGGGCAAGGAAGTGCTCTGGAGCGACGGTCCGGACGTGTACATCGCCAGCGGACTCGTTCCCGGTGGCGAGATGCGACCTGCCGCCGGCGGCTGGCGAGTATCGGGTCGTTGGGCGTTCGTCAGCGGCGCGGACCTGGCCGACTGGACTCTGCTGTCGTCGTTCCCCACGAGCGAGGCAGGCAAAAAGCCATGGTGCTTCATCGTTCCGAAGAAGAATCTTGTCGTGGAAGACACCTGGTTCAACCTCGGAATGCGTGCCACCGGGAGCAACACAGTCGTACTCGGGGATGTATTCGTGCCTTACGACCATGGCTTCGAACGCACTTCACTCGAGGCCGGGCTTCCGGCAGGCGAACCGGATTGTTATCGGATACCGCTGAAGGCCGTGAACGGGCTCTCCTTCGCCGGACCGTTGCTCGGTGCGGCGAAGGGGATGGTCGACCGCTGGGTGATGTGGACGCGGGCGAAAAAAGCCGGCCCGGATGGAAAGCATCCTATCGACCGCGAAAGCGTGCGGCTCGGTCTCGCGCGGAGTACGGCCGAAATCGACGCCGCGAGTCTGCTGCTCGAGAACATCGCCCGGCGAGCGGACGCCGGAGTGACGACCGAGAACGACATCGAACGGAACATGCTGGACTGGTCGTTCGCGTCAGACCTGCTCCGCAGCTCGGCCGATGTCGTCTTCGAGGCGTCCGGCACCTCGGCGCACCACGAGAGTCACGAACTTCAACGGTTCTGGCGTGATATCCACAGTGCTTCAAGTCACTTCGCACTCAGCTTCACCAATGCCGCAGGGTTATTCGGAGGACGAACCTTCTCCGCGGCTCGGTGATTGAAACAGTGTGCCGGTCAGGTGTGCATCATTGTTTTCGTATGCCTGAAAACAAGACAATGAGAACAGATTTCACAGGGTTGGCGTCAGTTATTTTCCCACCGGCTCACCCTGATGGCGGATTGAGCAAGATCAAGGAGGGTGGCACATTGATAATAACCAAATGGTAAAGCAAGCCCCGGAATACACTCGCAACCCTGACTTGCGTTTCGCCTGAGAGGCGTTGTGTTGTGCTCGGAAGATGATTCTTCCATAGCTTTGCGTTGTCAAGCAAGTTCGAGCGCGATGGTATGTCCTCTTGCGGCAAGATGGACGACCTGGGGCACACGGAAAGTTCGCTTGGGGGCACAAATGCACGCACGTTTACTCGGACCATTGACCATAGGAGACGGGCGGAGAGAGGACGCTCCGTCGTCCAACAAGGAAAAGCAGCTGTTGTCGCTGCTCCTGCTCAACCGGCCGAACATCACGTCGACGGACATGATCATCGGAGAGCTGTGGCCGGAATCCGCTCCGCGAAGCGCGATGGCCACGCTGCAGACCTACATCGCGCACCTCAGGCAGTTCCTCGCGAATCTCACCGAGGAGTCGCCCGATGTGGTTTCCAGTACCTACCTCGTCCACCGTGCTCGTGGCTACCTGATCGGATTCGACGACCTCGGTCTCGACATCACCGCGTATCGGGCCATCGAGCGCCGCGTCTATCGGAACATGGACGAGAAGGACTACGCGGAAGCGGTGCGTGAGTGTGACGCCGCGCTCGCGTTGTGGCGTGGTTCGGCGCTGGTCGACGTGCGCGCGGGACAGTACGTCCAGGCCGAGATCGAAGGACTGGAGCAGTCCCGCATGTCGGTCACGGAAATCCGGATCGAGGCCGAGCTCGCGCTGGGACGCGACCACAAGGTCCTCGGTGAACTGTCCAAAATGGTCGCCATGCACCCGTTGCACGAAGGCTTGAGCTACAAGTACATGCGGGCGCTGGCGAACTCCGGGTATCGGGTACGAGCACTCGAGATCTACCGGAAGCTGCATCGGGCGATGGTCGAACAACTCGGTGTCGAGCCGGCACTCGGACTGCGGCGGCTGCACAACTCGATCCTCAACGAGGACGACCAGTACCGCTCCGCGGGCTGAACAGACGAAAGGAAGAAGGTGCTGACATGACCACTGGATCCGATGGCACGGGCGACAAAGAGCTCGCCGTCTTCATCATCCTCCAGGTCTCAGGCGCGGAAGAGCAGCGAAAGCTGGCGCACGCGGTTCAGGGGCAGATCGATTCCTGGATCCACACCTGCCCCGGTTTCCTCTCGTCGCGACTGCACTTGTCGAACGACGGGACCCGGATCGTGAACCACGCCCGTTGGCAGGACACCGACCACTACGAGTCGAAATTCCTCGCCGACCCGCGCAAGGCGGGACTCGACTCGGCGATCGCCGAACACGCGCTCGCGGCACCGACGGCCTTCCGTTGCTCGGCCTTCGAGCCGGGGAGCTAGTCCGTGCCCGGAGCGCGACCGGACGGCGTCCCGATCCCCGCCGATGCCCTGATCGGGACCTGGAACCTGGGTTCCTATCACGATCTGTGCCCTGACGGAGAGGAGCTCGAAGGCCCGCTCGGCCCGGCGCCGTCCGGACTGCTGCTCTACCGCGAGGACGGCTTCATGTCGGTGTCGATGATGCGGACCGGGCTCTCGGACCGGGTGCCGCGGGCCGAGCTGTTCATGGGTTACGCAGGTACCTGGTATACGGAAGGGCATTGTGTTTTCCATGACATCCAGGTGAGCTCCCATCAGCACATGGTCGGAACAGTCCAGGAACGCCGGGTCGCACTCGGCTGCGACGAGCTGGTGTTGCGGGGTACCGCGATGATCGACGGGCGGCCGCGGGAGCGCGTGCTCACCTGGCTTCGGTTCCGCCTTTCCTGAACGGCGGCGGCCTGAACGGCGGCGAGAAGGGGATGAGGTGCCACCGGCACCTCATCCCCTCGCTCATTTCACTTCCAGATCGGTGCGGGCCGCGTGCAGCATCGTGGTCCTGCTGTTGCGGCCGAGTGCGTAACGCAGGTACTCACGCGCGTCCGTCAGCGACTTGTCCTTGCCGAACATCTCCGCCGCCGCTTCGGGATCGATCACCACGGTGTGCCGCGCTGTGGCGCGGCAGCCCTCTTCGCCCTCGTGGAAGGTCCACAAGCCGCTGTGCCCGAGCAGCAGATGCGGAGGTTTGAGCTGCTTGTACGCGATCCACCGGCCGTTCTGGCAGATGCGGACCGACCGGGTGGTGTGCGTCGATCCGTCCGCGGTCAGCGTCTCCATCTCGAGCTGCTGGATGCCCGGGGTGTCTTCGTCCAGCCGCACTCGCCGGACATGGGGGAGTCGCTGTGGCCAGAGATCGGCTTCGTTGATGAAGTCGTAGGCGGTCTCGGTCCCGCACGGCAGTTCGACGGTGTCGGTGAACGAGAACAGCACTTCGTCCGCCGGATGGCCGCATTCGGCGATCCGGGCGAGGGCCTCCAGCTCCTCCGTGCTGTTCCGGTCGACCGCGTTGCGCAGAGACCTGGCCGTGGCGGGTTTGTCGTCCAGCAGGCTGAAATGATGTCGTAGCAACACTTCGGTGAGGCATGCTCCCTTTTCCCGGAACTCCCACTCCCCACCCATCGAAGCCACCGGCGGATGGCTGCGCTCCTGGCCGAACCGGACGAGCAGGCTCTCGGGCGCCAGCGTCCGTTTGGAGGTCCAGTTCGCCACGGACCCGTTCACGAGTGCCCACAGCTGGAAGCGTTCTTCCCTTTCGGACCGCTCGAGGTGCTCGACGTGCAGACTCGGGCCGAAGATCGCCGGCCAGCGGGTGACGTCCGCGATGAGGTCGTACAGGACCGACGCCGGTGCCGCGACGGTTCGGGTGTGTTCGGTTTCCTGAAGTGTTCCGCTTGTCACGAAGCTCTCCTCCCACTCAGCCGACGGACGTCATCGCGTGGCAGCGCCCGCGCTGCCGACGAGCTCGAGCAGGTCTCGCGGCGTCTTGACCTCCGCGACCTCGTCCTCGGGAAGGTCGACGCCGAAATCGCGGTTGATCCGGGCAGCGCTCTCCATCAGGGCCAGCGAGTCGTAGCCGAGATCTTCGAACGGCGTGTCCAGGATCTCGCCGTCGAGCCCGCCCGGATCGTCACCGGCGCAGTCGATCAGGATGCGTTTGAGGTCATCGAGGGTCATGGTCGTCTCCTTCGTTCGGTTTGCCGGATCAAGCGCGGAAGGCGCGGATCACGAGTGCGGAGTTGAAACCCCAGCGCCCACGTGCCTGGATGAGGACGGTGTCGACGTCGGCGCTCCGTGGCTCTCCCACGACGAGGTCGAGGCCGTGGAAACCCTGAGCGGAGTCGGGGAACGTCACGGGTGGGACGACGTCGTCCCTGATGGACAGGAGGGCGGTCAGGACGTCGACCGGTCCGCCACCCGAGTACAGGCGGCCGAAGGAGGCTTTGGGGGCGGCGACCGGGACCTTGTGCCGTCCGAAGAGTTCGTTGATGGCGTCGGCCTCGGCTCGGTCCAGTTGCGGAAGTCCCGCGGCGTCGGCGAAGACCAGGTCGATGGCCTCCGGTGTCAGCCCGGCGTCGGCGATCGCCAGTTCGGCGGCCCGTTTCAGGCCCGGTGGCCTGCCGCTCCCCGGTTTCGGGTCGAATGTGGCGGCGTACCCGACGATTTCGCCGTGCAGGCGGGGCGCGCCACGGCGCATGGCCGCCGTGAGCTCCTCGAGAACGAGGATCGCGCCGCCCTCACCCGGCACGTACCCGGCCGCTCGTTCGTCGAACGGCAGATAGGCGCCGTGGGGATCGGATTCGGTGCTCACCCGTCCGCCTGCCTGCTGAGAGGCCCACCCCCACGGGTCGAACGCGGAGTCCACACCGCCGGTGAGGACGAGCGGTGTGCCTCGCCGGATGGTCCTGCGAGCGTGCCCGATCGCGTCGAGGCCGCCCGCTTGCTCACCGACGAGCGCGGCACCCGGGCCGCGCATCTTGTGCCTGATCGAGATCTGGCCGGTATTCACCGCGTAGAACCAGGCGAACGACTCGTAGACGCTCACGGACTGCGGGCCGTGGTTCCACAGCTTGTTGAACTCCCGGTGGGTGAACTCGAAACCGCCCAAGGCGTTCGAGGTCACCACACCCATGTCGTAGTCGCGGATCTTCTCCGGGGCGAGCGCGGCGTCCTCGATGGCCCAGTCCGCGACGGCGAGCGCGAGTTGCGTCGAGACGTCCGTCTGCGGCAGCAGCCGCCCCGGCAGATGATCGGCGGCTCGGAACTCGGTGATCTCGCCTGCCAGCTTGGCCGGATGTCCGGCCGTGTCGAATCGGGTCAGCTCGCGGATTCCGTGCTGGCCGCTGAGAACCGCTTTCCAGTACTCCTCGGTATCGAGCCCGAGTGCGGTGGCCGCGGACATCCCCGTGACCGCTGTTCGCGTGCTCATTCGCGTACCCCTTCCGGTTTGCGCAGCACCATCGCGCTCTGGAAGCCACCGAATCCGCTGCCGACGGTCAGCACCGAACCGAGCTTCTTCTCCCTGGCGTGAACCGGTACGTAGTCCAGATCGCACTCGGGATCGTTCTCGTGGAGGTTCGCCGTCGGCGGGACGACCGAGTGCCGCATGGCGAGCAGGCAGGCCGCGATCTCGATGGAACCGATGGCGCCCAGCGAGTGCCCCACCATGGATTTGATCGAGCTGATCGGTACGTTCCGCGCGTGCTCGCCGAGACTTCGTTTGAAGGCGGCGGTCTCGTGCCTGTCGTTCTGCTTGGTGCCGGAGCCATGCGCGTTGACGTAGTCGATCTCGCCGGGATTCGTCTTGGCCTCGTCCAGCGCGACGCGGATCGCTTCCGCCATCTCACGGCCGTCCTTCTTCAGCCCGGTCATGTGGTAGGCGTTGCACCTGGTCGCGTATCCGCCGATCTCCGCGTAGATCCGTGCTCCTCGTGCCTTCGCGGCCTCGTACTCTTCGATGACGAACATCGCGGCACCCTCGGCCAGCACGAAACCGTTGCGGGTGCCGTCGAAGGGGCGCGATGCCTGTCCGGGGGTGTCATTGCGAGGTGTGGTCGCTTTGATCGCATCGAAACAGGCGACGACGATCGGCGTGATCGGCGTGTCGGTCGCGCCGGCGATCGCGAGGTCGACGGTGCCCTCGCGGACGAGCTGCGCGGCGTAACCCACCGAGTCGAGTCCCGAGGTGCATCCGTCGGACACCATCGTCACGGGCCCTTCCGCGCCGACGGCCCAGGCGACTTCCGCGGGCATCACACCCGGGCTGAGGTAGTCGAACATGTGCGGGGACAGGTAGCCGGGATCGACCTCCCATGCCGCGCCGGAATCGGACAGGACCAGATACTCGTTCTCGAGGCTGGTGGCCGAGGCGACGGCGCTACCGAGACAGACCCCTATCCGGTGTGGTTCCACATCGGACGGTGAGCCGCTGTCGGTCAAAGCCTCCCTGGCACAGGCGACAGCGAACTGCGTCGCACGGTCCATCTTCCTTGTCTCTCGGGGAGTAAGGCCCTCTGCTTCGGCGTCGAAATCGACTTCGCCGGCGACCTGCGAGCGGAACGCCGCCGGATCGAAGAAAGAGATCTTGCGGGTGGCGGTGCGGCCGGCGGAGAGCAGGTCCCAGAATTCCTTCTGACCCACGCCGCCAGGGGAACGGACACCGATCCCGGTGATGACTGCACGTCGATTCATGCTGCTCGTTTCCTCAAGGATGAAGGCGCACCCGGCTTCGTCGGATGGCCGGCTGAAGAAACGATGACCTCCACAGCCAGAGGGGCGGTTGAAGCGGGCAGGAATGTCCTTCGCCGGGAAGTGGCGGTCGGGTGATCCTCCACCGCCGCTCTGGAAGCGCCCAGGATCTTCGATCGACATGAGGATCGCGCTCACCACCTTGGGTTCACGCGGCGATGTACAGCCTTTCGCCGCGCTGGGAAAGGAACTTCGCGAGCGTGGTCACGAAGTCGTGCTCGCCGCGCCGTCGGAATTCCACGGGCTGGCGACGGAAGCACGGGTCGAGTTCGCCGCGTTGCCCGGCGCGCCGAGTGAGTTCCTTCCAGGTGGTGCTCGGCCTGCGATGGACGACCCCGAACTCGCGCGAGCACTGGAAAAGAGCACGCGGGCGATACGCTTGTCCGCGGCGCTGAAGGTACTTCCGGATTTCGCTCGGGACGGCGAGACCGAGATATGGCGACGACTGCGGGCGGCCGCCGAAAACGCGGATCTGGTGGTCAACGCGATTCTGACCCGGCCGGTCGCGCTGACCGAGGATCCGCCGGCGCCCTGGTGCGGCGTCTCGTGGTGGCCGAGCAGTACGACGGCGGCGGCGCCCGCGCTCGGGGCTTGGCCGCTTCCGTTGGGCCCGGTCTACAACCGGCTGACCCATCACGTGCGGGCAGGCGTCGAATGGCTGCGGGCGCGAAACGCCGTCAACGCGGTACGGCGTCACCGTGGTCTGCGACCATTGGCCGCCCGTTCCCCGCTGCGGGGCCTGGGCCGCGAGCGTCCGCTCCTGTATCCCTTCAGCCCGGCCGTCTACCGGCCTCCGGCCGATTGGCCGCCGTCCGCGCACGTGACCGGCTACTGGTACTTGGACCGATTCCGCGACCCGCCCCGGGAGCTCGCGCGGTTCGTCACCGCGGGGTCGCCGCCGATCGTCTGCACGATGGGAACGTTCTGGGCGACGGACACCGAGGACCGCCGGGCCCGGATGGCGATCGGTGCCGCACGGGCGGCCGGTAGACGGGTGGTGCTCGTCGGCGGCCGATCGCGACGGCACGCATCCGATGTCTTCCAGTTCGGTGAGGCGGACTACCGCTGGTTGTTTCCCCTCGCCGCGGTCGTCGTGCACCACGGTGGGCTCGGGACGACGGGCGAGGTCGTGCGGGCAGGCGTCCCCCAGGTGGTGGTGCCCGGCGGAGTCGACCAGCCTTTCTGGGCGGAGAGGCTCCGGCAACTGGGAGTCACGGCGACGCCACTTCCCGCGCCGAAGCTGACCGAACGGGGATTGACCGCCTCCGTTCTCTCCGCGCTGAGGGACCGGCGGATCGCCGAACGCGCGGAACTGCTCGCACGCCACGTCCGCGCCGACCGCGGTGTGGAGGCCGCCGCCGACGTGATCGAACGCTGGGCTTGGGGAAAGGACGAGGAGCGATGACCGTGACACTGATGGGGAAGACGGCGCTCGTGACCGGGGCGGGCCGGGGGATCGGGCGCGCCATCACGCTCGAACTGCTGGAGGCGGGGGCGTCGGTCGTGGCCGGAAGCCGCGATGCCGGACAAGACCTCGCAGATCTCCGGCTTGAGTACCAGGGCCTGTGCACGGTGGACGTCGATCTCGCACGTTCCGGAGGGGCGGACGACCTCGTGAGCGCGGCACTGTCCCGATTCGAAACGATCGACATGGTGATGAACAACGTCGGGGGACCGGCGGGCGGAACACCACGGTTCGGCGGATTCCTGGCGGTATCCGATGAGGACTGGGCCGCGGGCCTGGAGCTGAACCTGATGAGCCTGGTGCGCGTCGTCCGCGCGGCGCTGCCGCCGATGCTGGCAGGCGGTGGTGGTTCGATCGTGAACATCTCGTCCGTCAACGCGTTACGCCCGGACCCTCAGCTGGTGGACTACTCGGCCGCCAAAGCGGCGGTGCGCAACCTCGCGAAGGCCTTGTCCATCGAGTTCGCCGGACAAGGGATCCGGGTGAACACCTTGTCGCCAGGACCCGTCCGCACCTCGGTCTGGACGAAGGAAGGCGGAATCGGTGACCAGATCGGTGCCCGGCTCGGAGTCGGCCGCGAGGACGCGATGAAGGTCGTGGCCGACGGGATGGGCGGGGTGCCGCTCGGCCGGTTCGCCACGCCCGAGGAAGTCGCGCGGGTGGCGGTGTTCCTGGCCTCGCCGGAGGCGTCCTTCATGACCGGAAGCGACGTCTTGCTCGACGGGGGCTTGATCAAGACTCTCTGAACGTCCACAGGGGACGTCCCGGTCGGACGTCCCCTGTGGATTCGTCTCAGCCCGCCGCGCCGACCGCCGCCGCTGATTCCTCGAACAGCAGCCGGTCCTGCACCACGCGACGCGACTTGGTGCGCAGCTCGCCGTTCTCGCGGACCAGGACGTCGTGCACCACACAGCTGGGCGAGACGTCGATCCGTCCACCCGGTCGTGTGGTGGCCACCAACGCGTAGAAGGTCGCGTTGAGCACGTCGTCCGGGGCGGGGTCGAGCACGATCATGTTGAACCAATGCCGGCGTACGACCGGGTCCTCGTCGAACTTCCGGTGGAAATCACGGAGTTCTCGGACGATGCCCTGCCGTGTCTTCGCGGCAGGCCTTCCTGGCGAATGAAGGAACTCGCCGTCCTCGGTGAAGGTCGCGGCATAGTCCTCGAATTCCCGGCCGTCCAGCAGATGCGTCTGCCGAGCATAGAAATGCTGGACCTCGGCGTACAACTGGCCGGACTGGTTGGGTTCGGTCATCAGGTCTTCCTCCGATTCGATGCTCCGGCTCGGTCTCACCACCCACTCTGTTCCGCAGTCCTTGAACGACACCAGAAGAGCGATGAGGTCACCGGGTTCAGAACGATTCGGGTGTGCTTCAAGAGGGCCACGTCAGGCTCGAGCCGTACCCGCACCTGTTGCCCGTGGAGGAGAAATGACAGACGGCAAGCAGCAAACGGCCCTGGTGACCGGAGCGACCAGTGGCATCGGGCTGACGATCGCCACCAGGCTCGCGGAACTCGGCCACCGCGTGTATCTCTGCGGCCGGGACGGTGAACGGCTGGCGCAGACGGTGAAATCCCTGCGGGAAAAAGACTTCGACGTCGAGGGGAAGACGTGCGATGTGCGTCGCCCCGACGAGGTGAGGGAGTTCGTCGCGGCGGCGGTGGACCATTTCGGTCCGGTGGACATCCTGGTCAACAACGCCGGCCGCAGCGGTGGTGGAGCGACCGCGGAATTGGACGACGCGCTGTGGCTGGACGTCATCGACACGAACCTGAACGGGACCTTCCTGATGACCAAGCAGGTTCTGACCACCGGAGGGATGCTCGGCCGCCGATCGGGACGTGTCGTCAACATCGCGTCGACCGGTGGTAAGCAAGGTGTCGTCCACGCGGCGCCCTACAGCGCGTCCAAGCATGGCGTCGTCGGACTGACCAAGGCTCTGGGGCTGGAATTGGCCAAATCGGGCGTCACGGTGAACGCCGTCTGCCCCGGTTTCGTGGAGACCCCGATGGCCGAACGCGTCCGTGAGCACTATGCGGAGATCTGGGGCGTCTCCACCCAGGAGACGTTCGACCGGATCACCGCGCGGGTCCCGATCGGCCGCTACGTCGATCCCGATGAGGTCGCCGCGATGGTCGAGTACCTGATCGGCGACCGGGCCGCGGCGGTGACGGCGCAGGCGCTCAACGTCTGCGGCGGGCTGGGCAACTACTGAGCAGCTCGACCGGAGGAGCGACCGCATCGTGATCAATCCACCGATATCGCCCGTTCGAGCCAGTGACGCGGAGCTGCGGCGGATCCTGCGTGGCGCGGATCTGCCGACTTTGCTGATGACCGTGGCTCACCTCGGCGGCGACGTGAGTGTGCTGCCGAAGGACTACAACCCGACCCGGTGGCTCCCGGACCCGGCCGGTGGGCTCGGCGCGGAGGAGCAGGGCAGGGCCAGGGAGCTGGGCTTCCGCCTCTTGCGGGGACTTCGGGACGGTTCGGTGCTGCCGCCCACACCGCCCTCCCCGGAGACGCTGCGCCGGATCACGACGTGGGCGATGGGCTGGGACACGGCAGGCCTGCTTCCTTTGCTGGCGGAGGAGATCGTGCCGTCCGGCGCTGATCCGAAGGCTCCGGGCTGGACGCTCGGGGAAGTCGCGCCGGAGCGCGAGTTCCGCGCGGTCGTCATCGGCGCGGGTCCCAGTGGGCTGCTCGCCGGTCATCGGCTGGCCCAGGCCGGGATTCCCTTCGTGATCCATGAGAAGAACGACGATCTCGGAGGTACCTGGCTGGAGAACGGCTATCCGGGATGCCGGGTGGATGTGCCGAGCCACCTCTACAGCTTCACCTTCGCCACGCGATCGGACTGGCCGGAGCGGTTCTGCACGCAGGACGAGTTCCTCGGCTACCTCCAGGCCTTCGCCAAGGAGAACGGACTCCACGAGCACATCCGGTTCGGCTCGGAGGTGCGTGATCTCGAATGGGCCGACACGGAAGGGGAGTGGCGGATCCGTTCCGCCACGGCGGACGGTGAAGAACGGAGTACCGCGAATGTGGTGATCACCGCCGTCGGCCAGCTCAACCGTCCCAGAATGCCCGACATCCCGGGACGGGAGCGGTTCACCGGTCGCTCCTTTCATTCGGCTTCGTGGGACCACACGGTGGACCTGTCCGGGCGCCGGGTGGCCGTGGTCGGGACAGGAGCCAGTGCCTTCCAGTTCATTCCGGAAATCGCTCCCGAATGCGGGGAGGTGGTGGTCTTCCAGCGGACTCCGCCGTGGTTGCGTGCCACCCCGCATTACCGGGACCCGGTCCCGGACGAGGAACGCTGGTTGCATGAGCACGTTCCGTACTACGCGGCCTGGTACCGGTTCGGCTTGTTCGCCCCCGGCCTGCAGGGCGCTCCCTGGGTGGTGGACCCGGGCTACCCGCCGACCGAGCGAGCGGTCTCCGCCGCCAACGACGACGTCCGAGCGGTGCTGACGGCCGCGATGGAAGCCCAACTGACCGACGCCCCGGAACTGCGCGACAAGGTCGTCCCGAGCTATCCGATCGGCGCCAAGCGAGTACTGAGGGATGACGGGACCTGGTTGAAGACGCTCAAACGTGACGACGTCACCCTGGTCACCGACCCGATCGACGAGATCACGCCACGCGGGGTTCGTACTGCGGACGGGACGGAGTACGGCGCTGATGTCCTCGTATTCGCCACCGGCTTCCGCGCCTCCGAGTTCCTGGCGCCGATGAAGATCACCGGTTCAGGGAACGCCGACCTGCACGAGCGCTGGGGTGACGCGCCCACGGCGTACCTCGGTATGCAGGTCCCCGGCTTCCCGAACCTGTTCAGCGTCTACGGACCCAACACGAACCTGGTCGGGCAAGGCGGGAGCATCCTGTACTTCTCCGAATGCGCGATGACCTACCTGCTCGACGCGATCCGGCACTTGCTCGAGTCCGGGAGACAGAGCCTGAGCGTCCGTCCCGAGGTCTGCGCGGAGTACCAGGCATGGGTGGACGCGACTCAGCCGCTCCGGGCGTGGGGGTGGTCCAAGGTCTCCTCGTGGTTCAAGAACGAGCACGGCAGATCTGTGCAGAACTGGCCGTTCTCGGCCTTCGAGTACTGGGACCGGACCAGGCGATTCGACCCGGATGCCTGCACCTACACCTGAAGAGGACGAAAATGACCGAGACCGTCACGGCCCGTTGCGAGGAAATCGGCGACGGGATCTTCGGCTACGTCCAGCCCGACGGCGGCTGGTGCCTCAACAACGCGGGCATCATCACCTCGGGCGCCCGCGCCGCTCTGGTCGACACCGTCGCGACCGAGACCCGTGCCCGCGCGTTGCGGTCGGCGGTGTCCGGTGTCTCCCCGGTCATGCCGGGAATGATCGTCAACACGCATTTCCACGGCGATCACACCTTCGGCAACTTCGTCTTCCCAGAGGCGGTCGTCGTCGCGCACGAGCGCACCCGGGAGGAGATGGCGACCGCGGGACTGCATCTGACCGGCCTCTGGCCCGGCGTTTCCTGGGGAGGCGTCGACTTGGTCCTGCCCGAGATCACGTACACCCGGAGAATGGTCATGCACGTGGGCGACGTCGTGGCGGAATTGCTGCACGTGGGTCCCGCGCACACCACCGATGACACGGTGGTGTGGCTACCTGCCGAGCGTGTCCTGTTCACCGGGGACGTCGTGCTGTCCGGCGCGACGCCGTTCTGCTTGATGGGATCGGTCGCGGGCTCCCTCGCCGCCGTGGCGAGGCTGCGGGCACTCGACCCGAAGGTCATCGTTCCTGGCCATGGCCGCCTGGGCGGCCCAGAACTGCTGGACGAGACCGAGCGCTACTTCCGCTGGCTGCAGAGCCTCGCGAAAGACGGGATCGCGGCCGGGCTCTCACCGTTGGAGCTGGCGGCGGAGGTCGATCTCGGCGAGTTCCATGACCTGCTCGACGCCGAGCGGCTGGTGCCGAACCTCCACCGCGCCTACATCGAGGAGAACGGAGCCGAACCCGGCACCCCGCTCGACGTCGGCGCGCTGTTCGGTGAAATGGTCCGCCATCACGGGGGACTCCCCGTTTGCCACGCCTGATCCGGTCAGTCCCGCCCCGCCGTCACCGACGGGGCGGGACGCCACACCGAGTAGGTGCTGCGCTGATACAGGAGCGGGCGGGCCGGGAACACGGCCGAACCGTCGATCCGCCCGATCAGGATCCGGTGGTCTCCCGCCGGAACGCTCTGCACCACCGAGCATTCGGCGTAGGCGAGGGTTCCCGTGGTCAGTACCGGAACGCCGTCCGCGATCGCCGATGGTTCCCAGCTCACGCCGGTGAACTTGCGGTGTGAACTGCCGGCGAACACCGTTGACAGCTCTTCACCGCCCTCGGCGAGAACGTTGACGACGAAAGCGCCTGTGCTGGTAAAAGCGTCGAGTGTCTTCGACCGGTTGGCCACACAGATCGAGAGCAGTGGCGGGGCGAGCGATACGGCCGCGACCGAATTGCAGGTCAGGCCGCGAGGCTCGCCATCGGCGTCCAAAGTGGTCACGATGGACACCGCGGTCGGGTAGGCACCGAAGAAATCGCGGAACGATTCTGCACCGATCGTCATGTTCCCTCATCCGCCGTTGGCACGCCTGGGCCTTCAGCCTGTGGGCAGCCGGTTGAGAAACGCCGGAGACAAGCCAAAGCAAGGGGGTACTGAGCGGCTCAAGCGGTGCTTTGGCGAGACCGGTCAGGCTCGGTCGAGTCGGTCGACCCCGATAGCTGGGAGACGCGAAATGAGCATGGTGGACAACAGGTCGCCGGTCGGAACCGCGACGGCGGTCCCCTCCTTGAGGGACCGAAGCGCGCAGTTGCACCGCTTGCGCCGTCAGGTCCGGGACGGCGCTCCGGCGGCGACCGAAGCCCAGCTGGGCAAAGGAAAACTGCTGGCACGCAGCCGGATGGAGCTGCTGTTCGACGAAGGAACGTTCACGGAGATCGAGTCGCTGCGCCGGCACCAGGCCACCGGATTCGGCCTGGAAGACCGGCGCCCGCACACCGACGGTGTGCTGACCGGCTGGGGCAAGGTCCACGGCCGGACGGTGTTCGCCTACGCGCACGACTTCCGGATTTTCGGTGGTGCCCTCGGCGCCGCGCACGCGGACAAGATCCACAAGCTGATGGATCTCGCCGAATCCGCGGGTGCGCCGATCGTCGGCCTCTGCGACGGGAGCGGCGCCCGGATCCAGGAAGGTGTCACCGCCCTGGCGGGTTATGGCGGGATCTTCCGCCGGAACGTGCGCAATTCGGGAGTGTTGCCCCAGATCAGCGTCATTCTCGGTCCGTGCGCCGGTGGTGCTTCGTACTCGCCGGCGTTGACCGACTTCGTCTTCATGGTCCGAGGAACGTCACAGATGTTCATCACCGGGCCAGACGTCGTGCAGGCGGTGACCGGCGAGATCATCACGCACGACGCCCTCGGCGGTGCGGACACCCACGCGGGGATCACGGGAGTCGCCGGGTTCGTGTACGACGACGAGCACAGCGCGCTCGAAGAAGTTCGTTACCTGCTGTCCCTTCTGCCGTCGAACAACCGGGAACTTCCGCCGTCCGCACCCGCCGAGGACCCGCATGACCGGCGATCGGACCGCTTGCTCGACATCGTGCCGTCGGACGGGAACCGGGCCTACGACGTCCGCGACGTGATCGCCGAGATCGTCGACCACGGAGAGTTCTTCGAAGTGCACGAACGCTGGGCGGTCAACGTCGTCTGCGCGCTGACCCGGCTCGGCGGCGAAGTGGCGGGCATCGTGGCGAATCAGCCGAGCACGCTGGCCGGTGTGCTGGACATCGAAGCGTCCGAGAAGGCCGCTCGCTTCGTGGCGATGTGCGATGCCTTCAACATCCCGCTGGTCAGCCTGGTGGACGTACCGGGCTTCCTGCCGGGAGTCGGCCAAGAACACGGCGGCATCATCCGGCACGGGGCGAAACTGCTCTACGCCTATTGCAACGCCACAGTGCCCCGGATCCAGGTGATCCTGCGCAAGGCCTACGGCGGTGCCTACATCGTGATGGATTCGCGGTCGATCGGTGCGGACCTCTCCCTGGCCTGGCCGGGCAACGAAATCGCCGTCATGGGCGCGGAAGGCGCGGTGAACGTGGTGTTCCGGCGGCAGATCGCGGCCGCCGACGATCCGGACACGACGAGGAAGGAGCTGATCGAGGAGTACCGCGATCAGCTGATGCACCCCTTCTACGCCGCTGAACGCGGACTGGTCGATGACATCATCGATCCGGCCGAAACGCGCCCACGCCTGATCGACGCGCTGACGATGCTGCGGCACAAGAATGTGCACCTGCCCAACCGGAAACACGGGAACCAGCCCCAATGAGCCGCGAAGCCGTGACCCTCGAGATCGTCCGCGGCAGGCCGGAGCCGGATGAACTGGCGGCACTTGTCGCGGTACTGGCGGCCAGAAGAGAAGTCACCGTCGTCGACGAGCCTCGGATCGGCCGCTTCGCTGGGATCAGCCCGCGTTCCTGGTCCTCCCGACCCATACCCGGGTGGCGGACGACGGGATGAAGGCGTATCGACGAAAGGGAGAGGGCATGCACAAGGTCCTCATCGCCAACCGCGGCGAGATCGCCGTTCGGGTCGCCCGTGCGTGCCGTGACGCGGGTTTGGAGAGCGTCGCCGTCTATGCCGAGCCAGACCGGGACTCGCCGCACGTGCGGGCGGCCGACACGGCCTACGCCTTGGGAGGCGACACTCCGGCCGCGAGCTATCTGAACATCCCGAAGGTCATCGATGCCGCGGTAGCGGCGGGTGCGGACGCGGTCCACCCGGGCTACGGCTTTCTTTCCGAGAACGCCGACTTCGCACAGGCCGTCCTGGACGCGGGCTTGATCTGGATCGGCCCTCCTCCCGAGGCTATCCGCGCACTCGGCGACAAGGTGTCCGCGCGGAGGATCGCCCGGCTCGCCGGCGCGCCGATGGCGGCGGGGACCGACGAACCGGTCGGTGGCTCCGACGAGGTCATCGCCTTCGCCGAGGCACACGGGCTTCCGCTCGCGATCAAGGCCGCGTTCGGAGGCGGAGGACGGGGCCTGAAGGTCGCGTGGACGGTCGAGGAGATCCCGGAGATGTACGAGTCCGCTGTCCGTGAGGCTGTGGGCGCGTTCGGGCGTGGCGAATGTTTCGTGGAGCGGTATCTGGACCGGCCGAGGCATGTGGAGACTCAGTGTCTCGCCGACACGCACGGCAACGTCGTCGTCGTGTCCACCAGGGACTGTTCACTGCAGCGGCGGCACCAAAAGCTGGTCGAGGAGGCGCCTGCCCCGTATCTGACCGGTGAGCAGACGGAACTTCTGTACACGGCGTCGAAGCGCATCCTGCGCGAAGCCGGCTACGTCGGCGCGGGTACCTGTGAGTTCCTGATCGGGGTGGACGGGACAGTGTCCTTTTTGGAGGTCAACACCCGCTTGCAGGTCGAACACCCGGTCAGTGAGGAGGTGACCGGCCTCGATCTGGTCGGCGAGATGTTCCGGATCGCGGACGGGTTGCCCCTCACCTTCGACGACCCGCCCGCGCGGGGACACAGCTTCGAGTTCAGGATCACTTGCGAGGACGCGGGCCGCGGCTTCCTCCCGGTGCCGGGAACGATCGAGCGCTGGGTTCCCGCAGCGGGTCCAGGAGTTCGCGTCGACGCCGGGGTGGAGGTCGGCACGGTGGTCGGCCCTGCGTGGGATTCCCTGCTGGCCAAGCTGATCGTCACGGGCGCTGACCGGGATCAGGCCCTCCGGCGTGCCGCTCGAGCTCTCGACGAGTTCGAAGTAGCCGGCGTCCCGACCGCGTTGCCGTTTCATCGCAGGGTCATTCGAGACCCCGCGTTCGCCCCGGAGGCGCGTGGAGGTGACGGCCCGTTCATAGTCCACACCAGATGGATCGAAACCGGCTTTGACAACCGGATCCAGCCGGAACCGCAGCGTACGCAGGAGACCGCGCCGTCCGAGCTACGGGAAACGGTCGTGGTGGAGGTCGCCGGTCAGCGACTCGAAGTCTCCCTTCCCGCGGTCGCGAACGCGGCGGGTGGACGCACCGGCGCACGGCCACCGGCGCGCCGTGCCACGACCGGCCGCCGCGCGACCCCCACCGCGAGCGATGGGTCGGTGTCTTCACCGATGCAAGGCACCGTGGTGAAGATTGCCGTGGCCGAAGGCGAAACCGTGGCAGCCGGAGATCTCGTCCTCGTATTGGAGGCGATGAAAATGGAACAGCCTTTGCACGCTCACCGCGACGGCGTCGTGACCGGGTTGAGCGCCGAGGTCGGCCAGACCGTACAGGCGGGGACCACGCTGTGCGCGATCGCCGCCGGTCCGACCGGAACGGAGGGCCGCTGATGCCACACGTGGTCGGAAAGGTCTCCGAGTTCACCGAACGCGACGGCAAGATCGTCGAGGTCGACGGCAAGTCGATCGGCGTGTTCAAAGTGGATGGACGGTTCTTCGCGATCCGGAACCATTGCCCTCACCAGGGTGCGCCGCTGTGTGAAGGACATGTCCTCGCAGGGCTGCGAGCCGGTGAGGAACCGGCGAGCGTGGACGAGTCGACGCTGTACATCGCCTGCCCTTGGCACGGCTGGGAGTACGACATCCGGACCGGACAGTCGTATTTCGGTGCGGGACACGCGCCGGCCCGCACCTACTTCGTGCACACCGAAACCAGCCGCCGCCCAGGCCCCTACACGGCTGATTCCTACGTCGTGACGATCGAAGACGGTGACGTGGTCGTCGACACCTCGCGGCGTGCCGAATCCATCGAGCGTGCGCAGGAGGGAACATCGTGAAGAAGGCATCACCCGAAGGCATCGTGGACGCCGACGTCCATCCGTTCATCCTGCCGCACGAGGTGGCGGCCCGGCTGCCGGAGACCTGGCGGATCAGGCTCGAGCGGTACGGGATGCGCCCGCCGGTCCCCGGAGCGATCTACCCGCGGATGCGCAACAGCGGCTACCGGGCCGACTCGTGGCCGGAAGATTCGTTCCCGGGCAACGACGTCGACCTGATGACCGAGCAGCTGCTGGAGAGGTACGGGATCACCTCGGCAGTGCTGATCCCGTTGCACGCCCACGCCTTCGGCGCCGAGTATCCCGAACTCGCCGCGGCTTTGAGCGAGGTCCTCAACGACTGGCAGGAGGAGAAGTTCCTCGCCAAGGACCCGCGCTTCGTCGGCTCGGTCTGCGTGCCGTTCGAGTCACCGTCGCTGGCGGTGGGCGAGATCGGCGCGAGGTCGGGGGATTCGGCCTTCCAACAGATCCTGGCACCGGCGAGCACCGAACTGCCGCTCGGCTCATCACGCTACTGGCCGATCTACGAAGCGGCCTGCGCGGCGGATCTACCGGTGAGCGTCCACAGCGGCGGCGTGGCGACCTACCCGCTGACCGGACCGCCGAACTACTACCTCGAAGAACATGTCGAGTTCAGCGGCGCGATGCAGGCGGTCGTGATCAGTATGATCCTCGGCGGGGTGTTCGACCGCTTCCCCACGCTGAAGGTCATCCTCGTCGAAGGCGGGATCAGCTGGGCGGGACCGCTCATGTGGTCCATGGACGAGCTCCACCGAACCTGGCACCGCGATCTGCCGACGTTGTCCAAGGCGCCTTCCGAGTATTTCCGGGAGCACTTCTGGCTCACCACCCAGCCGATCGAAGAGCCGGCGCGCACCACGGACTTGGTGACGGCTCTGCGGCATACCGGGATGGCCGACCGGATCCTCTTCGCCTCCGACTACCCCCACTGGGACTTCGACTCACCGGATCACTCCCTTCGCGGCCTTCCTCACGAGCTGAAGGAAAAGATCTTCCATCGGAACGCGGCCGCGGTGTATCGCTCTCGTGAGAAGGCGGTGCCGGTGTGAAGCCGATCGACACCGACGTTCACGTCGCTCCCCGCGACATCTCGGAGATCCGAGAGCGGCTCTCGGCTTATTGGCGCCAGTACGTCGATGAAGGTTCGGTCCGGCTCCGGCCAGAGCATCGGGCCGACCGGCCCGCACCCGACGACGGACAACCGCCGCCGCCGGTGCCCGCCACCTTGGACGAGCTTTCCACGCACTGGACCGGGGGCGCGGTCGCGGCCGCGCTGCTGTCCTGCACGGTGCTGTTCGACCTCTCACGCAATCCGGATTTCGAGAGTGCCTGTGCCCGCGCGGTCAACGACTGGCAGCGGGACCGGTTCCTCGACCGGGACGAAAGGTTGCTCGGCGGGGCCGTTCTTCCTCTTCTCGACGTCGACGCCGCGGTCGCGGAACTGACACGGGTCGCGGAGGACGATCGATTCGTGCAGGTGATCCTCCCGGTCCGGATCGAGAACCGGTGGGGCGACCGGCGGTACCGCCGCCTGTTCGATGTGGCGGCCGAAGCCGGACTCGTCGTGTGCCTCCACGCCGGCGGCCGGACCGGGTTGAGCGCCGCCGGGACCGGTTACACAGCGGGTTTTGTCGAACAGCTGCTCGGTGATCAGCATCTGGCCGCCCAGAACCAGCTGGTGAGCCTGCTCGCCGGTGGGGCGTTCGCTAGGTCTTCGACGCTGCGGGTGACCATGGCCGAATGCGGGTTCTCCTGGCTGCATCCTTTGCTGTGGCGGCTGGACAAAGACTGGAAAAGCTTGTGGCGCGAAGTTCCGTGGCTCGACCGGCCGCCGTCCGACGTGGTGGCGGACCGAATCCGGTTCACCCTGGAGCCGGGACACCTGCCTCCCGGAGACGAGGACATCCGCGAGGTCGCCGAGCTGTCCGCCGTCGCGAACAACGTCATGTACAGCAGCGATTTCCCCCACGCGGCAAGCTGCCGCTCCCACCGCATGCTGGATCTGCTCGGCGTCGAGGACCGGCGGCGGGTGCTCCGGGAGAACGCGCTCGAACACTATCCGCGCCTCGCCCGGCGCTGATCGCGGAAAGGAAGCCGACCAGTGGACCTTGGCTTGCGGGACCGGACGGTCTTGATCACCGGAGGAAGCGGCGGGATCGGACGCGAGCTGGTGCACGCGTTCGCCGCGGAAGGCGCGCAGGTGGCCTTCACCTACCACGCCGACGACCGCTCGGCACGAACGGTCGAAGAGGAGGCCGGCGGTGCGGTGCGGTCCTTCCGCTACGCGATGAGCGAGCCGGGAGCAGGCGTCCGGCTCGTCGGTGAGGTGCTGAACTGGGGCGGTCCGGTCGAGGTGCTGGTCAACAACGCCCTGTCGCCGATGTCGCCGCCGGACGCCGACATCGGCAAGCTGGAACGGTTCCCGTGGCGGGAATCCCTCAGGGACAACATCGAAAGCGCCGTCGAACTCAGCGGCGCGGTCCTGGAACACATGGGCGAGGCGAAGTGGGGGAGATTCGTCCACGTCTCCAGCAGCCTCGTCGCACAGGGAAAGAGCGGATTCGAGTTCTACACGACCGCGAAAGCCGCGTTGCACGGCTTCAGCAGGTCACTCGCGTTCAGCGCGGGTGCGATGGGGGAGATCTTGTCCAACGTCGTCGTGCTCGGCCTCACCCGCACCGCGCGCAACGTGCGCGAACCGTGGTATCCCGAGTACCGCGAGGAATTCGCCGCCCTGTCCCCGCTGGGCGACCTGGTCGACGCCGCCGACGTCGCTCGCATGGTGGTGATGCTCGCCTCGGCGCAGAACCGGGTCGTCACCGGCCAGGAGGTCGACCTGAGCGGTGGAGTCACCTGGTAGTCCGAAGAAGCCCCGAAGCAAGGAGTCCCGATGGAACTGGGTATCAGCGGCAAGGTCGCCTTCGTGACCGGCGGTTCGGGTGTCGGCATCGGCGCCTCCACCTGCCGTGAACTCGCCCGTAACGGCGCGAAAGTGGCTCTGACCTACAGGACCAACGAAGAGAAGGGCACCGCTCTGGCCGAGCAGATCCGGGCCGAGGGTGGCGAGGCGATCGCCGTCGAGTACGACCTGGGGCAGCCCGAAACGATCGAACGCGGTGTCGCGGCGGTCATGGCCGCGTGGGGATCGGTCGACATCTTCGTGGCCAACGCGATGTCGGCCCCGGCACCGATGTCGAAGACCGCGTTCGAGTCCGTCCCGCACGAGGAGATCAGGCGACGGCTCACCACCGACCTGGAAGCCGTTCTGCTCACCGCGCAGCGGGTGATCCCGTCCATGGTGGAGCGAGGCTGGGGGCGGATCCTGTTCGTGTCGTCACTGGGCGCCGAGCGAGGCTGGGCGGGTGACTTCCCGTTCGAGGTGGCGGCCGCTTCCGCGAAGGCCGCCCTGACCGGCGCTGCCCGAAGCCTCGGGGTCGAGTTCGGCAGGCGCGGCATTCTCACGAACGTCGTCACACCGGGCGGGGTGATGAACGAGGAACTCACCGCTTGGCTGACCCCGGAACGTCTGGAACGGCTCCAGGCCCGGATCTGCACCGGCCGGTTCAGCACACCGGACGAACTGGCGAAGACGATCACGTTCCTCGTGTCCTCGGCGAACGGGAACATCTGCGGGGAAAACGTTCACGTCGACGGAGGCTCCTGAGGATCCGGGGCGCTTCCTCACGAGGAAGCGCCCCGGCCCCTCAGCCGAGCGCCGTGGCGATGAGCGCCTTCTGCTCGATGTCATGGACCGCGTTGGAACCGGCCGAGGGTGCCGCCATCGGCCGGCGGGCCACCACGTCCATCCGCTTGAGCAGATCGGGGAAACGCCGGGGGAGATGAAGGCCGAAGAACGGCCACGCACCCTGGTTCTCCGGCTCCTCCTGCACCCACACGACTTCGGCGGACGACGAGTACCGTTCCAAGGCAGCCCGGAGTTTCCTGTCGGGCAAGGGGTAGTACTGCTCGATGCGGACCAGGGCGACGTCGTCCGCTTCACGCTTCGCGCGCTCGGCCACGAGTTCCCAATACATCTTCCCGGAACTGAGCACGACCTTGCGGACGTTCGCCGGCTCGACGTCGGGATCGTCGATGACCGACATGAACTTCGACTGGCCGGTGAATTCGTCCAGAGTGGACTTCACCTTCTTGTCCCTCAACAGCCGCTTGGGGGTGAAGACGATCAGCGGGCGCTGGATTCCGTCGAGGGCGTGACGGCGGAGCAGGTGGAAGTAGTTCGCCGGGGTCGAGGGCACCGAGACGGTCATCGAGCCTTCCGCGCACAGCGAGAGGAAACGCTCGATGCGGCCGGAGGTGTGGTCCGGGCCCTGGCCTTCGTGGCCGTG
>NZ_JBIUAQ010000054.1:0-32373 GCF_044547565.1 Amycolatopsis sp. NPDC052450 | reverse complement strand
CAACACACTCGCCGCACTCTTCCCCGACCGACTACCACTCCACTAGAATCAAAGAAGAAGTCATCCGTGGCTTACACGGAAATCATGACAGGGCCCGAGCACCGGGCACCCGGCCTGGAAGCCGCTACTGATGAGGATTTCGCGCCAGAGGGCGAGAAAGGCACGCAGCCCGTCAACGACGACCCCGGGCAACGCTCGATCGCCGAGTCCTTCGGCGCCCGCGCGCATTCTCGCGAATCCGGTGACTACGACGTGGTCGTGGAGGCGACGTCGCGCCCCACCGGGCTGCGGCCCGCCCTGCGGGCACTCGCGTCGGGCGGGGTGTGCACCGCGGTCGGCTACTACCTGGCCACCGGTACCCGCGTGCCGCTGATGCGCATGTACGCCACCGACGCGACGCTGCGCCTCGGCGTCTCCCACAGCCACGCCCTGCTGCCCGATCTGCTGGATCTCTTCCACCGCACGGGTTTCCCCGCCGAACGCGTCACCACCCTCGAAGCACCATGGGACGAAGCCCCGGCCGCCTACACCGCCCGAACGACCAAGGTCGTCCTCCGCCGTGACCCACTCACCCCCGACACCCGGGAGGCTCCGTGATCACGCTCCACCACACCCACCTCATGGCCACCGACATCGACGCCACCATCGCGTTCTGGCGTGAGGGCTTTGACGCCGAAGTCGTGTACGACGACGTCTTCGCGGGCGCCCGCAACGTCTTCCTGCGCGTCGGCGCCGGCCACCTCCACCTCTACGACCAGCCCCCGAAAATCCTGGGCCAGGGCACCGTCCACCACCTCGGCATCCAGACCGACCAGCTCGACCGGCTCGTCGAACACCTGCGCGCACTCGGGGGTGTCAGTCACCGACATCCGCCACCACGCCACCGCGGACTACGCCCAGGGCCCGGACCAGCTGCTCATCGAACTCTTCCAACCCAGCCGGACGCCATCCCACCGGAACTCCGCGACTACTTCGCCCTTGAGGGGCCAGCCCCATGACCGTGAACACCGTGAAAGACCGCCTGACCCGCGACCAACGCCGCACCCTCGCCGAGACCCTGACCGGCGCGAAACTCGTCCCGGAGATCGGCCAGTTCGCACCGGCCGCCCGAGCCGGATTTCAGGTGCACTTCGTGGAACGCGAGCCGGACATGATGGCCATCGGAGGCCGGTTGCTGGCCGACGTCGGACCGGAACTCGACGTCATGGTGATCGACGTGGCGGTCATGGACGCGGGCTGGCGCCAGGACGTCCGCGCCCAGGTCATCGAACGGGTCATCGCCGCGATGGCCGACGCCTGCCGGCTCGGCGAGCCGGCATCGGCCTGGTGGGTGAACTTCCGGGTCATCGACGAGGGTGGCTGGGGAGCGGGCGGCGGAGTCCTCTCCATCCTTTCGCCCCTCGACAGCGGCGTTTCTCCAGCCCGTCGTGAACTGTGTCATCGACCAGGCCAGCCGTTTCGGGTGGAAGGGCCGGGCGCGGCGCTGGCACCCGAACGTGTACCCGGTGGCGCGACCGCGCGGCGATCGGGGGAGACCGGGATGCTCGAAGCGGCTCACTACGAGCAGTGGAAGCCGTCACTTCGCGGTGACAGAGCCGAACTGCGAGGCGTCGGCGGGTCTGTGCACCGGCAGGTGTGCCGCGCAGACCGGTCGAGTGCGGGTGGCGTAGGACCTGGCGGCTGCGACCAGCCCAAGGCCGAGGCCGCCGAAGGCCAGGCCGCCGAACTCGATCATCCACGTGATTCCGGAAGTGGTGGTGAACGGCGGCGCGATCGCAGGATTTGGCAGCACGCCCAGGGCGGTGAGTGGTGCGAAGATCATGAGGAAGATCCCGTAAACCGACAGACTGACGGCTGCCAGCCACGCGGGGAGCAGGGGCAGCAGGCGTGGGACTCGCCGCCCGGCGAGGACCAGCGTCCAGCGCGGGAACACCTGGCCCCACGGGTACATGAGCCCCAACAGCAGGAACACCCCGGCCGCCGCGGCCAGGACCGTCACATCGATGCCCACCGCCGCCAGCGCCTCGACCGCTCCCGGCCCGCCGGCGTTGATTTCCCGCCAGCCCTCGGCGGTGACCCCGAGCGCGTCACCGCCCAGCGTCCAGATCGTCTTGACGCCCGCCCATGGCAGCAGCCCGCACATGAGGATGTAGACCGTCCGCCGTGTCCGCTTCGACGCGATGCCGGCGCGGGGGTGAGCGAGCGGGCCGTCGCCGGCACCTGGGTGCTTCTGCCCGCACCTCGGACACCGGCCGCGCAGCCGCCGGCGGTAGGCGATGGCAACGAGGACGAGGAGAACCGTGCCCACCGCGTTCACCAGGACCTGGGCCAGACCAGTGGCGCTTTCCACCCCGGCGGATGACGCCAGCGTCACGACGTGCGCGGGGAGGCTGGCCATCCCCAGGACGGACACCGGAATCGTGGCTCCCAGCGACACCAGCAGCACACCCCGCACCCGTCGCCCGAAGTCTCGCGTGGTGGCCACACAGACCAGCGCGACGAGCACCGCCAGCGCGGCCAGAAGCAAGTGAAAAGCCGGCGGGTACGACACGTGAGGCGCCCACCGCACGTCGACCTCTGCCATGACCCAAGTGACCTGGACGGCGGCGTACAGCACCCCCCAGCCCCCGGCGGCGAAGGGCACCCACTCGGGCCACCGCCTGCCCCACACGTTCCAGCTCGCGTTCCCAGTCGGCTCGGAACTCCCGCTCACGGTCATTGCCCCCGTTTCCACGATCTCTTCACCGAGATCATGACCGTCGCTACCTGTGACGCCTCTCAGGAGGTAACGGGCTCGGCCACTGCCGGCTGAGGATGGCGATGCCGGTCAGCGCGGTGCTCAGCGCGATAACCTGCCCGGCGATCGCGATCGGCGTGGTTTCGATGCGTTCGTCGAGCCACAGCGTGCCGATCGCTATGCCGATGACGGGATCGAGCGCGACCATCACGGCCAACGCGGGAGCCAACACGCTACTGGCGCGAAAGGTGTACTGGCTCAGCACGAACCCGGAAACACCAGTCGCTGCCGCGGCATAGAACGCCCAGTGAGCGAGGGCACCGTCAATGCCGTCACGGAGGTCCCCGACTGCCAGCTTCGCCAGGCCGGCGGTGACACCGAAAAGCACACCTGTCGCGGTGGCTAAGCCCAAGGCACGGGAAGTACCGGATGACCGCCCAGCCGCGGTCAGGCAACAGACCAGGATCGCGGCGAGAGCAGACCCGGCTATCGCCAGTTCGTCGTCGGTGAGCTGGTTGTCGCCGGACGCAGGCCTGGCGAAGCTCAGAAAGGCGCCAAGCCTGCCGCGCAGAGCAGCGTCCCGGCCAGCACGACGCGATCCGGTTTCCGCCGGGCGATCTGCCCGCTGACGAGCACCGCGAACACCAGACCGAGCACAAGAACCGGTTGGACCACGGCGAGGGGTGCGGAGCTGAGGGCCAGCCATTGCAGGCCGATGCCCGCGGCGTTCGCGACGACCGATCCCAGCCACAACGGATGGCCTGCGACGGCCCGGGCCGCCGCCACCGTACCGAGTCCGCCGAGCGGTGCTGTTTGGGTCGCGTGATGCTGCAACGCCTTACTGATCCCCAGGGCGAGCGCGGCGAGCACCGCGGCCGGAAGCCCCGGCCACAGGAAGGGGCTTGTCATGGCGAGCGACTCCTCCGCCTGCGGTGGGCAGGCCACAGATCGTTCGGCGGTGGAGTTCCCATCGTCCGGATCAGGCTGGATGGACCGACCTGACCGTCAGCTGATCGCCGGGGATGTCAGGATTCGCGCAGCCGGTTCCGTCGGTGGGCACGAAGTTCGATTCGGTCTCCTGCGGCAGGTAGATCCGCAGGCCTTTGACCGGCACCGGGTCACAGGTGGCGGGATCGTAGTTGTGGACGTTGACGAACCGGATGTCGGCGGCCGCGACCTGCCCAGGGCGCAGCTCGACCACGCCGCCCTTGTCGCCGGCGCGGTCGGCTGGTTTCCCTACCTGGTGCCCGTCGTCACCGGCAACATAGGACACTCCGGGGAAGCCTTGGATCCGGCATGGCTCATTGCCGGAATTGGTGATCAAAAGGGGCCGGTAGACGGAACCGGCGGCACCATCTCCTTTGCCGAGCGCCAAGGTGACGTCGTCTGACTGGCAGAGACCATCTGAAGCCGTCGCGGTCTCCAGCGTCCGTGGCGACGAGGTCGATTCGATGGAGCTGCTCGTCGAGGACGCAGGGGGAGTACCGGTCACAGCCGGTGTCGTTCCCTCATCACCGCAGGCGGAAAGGAGAGCGCAAACCGACGCAGTGATGGCCAAGGCCCATTTCGGACTTGGCTTCAACATGATGTGAATTCCTTTCTGGTCTGTATGAGTGGTAGCGGGAAGTCCTGGATGGCTTACCCGCGTATCCGCGGTTCAATTCATGCCGAGATAAACCGTTACGTCGGAGACATGTCCGGTGTGGGTGAGCAGCGGTCCTGGCTGCCGGTCGGTTCTAGGTGACTTGAGACTTGTCGTTCGGGAGGGTCATCACTTCGGCGCGAGCATCGCTGGATCGCAAGGGAATCGTCAGGTCAAGCCCCTTGGGGTAGCCGTAACACTGGGGTGGAGGTCCCCGTCGGCCTGGCGGGACGCCGGACAACAGGAGTCTTTCCTAAGTATGGAGCCGCGTTGGGCCAACGTAACCGCAAGCGACAGAAATGGCAGAAAAGTCGATGAAACGACCCGTCTGGCTCCTGCTGTCGCAGGAGCGTGTACGTTTCTTGCTGGCGTCTGGTTGATACTTTCACCGTTTGTGCTCGATCATGAGTACACCGGACGCGGATTCGACGGGTACTGGAACGATGTGCTCGTGGGTATCGCGCTGATCGCAATCGGTTCCGCGCCCCTGGTGGAACCTCGCGCGGCTTCATGGTGGTGCTCAGTGCCGCCGGTACTCGGCCTATGGCTGCTCATAGCGCCTTTTGTGCTGGAATATAACGACGGGATGCCAGCACCCAGAACCACGACGAGCGATATCGCGGTCGGTGTGTTCCTGTTACTCATCTGGTTTGTGATACCCACGTCTCAGGCAAGCCGCTCGCGCGGACGATGACGCACCTTGGCGTCGGCTCGCCGTCCACGCCGATGTGCGAGACTCCGATCACGACGAGCAGACGACAGCTGACAGTGTGGATAGTTCTCGTTTGGGCAACTGTCAGAGCGGGGCTGATCGAAGTGTGCGGGCGACCAGTCGACGAGCGAGGGCGAGTGCGGGGATGGCCGTGAAAAGGGCTATGACGAGCAGGATCCCGAGTCCGGGTGCCAGGAGCCAGGACCCGGGCGGGTACTGGGGCTGACCGCGCCAGGCGAAGAGGAACAGCCCGAGTCCACCCGGGATCCCGGCGGCGGTGCCGGGAAGGGCGGGGAGCAGCTGAGCCACGGCGAGGCCCATCCCGGTTTGGCCGGGTGTGGCACCGAGCGTGCGGGCGACGGCCAGTGGCTGCCGGGTGTCGAGGACGGCGGTCCAGGTGGTCACCGCGGTGTTGGAACTGGTTCATGAGGACGGCGACGAGTGCGGTCGTGGTGATGAAGGTGTTCACCGTGACGAGTCACGCGCGGTGCGGCCCGCGCGCGTCGGGCCTGCCGTTTCGCCGGTTCCTGCCCGCCGTGGCCGTCGACGCGATGGCCTGGTGCGCCTTGCACATCGCGATCGGCACCGCCGCGGGCGAGGCCGCTCGCCAGATCGAAACCTGGGTCGGTCGGGGAAGTTGGATACTCGCCATCCTGCTCGCGGTCGGCGTCGCGGCGGTGTCACTCATCCGACGCCGTGCCGCCGCGCGAGCGGGCAGCACGGAAACGCGGTCGTGAACACTCGCGGCTATTCGAAGCCCGCCGACTGAGATGTCAGCACCGGATGAGGGCTGCGATAGCCCTGGACTTTCACGAAGACAGGATGGGGGCCTTGTCAAGAGTCTCGAACGAGTCCACGACTGTGATGAAATCGATCCGCCAAGTGCTCGCGCATGTCGAGCTGCCGTTGCCTGGCAATCAGGAGGACTTTGGTCCATAGTGGACGAATTCCGGCTCGTTGTTGACGAAAGTATCATTGGTTTCGTTCATGTCGCAGGACTTTCAGCGTGAAGCCCTGACCGACTCCTTACATGTGGCACGATCTGGATCGTGACAGGCGCCTTCCCGGTTGATGAAGTACGGGAGAGCGGTCGAACGACGTGAGGAGTTCCATGGTGCAGTCGTACGACGTCCTTGCTCAGTCGGCGGCCTCACCGGCCGTTGTGTGGACGTTATTGCTGGATCCGACGAGCTGGCCTACCTGGTCGCACATCGACTCCCTGGACACTGCCCGATCGAGCGGTCTCTCGGTGGATAACAGGGACGGCGTCGGCGCTCTTCGGGCCTTCCGCGTCGGGAGGACCGTTACAACCGAACGGATAACCGGACTCATACCAGGTCGTCGGTTCGCTTACGAGAGCGTGAAGAGTCCCCAGATGGCAGACCACAGCGCCGCGATCGACCTGCTCGAGGTACTAGGTGGCGGAACCCAGATCCGTTGGCACGGAACCTACTCGTCGCGAGGAATAGCCCGCTGGCTTTCCGAACGGCAAGTTCAGCGAGTGATGCAAGGAATGGCAACGGGGCTCGCGGACTATGCCTCGGAGGCGAGATCGTCGCCGGGCCAGCGTCGATGAAGTCGCCGGACAGATCGTAAGGTAATTGTCAGGTTCGCTCACGTCGTCATGCGGCAGGATTGTCGCCGATCGGTGAGTGCCGAAGGATGTTGCCTCGACAGCACAGAGAGCGCGCCAATACATGGATCGGTTGAGTCTCGATGGGGACGATGAAACCGGCCCTGCGCAAGTGCGGTCTCGGTTCCCCGGTGGTCGGGATCAGATCCACGGCCGTGCCGGACAGCTTGTTGCTCATCGGCGAGAACTTGCACTGGTCGACGCCGGTGAGAGCGGAACTGACCTTGGACGTGTTGACCGAGCTGGAGCAGCGAGCCTGGCGAGCCATCATGCTCGAATCGTCCATCGCTCGTTCGTTCTACGAGACTGTTCTCGACGATCAGATCGTGGTCTTGCTTGCTGATCAGCCGCCGATACAAGAACGCGAAGCGGCGCTCGCCGCACTGTGTGGTGAAAAGTGGGAAGCCTGCCGGCTCGATGGCCTGAACGCGAAAAGGCTCAGTCCCATGGTCGGTTTCGCAAGCTACGGCATCGTGGCTATCCGATGCGGTGCGCCGTACTCGGCTCGGGCGTGCAGTATCTACGTCCGCCGAGACGATGGCTGGAAACTCAGGTTCCATCAGCGTGCTCGGCGGTAACAACTGGCCTGCGATCCTTCTCGGACAAAGCACCTCGATCTGCCAGCCAACGTAGTAGCGGTCCGGTAACGTCCGTTGTATCCGTGGAATTGGTGTGGTCTGGTATCTGAATCCGCGGTCAGGAGGAGTGGGTTCGGATGAACTCGCGGTAGCGGCAGGTGAGGAGACGGAGTGTCGTTTGTCTTGTCACGGCTGCTGGCCCGCTGGGTGTTGCGGCAGGGTTGGATGCTTCCTGTCGTGGTGGTCTTCTTCGTCTTCGCGACCAGCTGGCCGCTGATGGCACTGGCCGAGCCTATGGGCAGTGAACTCGTCCAACCGGAAAACTACTGGTGGTACTTCGTCGTCACGGCCGCGACAGTCGGCTACGGCGACTTCTCACCAGAGACCACCGCAGGCCATTTCGTGGGCGCCTACGTCATCATCGGCGGGATCGCGACACTCACCACGGTCTTCACCAAACTCGCTTCGAAGCTCGAACAGGCGAAGGGACGGCGGATGCAGGGGATGGAAACCGTACGGGCGAGCGGACACACACTCCTGATCGGCTATACGGCCGGTCGCACCGAAAGGATCGTCGCGCAACTGCTCGCCGACGGGGTGACCGACCTCGTGCTGTGCGCCGGAGACGACGTGCAGGTGCACCCGATGCCGTCGCAGCCGGTCGACTTCGTCCGAGGCGAACCGACCGCGGCCGACGTGGTCGCCCGGGCCGCCGTCGCCGGCGCGAGCACCATCCTGGTCGACATGCGCGACGACAACGAGGCTCTGGCAGTCGCGGTGACCGTGGATCACGCGAACCGCTCGGCACACGTCGTGGTCACGTTGCGGGACATGGAAAAGTCCGAGCTGGTCCGGTACGTGGACCCACGGATCAAGTGCGTGCAGTGGCACACGCCACGGATGGTCACTGAAGAACTGACCTCGCCTGGAATCGCCGAGGTGTATTCCGAGCTGATGACGGCGGGTGGGGCGGGGACGTACTCGGTGACATTGCCGGCGTCGCTGGGGCGGCTGAGTACAGAGAAGTGCCGGATGGCGCTGGGGCGAACTTTCGGTGCCACAGTGCTGGCCGCGCGGACCGACGACGACCTGGTGGTCAATCCCGCCTGGGATGCTGAGCTCCCGGTCGGCGCGGTGCTCTACTACGTCGGTCCACGACGTCTCACTGACGCCGAAGTCGAAACAGCCTTACGAAAGCGCGATTGACAGGTGAGGTCTTCTCAGCGGTTTTCGAGCGCCCGAAGAACGCGAAACCGGGCCAGACGGTGCAACATCTCCCCCATGGCATCGGGCCGGATCTGACCGTCGAGGTCGGCGTGAGCTGCTAACACGATGTCGTCGACGGCTGATTCCGGCAGGGAAGTCGCGAACTCCCGGGAAAGCCACTCGCGAACTTCTCCGGTGATGTCGTCGGTCCAGTGGTCGTGGACGGTCATGTCCCTCCTCCTTCGACGACTGCCTTCATTGTGTCGGCGGTGGCGAGGACTGCACCTGACGAGTGCCTGACGATTGCGGTGGAGGCGTGCAGGGTGTTGTCGGCGATATCGGCCGGCTGGTGACCGTCGGGGTGGTGGTCGGTACGAGGGTGGTGATCGGCTCGGGTTTGTCTTGGGCGGTCACGCCGCAGCCGCCGAGACATGCCGCCGCGGTCAAGACGAGCACGGACGAGCGAACGTTCATGTCGTGGCTTCCGGGAGTTCGACGACGAAGCGGGCACCTCCGCCGGGCCGGTCCTCGACCCAGACCGTGCCGCCGTGGCGGTGGACGTGGTCGGCGACGATGGCCAGTCCGAGGCCGCTTCCGGTTTCGCGGTCGCGGCGTCCGGCGTGCAGGCCGCGTGCGAAGCGTTCGAAGATGCGTTCGCGCAGCGCGGGCGGGACACCGCTGCCGGCGTCGTCCACTTCGATCCTCGCCCGGTCACCGTTCCTGCGGACGGTTACGGCGATGGCGCCTTCGCCGTATCGGTCGGCGTTGTCGAGCAGGTTGGTGACGACCCGGTCGATGCGGCGGCGGTCGGCGGAGACGATCGGGGTTTCGGGATCGGTTTCGATCCTTACCGTGATGGCTTTTCTGCTGTCGATGATGTTGCGCACGAGGGCGTCGAGATCCACCAGTTCGGCCGAGTCTTCGGTTTCGTCTTGATCGGCCCGGGAGATTTCCAGCAGGTCGACGACCATTCGCTGGAAGCGGTGCAGTTCCGAGCTGAGTAACCCCAGGGCCTTGCGGGCTGTCTCCGGCATGGCGTCCTGCCTGCGGACCATCACTTCGGTGACGTTGATCATCGTGGTGAGGGGTGAGCGGAGCTCGTGACTGACGTCGGCGGCGAAGCGTTTGTCGCGGCGGACCCGTTGTTCGAGCTGCTCGGTCGTGGTGTTGAAGCTGGTGGCCAAGGGGGCGAGGTCGGGGTCGTTCTGGTGGGGGAGCCGTGTCGTGAGATCTCCTCGTGCGACTCGGGAAGCTGCTCCTCGGAGCGCGGCGAGCGGGCGAAGGGCTCTTTTGGTGGCCCAGGCGCCGAGAGCGACTCCGAACAGCGCGGCGACGACGGTGCCGGTGATCAGCAGGAAGCTGAGGTACCGGAAGGTGCGATCGAGCTCCAGCAAGGGGTATAGCTCGACGTAGATGCTGTCGCCACCTCCTACCGGAGTCGCGACAGCGAGGACGGGAATGCCATCGGCGATGAAGCGTTGCCGTGCCGCGACCCCCTTGCGTGCACTCTCCACGAGACTGCTGGGTACCGCTCCCGGCTCGATCTGGCGTCCGCTGGTGAGCCAGCCGTTCGGCCGTGACAGCAGGATCGACGAGTCAGGGCCGCTGGCGAGCCCGGTCAGCAGTTCGTCGAGGTTGTCCGAGTGCTCCGCCAAGGCCTTGTCGACCAGGCCGACGTTGACCTCGGACTGACGGGTGGTGCTCTGCTCTCGCTGGTCGAGCATGTAGCCGGTGGTCAGGTTCCAGGTCGCGACGCCGAGCACGCTCATCACCAGAGCCAGTCCGAGGCCGAAAGCGGCGGCGACGCGCCAGCGCAACGAAAGCCGACGCAACGCCGAACGAACGGCCGAACGTGTCATGATCCGGACGCGATCTGGTAGCCGCGCCCGCGTACGGTCAGCACCAGGGTCGGGTTGTCAGGATCTGGTTCGATCTTGCGACGCAATCGTCTGATGTGGACATCGAGCAACCTTGTATCGCCGAAGTAGTCGTGGCCCCACACGCGTTGCAGCAACTGCTCGCGGGTGACGATCTTCCCTTCGGCCGCGGTGAGTTCGGCGAGCAGCCGGAACTCGGTACGGGTCAGGTGTATCGGTGCCCCGTCGCGGTGAACGCTCTCTTCGTCCGGTCGGATCTCGAGGTCGCCCACGGTGATCAGCGAAGGAGGAGGCGGCGCCGTTCGCCGAAGCAACGCTCGGATCCGTGCCGCGAGTTCGCCGGCGACCAGTGGTTTGGTGACGTAGTCGTCCGCGCCGGCTTCGAGACCGGCGATCACGTCTTGGGTGTCGGCGCGGGCGGTGATCACGATGATCGGTAGCGCGCCTTGGTCTCGCACGGTCCTGCAAACGGTGAGTCCGTCGATACCCGGCAGCATGAGGTCGAGCAGGACGACGTCGACCTGGATACGTTCGAGAAGCTCGAGGCCGTCCTCGCCGGTTGCCGCGCACTCGATGTCGAAACCCTCGTCGGTCAGCGCGAGGCTCAGGGCCTCGCTGATCATCGCGTCGTCTTCGACGAGCAGTACACGAGTGGACACCGTCGGCATCTCCCTTCCGCCGACCAGACTTCCCGGCACACCGCGGCCGACGATATCAGGCCACGCTGGCCCCCTTCTCTGGTCGACAGCCGTTGATCGTAAGGCACTCGTCAGTTGCAACGGTCTTTCTACGTGTGAAAGTGGGAACATGACCGAGGTATTGACGGCAGAGGCTGGAGTGGCCAACGGAGCGAAACCCGATCCGGAGGTGCGGCGGAAGCGTGACCACGCGGACCGGCTGTGGTCCGTCGCCGCCGGGCATCGTGATCTGGCCGTAGAGCTCGAAGCGGGAGGCGACCCCGATGCGTTCCGGCGCGCGAAGATGCAGCGCCTGCTGGGCGAGGTGGCCGCGCACCACGGGTTCGCGTATCACGAACTCGCCAATGCGGCCGAGGCCCGAGCGTCGGCCAAGGCGCTTCCCCGCGAGTCTCCACAATGGACGCTTCTGCTCGACAGGTCGTTCTCGGCGATCCGGCGCGCTGAAGCGCATCACGAACGTGCCGCGGCATACACGGCGAGGACGGCCGGAAACGAAGCGGCCGCGCGAAGGCATGAAGCGGCGGCGCGGGAAGCGGACAGCCGCGCCGGGGCGATGGCGGTGGAAGCACGCACGGCTTGAGTGTGGCGAAGGCCCCGCGCCGAGGGGGAGGGAGCGCGGGGCCTTCGTCCGGCGAGTGTATCGAGTGGACGCTTAGGGGGCAGTTCGAATCGTGTCAGGAAACTACTTCGCCGGTGTGATTCGCCCTGCTGTTCCGAGTAACGGGGCCGGGTTCAGCAGCGTCGGCCACCGCCTGGGCCGCCGCTTCAGCGGCGCGTGCAGCGTCCTCGGTGGCCTCCTCCGCCACAGTGTCCACCGGAGTGGTCTCGCGGGTGGCCGCGGACTTGGGCAGGGCTTCGGTGAACGCGGTCGACACGCTCTTCAGCGCTGACGTGACCTCGCTCGGTATCACCCAGAAGGTGTTGCCCGGTCCTTGCGCGAGCTGCGGCAGCATTTGCAGATACTGATAGGCGAGGAGCTTGGGGTCGGGGTCGTTGCGGTGGACGGCCTGGAAGACCTGGTCGATGGCCCGCGATTGGCCTTCGGCTTTGAGGATTTCGGCGGCACGATTGCCTTCGGCGCGCAGGACCGACGCCTGCTTGTCGCCTTCGGCGGTGAGGATCTGGGACTGTCGCTGGCCTTCGGCGCTCAGGATGGCGGCGCGCTTGTCGCGTTCGGCCCGCATCTGCTTTTCCATTGCTTCTTTGATGGTGCTCGGCGGGTCGATCGCCTTGATTTCGACACGGTTCACGCGAAGCCCCCATTTCCCTGTCGCCTCGTCGAGTACGCCACGCAGCTGGCTGTTGATCGTGTCGCGGGAGGTGAGAGTGCTTTCGAGGTCCATCGACCCGACCACGTTGCGCAGCGTCGTCACGGTGAGCTGTTCGACGGCCTGGAGGAAGCTGGCGATCTCATAGGCAGCGGCGCGCGGATCGGTGACCTGAAAGTAGAGCACGGTGTCGATCTCGACGACCAGGTTGTCTTCGGTGATGACCGGTTGCGGCTGGAACGACACGACTTGCTCGCGCAGGTCGATGGCGGGATAGACCCGGTCGATGTAGGGGATGACGAAACTGAGGCCGGGTTGCAGTGTGCGGTTGTACCGGCCGAGCCGTTCGACGTTGCGAGCGCGTGCCTGCGGCACGATGCGGACGGCCTTCAGCACGGTGATGACGGCGAGCAGGGCGATAATCAGACCGACGATCAGGAGAGCAGATACTTCCATGGGTTACTCCCTGGGGTAGACGAGTGCGGTGCTGCCGCTGATCTCCATCACGTCGACGACCGCGCCGACCGGGATCACGAGGGTGTCGTCGTAAGGGCGGGCGGTCCACTCTTCCCCGCCGATGCGGACGAGCCCGTCGAGACCGCTCACCTCGCGTACGACGTGCGCGGGTTTGCCGATGAGTGCGTCCACGCCGAACCGTTGCAACTGGGGGCTGAGCATGTGCCGATGGACGATCGGTCGCAGGAGGACGAGGCCGAGGGTCGCGGCGATGGCGAAGATCAGAAGCTGGAGCGGGGCCGGCAGGCCGACGGTGGCGGACCCCGCGGCTATCAACGCGGCCCCGCCGAGGATCCCGAGTGACGCCGTCAGTGTGAAGATCTCGGTGACTCCCAGCACCGCGGCGAGAATCAGCCAGATATGCCAATCGAGCATCCGACACCTCGATCCGTCGATGGTCTCCGTGTCCCGTCAATCGTCGCTTGCCAGTCGCCCCTGGCCTAGGTGGCTGTCCGGCGAGGTTCGGCACCCGTTGATTGCCGGAGCCCGGCAGGATCGACGACAGCGGTTCCAGGAAACGGTTACGATCAGGGTTGCCCGATTGCCGAGAGTGGGCAATACGACTCAGGCAGGATGTGCTGCGATGACCGGACGTGCCCGCCCCAGGCTGGACATCGCCTTCCTCGCGGATCGGGCCGCGCGTGACGCCGGTGGCGTATCCACGGAATTCCTCGACGGTTACCTCGAGATGCTCGACGGCGTCAGCGGGACGCAACGGCGGTTGTCGCGTGCTGAACTCGATTCCCGCCGTGAGCTCGGTGCCGCCGCGGCCGAGCGGAGCGTTTCCCTGCGGTCGTTGGTCGATCTCTATCTCAGCGTGAACTGGATGTGCTGGCGGAAGCTGCCCGCGGTGGTGGAGGCGAGCGGGAAGGAGGAGGTCTGCGCGATCGCGGAGGCGATCCTGCGTGCCTCGGACGACGCGATCGTGGCGCTGGCCGACGGGTACGACAGCGCTCAGCGCCGGGTGATGCGGCGAGAGGGGGCCGAGCGACGTGAGTTCCTCGATGATCTGCTCTACGGGCGAAGCGATCTTGGTCGTCTGGCTGAGCGTGCGGACCGGTTCGGCCTTCGCCTGGCCGCGAGCTATGTCGTGACAGTCGCCCGTGCCGACCACATGTTCGCCGACGGAGACGCCACGACGCAGCGGATCGAGGCGGCGTTGTCAGGCCGCTTCGATTCCCGCGAGGTCATGATCACCACGAAAGACGGTACGCTCCTCTGTATCGCCCCTGGTGCGCTTCCTGAGGTTGCCGCGGAGTTCGCCCGGCAGGTCGAGGCAGGCTTGTCCGCACGCCTGCGGTTCCAGATCGGAATCGGCCGAACGCATCCTGGCCCCGGCGGCATTCTCCGGTCCTACGAGGAAGCGCGGGGCGCCCTTGACCTTGCCGAGTCCCTTGGACTCACCGAGTCCGTCCTGAATGCCAGCAACCTGTTGGTGTATCAGGTCTTGTTCCGCGACCGGGCCGCGATCATCGAACTGGTCGACACGGTTCTGGGGCCGTTGAACGACACTCGTGGTGGCGCACGGCCGTTGCTGGACACCCTCGCCGCCTACTTCGCCTCCGGCGGGGTCGCGGCCGAAACGGCGAGGACGTTGTTCCTGAGCGTTCGAGCGGTGACCTACCGGCTCGACCGCGTCAAGCACAGCACGGGCTACGACCCTCGCGACCCCGCCCAGCGGTTCACCTTGGAAGCGGCAGTGCTGGGTGCGCGCCTGCTCGACTGGCCCGCCCACAGGTTGGCACACCCTGACTGAGCGCGCGAGGTCAGGCGAAGACGAAGTAGCGCAGCCACAGGTAGGGCGCCGCGACGAGGACGGTGATCAGCGTGACGAGAGCGCCTTTCTTGGTGAATTCCCAGAAGGAGATGGGGCTTCCCGCTCGGGCGGCGATGCCGAGGACGACGACGTTGGCGCTGGCTCCGATGGCGGTGGCGTTGCCGCCGAAGTCGGCGCCGAGGGCGAGTGACCACCAGAGGGCTTCGGAGTGGGTGGGGTCGGCGATGCTGTTGGTGAGGTCGAGGACCAGCGGGCTCATCGTCGCGACGTACGGGATGTTGTCGACGACGCCGGACAGCAGCGCTGAGACGCCGAGAATCAGCATGACGGCGAGGAGCGCGTTTCCGCCGGTGGCGTCGGCGGCGAGTTTCGCCAGGTCGCCGATGACGCCGGTTTTGACCAGGGCGCCGATCATGATGAAGAGACCGGCGAAGAACAGCAGGGTCTCCCATTCGACGCTGGCGAGGTAGTCCTTCGGTTTGGCCTGGGACAGGAGAACGAGGGCGCCGGCGCCGAGCAGGGCGACGACCGACGGTTCGATGTGGAAGAGCGAGTGGCCGATGAACGCGGTGAAGACGCCCAGGAGCACGACGCCGCATTTGACGAGGAGTTTCTTGTCGTGGATGGCTTCGCGTTCGTTGAGGGCCATGACGTCGGCGACCCGTTCCGGGTCGACGGTGAAGGAACCGCGGAACAGTCTCGGCAGGACGAGGCAGAAGACGACCAGTTCGATGGCCACGATCGGCGCCATGTTGACGAGGAAGTCGTTGAACGTCAGGCCGCCGCGGCTGCCGATGATGATGTTGGGCGGGTCGCCGATCAGGGTCGCGGCGCCGCCGATGTTCGAGGCCATGACTTCGGCGATCAGGAAGGGCACCGGCTTGATGTCGAGCCGATCGCAGACGAGCAGGGTCACGGGCGCCATCAGCAGCACCGTGGTGACGTTGTCCAGGAACGCCGAAGCGACCGCGGTGATGAGTACCAGCAGCAGCATGATCCGCAGTGGCGAGCCCTTGGCGCGCTTGGCGGCCCAGATCGCGGTGAACTCGAAGACGCCGGTCTTCCGGAGGACTCCGACGATGATCATCATGCCGAGCAGCAGGAAGATGACGTCCCAGTCGACACCGGTGTCGTGGGAGTAGAACGCGTCCTCGGAGTCGAGCACGCCGAGGCCGAGGACGATGCCCGCGCCGGCGAGCGCGGTGACCATCTTGGGGATCTTCTCGGTGGCGATGAACAGGTATGCCACCACGAACACGGTGATCGCGACGGTGGCACTCATGCCGCGCCCTGGTGAACGGAATCAAGGGCGAATACCGGCCGAAGACGGTGCCAGATCACTTGTACTCTCACCGATTCCTGTCCATCCCGACGGCCCCGGCCCGGTCAGGGACGGGGTATGCCGACCAGACTTCCCGGCGCTCCACGCGTCAAGATGCCGTAAACGAGAAGCAGAGGCAACTCGGACAATTGCGACCCGTCCAGTGGATTCGGTGCTGGGGTCCTCCTGTACCCTGGACTGTGCCGGTGATCACAGTGTTGTGAGATGGGGAGCTTATGTCCGGACTGCTCGGTCCTCTCGCGTTGATCGCCGTATTCGTCGTCCTGATGGCCGCCCTCCGCGTAATGCACCTGCGGCAGGAGCGCGGAGAATCGTCGAATCGCGCCGGGCTCTCGTCGAGCCGTAAAGAATCGGACAGTAACGACGGCTGAACCGGGCGCACCTGCCCGGACGGTCGTAGTCTTGCGCCATGCAAGCCAGGGAGATGGCCGAGGAATTCCCGGTCGTGGACATGGATTCCGACGCGCTCGACGCGGCGAGGCTTCTCGCGGAGCACCGTCTGCCCGGAATCGTCGTGACCGACCGGAGTGGCTGTCCTCAGTCGGTCCTGCCTGCTTCAGAGGTGGTCCGTTTCCTGGTGCCGACCTATGTACAGGACGACCCGTCGCTCGCCGGTGTCCTCAACGAGTCGATGGCCGATCGGGTCGCCGACAAACTGGGCGGCCGCAAGGTGCGTTCGTTGCTTCCCGCGGAGCCCGCCGAACTGCCTCGGGTGAACTCCGACGACACGATCATCGAAGTCGCCGCGATCATGGCGAGGCTGCACTGCCCACTGGTCGCGGTCATGCAGGACAAGACGCTGCTCGGCGTGATCTCCGCGTCCCGCCTCCTGGAGCTGGCGCTCGCCCCACGGTGATCAGCCGACCTCCGTCAGCGCTCCGGCCTTCACGTCGTAGACGAAACCGCGGACGTTGTCGGTGTGCAGAAGAAAATCCGAGCGCTTCACGCGCTGCATCGAACGGCGGACGCTGTCGGAAACGTCGCGGAAAGCCTCGACCGACCACGTCGGCCGCAGCCCGGTGCCGGCTTCCAATTCGTCCTTGAAGTCGTCTTCGGTCACCAGCGACAACCCGCAGTCGGTGTGCTGCACGATGAGGACCTCGCGGGTGCCCAGCTTCCGCTGGCTCAGCGCGAGCGAGCGGATCACGTCGTCGGTGACCACGCCGCCGGCGTTGCGCAGCACATGCGCTTCGCCCTGGATGAGACCGAAGATCTCGAACACTCGCACGCGCGCGTCCATGCAGGTCAGGATGGTCACCTGCAGGGAAGGCCGCGGCGAGCGCCGATCGCCTGGCACCGCGTCGCCGAGTTCGTGATTGCGCTTGAGTAGTACGTCGATCGCGGTCATGACTTCCCATCGTTCGGCCGGTTCGCGGCACTGGGCGCGTTCCTGATGACGGTGGCGAGTTTGTCGCGCTGTTCGTCGCTCGCGAGCGCGGTCAATTTGTGCTCGACGTGTGGCGGCAGATCCTTGAAGGCGAGTTCCACGTCGGATCTGTGGGAGTGATCGATGAAGGTCAGCAGTCCCTTGGCTCCGGACATGTCCAGGTAGCTCACATTCCGCAGATTGAGCGACAGTTTCGGCTCGTCGTCGCGAAGTGTGGTCAAGACGCGGTCGATGGAGAGGAACGACAGCGGTCCCTCGATGTGGTAGCCGCCGGTCTCGTCGTAGACGACCGAAGCCTTGCTTCGGCGCGATTGCATGAAGTGCACGACGAGCGCTACGGCCACGCCGACCGCGACCGCCACGGTCAGGTCGACGAGGACGGTGATGATCATCGTCGCGAACATCACGACGACGTCGCCCCTGGGGGTGACATGGGTTTTGCGGAGGCTTTCCCAGTCGAACATGCCGATCGCGGTCAGGATCAGGATGCCCGACAGCACGGCGAGCGGGATGTACTGGACGACCGCGCCGAGACCGGCCACCAGTGCCAGCAGGATGACGCTGTGGGTCGCTGCCGACAGCGCGGTGCTGCCGCCGCTTCTGACGTTGACCACGGACCTGACGGTCGCTCCCGCACTGGCCAGGCCGCCGAACAACCCGCTGGCCATGTTGCCGAGCCCCTGGCCGACCAGTTCGCGATTGCTGCGGTGCCGGCGGCCCGTGATGTTGTCCATCACCACCGAGGTCAGCAAGGAGTCGATCGAACCCAGCAACGCGATACTCAGGGCGGGCAGCACGAGGGTGAGGATCAGCGAGCCGCTGAACTCCGGGAAAGTGATCGAGGGAATCGATTCGGGGATCTGGCCGATGTAGTCGACCGTGCCGTTGAGCGAAACCGGCCCGATCCGGAGGTTCTGCAGGACGGGTTCCGCGAACGACAGGATGCCGGTGATGATCACGAGCGCGATCAGGCTCGCCGGAATGGATTTGACCACTCGCGCCGATACGAGCATCAGCACGATCGTGGCCGCCACCACCAAAAAGCTCTTCTGCAGCTGGTCGAGCTCGCCCAAGATGATGATCAGTGCGATTCCGCCCATGAATCCCGACACCACGGGGTGTGGGATGTAGCGGATGAGGGATCCGAGGCGGCACGCACCGAACAGGATCTGAAGCGCACCCGCCATGATGAACGCGAGGAACGCGCCTTCGAGTCCGTGCGCCGCGATGACGCCGGTGGCGACCACGGTGATCGGACCGGTCGGACCGGTCACCTGCGCGGGCGTTCCTCCGAAGACCGCGGCGAAGAACCCGGCGAAGATCGCGCCGTACAGGCCGACGAGCGCACCTTCGGATGTGCCGGTCGCGGTGATGCCGAAGGCGATCGCCAGTGGCAGTGCCACGATGGCCACGGTCAGCCCGGCAAGAAGTTCTCTGGCGAAACGCTGGAGCATCGGTCCCCGCTCGTCGGTATACGTCGAATCCGGCCCTCGGTGGGCCAAGCCGCCGACCAGACTTCCCGGCACTCCTGGGCGTAAAGATGCCCTAAAAAAGAGTAAAGGTCCAGTAAAGGAGACTTGCGGTCGAGATCATCACGCCGACGGCCTAACCGATCCTCGGTCGTCCGCATCATGGTTGAAATGACCGATTTGCCGTACTCTGCGGAATCGATGGCCGGCCGGGCCGTGGACAAGCTGGGGCAAGCCAGTCCGCGACGTCCTATCCGCTCGGCCTTTTGAACTGGCTGTCGTCGATCACCTGTCAAAACTTGTGCTCTCGTCGAACTGATCGATCGTCAAGCGGCTTCGCCTTGACGCGACTGAACGAGTGTTCAATACTCTGAACATGAGTTCAGTCTCTGATCTGACGGCACGGGCCCGTATCCGTGATGCCGCGCTGGCCAGGTTCGGCGCCGACGGCATCGCCGGGACTTCGGTGCGTGCTGTCGCCGCGGATGCCGGAGTTTCGCCGGGTTTGGTGCTCCACCATTTCGGTTCGAAGGACGGGCTGCGGCAGGCGTGTGACGAGCATGTGCTGGACTCGATCCGGGGCGGAGGCGAGGCAGGTGACGACGCGCTGGCGGAGGTGCTGCAGGCGGCCACGCCGGTGCGGCGTTATCTGGCCAGGGCGTTTCTGGACGGGTCGAGTGGGGCGTCTGCCTTGTTCACCGAGATCGTGGATCGCACGGAAGCGTGGCTCGCCGATGGTGAGCGGGAGGGTTGGGTGCGCCCGTCGGACGACTCGCGTGCGCGCGCGGTCGTCTATGTGTCCTGGCTGCTGGCCCCACTCGTGCTCGGTGACCACGTCGGCCGGTTGTTCGGCGGGGACGCCGCGGAGACCGCGACCGCGGTCCGCGGTGCCAGGGCGGGGCTGGAGATCCTGACCAACGGCCTGTTCACCGATGACCGCTGGCTGACCGCCTACACCGCCATCAACGACCAGGAGCGGTCGAAATGAGGGCGCTGCTGGCCACCCACGGCACGCGTGGTGACGTGCAGCCGATGCTCGCTCTCGCGGTCGCCCTCCGCGATCGCGGGCACGAGGCGGTGCTGGCCGCGCCGGACTCGTTCGCCGATACGGCGGGGGAGTACGACATCGAGTTCGCCCCGCTCGGTGAGGGCGCGAACCGGCTGATGGACGACCCTGTGGTGAAAGAGGCCATCGAAGGCGGATACCGGGGCATCCGGGGCAAGATCACCGCCCTGCGGACGGCCCAGCGGGTCAAACCGATGATGGTGGAAGTTCTGCACCACGTCGGTGTGGCCGCGAAGGCCTCTCGCGCGGATGTCGTCGTGCACACGACGGGGGTGCCAGCCCACCACGCGGCGGAGATGCTCGGCGTTCCCGCCGTGGTCGTCGCGCTGCAACCCGGCTGGATCCCCACCGGCGAGTTCCCGTGCCCGATGATTCCCTTGCCCCGCCTGCCGAGAGTGGTGAACCGCGCGACGTATCTCGCGGTGGCCGCGATCTTGCGCGCTTTCACCGGGATCACCTCCACCTGGCGCACGACCGAACTCGGGCTGCCGCGCCGCCGGGGGAGCCATGACATCCTGCACGACGCGGAGGGCCGTGACCGGCTGGTCCTGCAGGCATTCAGCCGTGAGGTCACCCTCGCGGCCTCGGACTGGCCGGATTCTGTGCACACCACCGGTTTCTGGTACCTCTCCGCCGCGACAGGGTGGGAACCGCCCGCGGCGTTGCGGGACTTCCTCGACGCCGGCCCCGCTCCGGTCTACATCGGCTTCGGCAGCATGGCGGGCAGGGACTCACGCCGCACCCGCGCGGTGGTCGAAGAAGCCGTCCGCCAGGCCGGGGTGCGCGCGGTACTCGCCACCGGCTGGGGCGGCATCGCCGCGGACGCCGGAACCGGCGATCTGTTCGTGCTCGACCACGCGCCGCACGACTGGCTGTTCCCGCGCATGAGCGCGGTCGTGCATCACGGAGGCGGCGGTACGACCGGTGCCGCATTGGCCGCGGGCAGACCGCAAGTGGTGTGCCCGTTCGTCGCCGACCAGCCGTACTGGGCGAACCGCATGCACGCCGTCGGCGTCGCGCCGCCCCCGATCCGCCAGCAGCACCTCACGGCCGACCGGCTCACCGCGTCGCTGCGGCAAGCCACCGGTGACACCGGGATGCGCGAACGGGCCGAACGGCTCGGCCGGGAAATCGGCGCGGAGAACGGCGTGGCCGTCGCTGTCGACCTCCTCGAAAACCTGAGCTGACAAGGAAAATACGATGGAACTCACCGACGCGGTGACGAAGACCTTCCGGATGGACGACGAAGCCTGGCGCCGCCACGCGAACCCTTGGAGCGTATGGACCCGCTTCGCCGCGATCCCGCTGATGCTGCTCGCGATCTGGAGCCGGACCTGGATCGGCTGGTGGTGCCTCGTGCCGATCGCGGCCGTCGTCGTGTGGCTGTTCCTCAACCCCTCGGCGTTCCCGCCGGTCGAACCACGCGGCTGGGCCGCCCGAGGCATCTACGGCGAACGCGTCTGGGCACACGACAAATCCTTGGTCCCGCCGGACCACCGCGCGGTGCTGCGTGTCCTGGTCGCGCTCGGCCTCGCCGGTTTCGGGCTCATCACGTGGGGCCTGATCGCGCTCGACTTCTGGCCGACCCTGTACGGCGCGACGGTGGTCGTGGTGGCGCAGCTGTGGCGCATCGACCGGTTCGGCCGGCTCTGGGAACGGGCCGAGAAGCAGGCGGACGCGTGAAAGGCGTCAGTCGTCATCGACTATCCGTACCGTGCCTGCGGTTCCGTCGATGGCGATCAGCTGACCGGTGGTGATTTCGCGGGTGGCGTTGCGGACGCAGATGACGGCGGGGATGCCGTACTCCCGGGCGACCGTGGGGCCGTGCGCGACCGGTGAGCCGGTTTCGGTGACCAGGCCGGCCGTGGTCAGGAACAGCGGGGTCCATCCAGGGTCGGTGGTCGGCGCGACGAGGATCTCGCCCGGCTCGATGTACGCGCCGACCGGATCGCGGATCACGCGCGCTCTCCCGGTCGCCTGACCGGCCGCGCCGGCCATCCCGACCAGTACGCCGTCTTCGGCGGGCCCGGGTGGGGCCAGTGCTTCCACGTCGGTCCCGTCGGACAGCAAGGCGCCGGGGACGGTGTGCCGTCGTAGTTCTCGCCGGTGGTGAGCGCTGCGCGCGGCGACCAGGTGGCGGTGGTCGGTCGCGTCGTGGACGGCCGCGCGTGCTTCGTCGAGGGTGAGGAACATGATGTCGTCGCCGCGTTTCAGCAGGCCACGTGACACCAGGTCGTCGCCGACGTGGAGGAGTTGCCGGCGAGCCGCTTGAATCGCGGGCAACCACGCGAACTTCCCGATCTCCCTCAGGCCGGTGAGCTTGCGTGAGCGGCGCATGAGGAAGGTCGCGACCCTGCCGCGGACCGGACGCCGGTGCCGCGCTCGCTGGGACAGGGTCTCGATCATCGCCTCGGCCCTCTCCGCGGCTCTGTGGAATCGCCGGTCGGGTGCCTGTTCGGGGTCTTCGACGCGGAGGTAGTTGGCGATCGTGGCGAACAGCGGCGCCGGGTCCTCGCTCCAGCGGGGCATGCCGACGTCGATCTCGGCCGCGGCGCGCATGCCGTACTTGTCCAGGAATCCGGCCATCCCGATGTCGGGCAGTTGACCGGCGCGGTACTTCGCGGCCAGTTCGCCGGGTGGGGTGGAGAGGAAAAGCTCGCCTTGCTCGCGCGCGTTCACCGCGAGGCCCCAGAGGACAAGATCCATCTCGGTGGTCACGTTATGAGGCATTCCGCCCAGAACGATGTCCAGTTCCTCGTCCGTCGCGATGCCCTTGAGCAGCCCGGAGGGCGCCACCCCGAGGAAGATCCCGGCCATCAAAGGCCCGGTGAGCCCCAGCATGCCTTGGCCCATGATCGCTCGATGCGAGTCCTCGATGACCCATCTCAGCCGTTCCGCCGTGGTCGCCGAGTCCAAGGGCGGAACGGTCAGGCGCCGGATCTCCTCCACCGCCCGGTAAGCGCGGGCACGCGCCGCGTCCGGGCGCGCCAGGCTCGACGCGAACCCCGTGATCACGCTCGGCACCACTTTCGCCGTGGCCCTGAGTATGTTGCTCGGCCGGAACGGAAAGCCGCGCCGCGGGGCGAAGCGGGGATCGGTCAGCATGCGCTCGACTGCGCCCTGGACCCGCGGCCCGTACACCTGCAGGGACGTCGGCAGCCGCTTGCGCATGGCCTTGCTGCGGACGAAGTCGGTCAGGTCGAAGTAGAGCCGCCCGCCGATCGGCACCAGCCGCGGCAGCGGATCCCGCGGGTCGCTTCGGACGCCGTTCGCTTGGAACCACATCGCCGATCCGGTCTTGAGCAAGGAGATCCCCATCGGCGTGCACGGGCGGAGCATCCCCTGGATGTGGCCGAACTCGAGGTACAGCCGGGTCTCGCCGGTGTCCGGCGGCAGCGGGAACAGGGTGGTGATCGGCCGGGACTGCACCAGCCACAGCACGCCGTCGGAATCGATCGCCCATTCGATGTCCTGCGGCGAGCCGAAATGCCGTTGCAGCCGCAGACCGGCGTCCCGGAGCTGTTCGAGCTGCCGGGTATCGAGGCATCCCTCGGCCTGGTGCGGCATGGTCCGCGCACGGTGGTCGAAGAGGTAGTGATCGGGAACGACGGTGCCCTCGACGATCGCGGTCCCCAGCCCGGGGGCGGCATCGACGACCATCTCGGTGCGGCAACCGGTGATCGGGTCGGCGGTGAACAGGACGCCGGCCGCCACGGGGTGGATCATCCGCTGGATCACCACCGCCATCGCGGCCTCGTCGATACCGACGGTGGCCCGGTAGGCCACCGCGCGATCGGAATGCAGGGAGGCCCAGCACTTGCGAACGGCGTCGACGAGCGCGGCGGCCCCGTCGATGTCGAGGAAGGTGTCCTGCTGTCCCGCGAAGCTGGCGTCCGGCAAGTCCTCGGCGGTGGCGCTGGACCGCACCGCGACCCGGCCGCCGCCGAGCCGTTCGTAGGCGGCGAGCAACTCCTTCTCCGGGAGATCGCGCGACGTATAGGCCTCGACGGTCAAGCAGAAGCCATCCGGCACACGCTCGCCCGCCTTGAGTATCTCACCGAGCCCGGCGGCCTTCCCTCCCACCAGATCGATCATCGAAGCATCGATCTCGGACAGCTGAAGGAGTTTCATCTCATTCTCCTTGCCGCGTGGGTGATCAGGTGGTCCGGTGCCGTGCCCGATACGTCACCGCGGCGACGAGCCCCAGCCACGCGATGCCGAACAGGATCGCGTGCCCGCCATGGCCGAGCATCATGTTTCCGAGGCAGGCGAGGAGAAGCACGATGGAGATCGGTGCCCACATGGCCCTCGTCCTTTTCGTGCTGGGCGGAGTACCGAGATAGTGCTCGTAGAGCGTCGTCCAGACCTCGACCCGATTCAGCTGCCAAGTGAACTCGCGACCGGTAGCGGTGAGCTCAAAGCGGGTCGACGGAAGAGGGAGACTATCCCAGCTGCCACAGTGTCCACGGCGGCGGACCACCCCGGCCGCGGCGAGAACGCGCAGTGCCGAGGAGATCGTCCGGCGAGTCGCCTTCAGCTGCCGGTGCAGATCCGTGAGCGGGCGAGGCGCTTCGGCGAGGACGTCCAAGATCTCGACCGCGCAGGGTTGGCTGACCAGCCAGGCCAGCTCTGCTGTGGGGTGGTCGGGCACCGGCCGTGGTTCCCCTTTCCCGCCGTCGGGATGGTCGGCATTACACGATAGGCGTGAAAGCGCGACGCGCACGTCCGATGCGATGGTTCTTGATATGACAGCAATGCCGAACAGCCGAATTTCTTGTACTTTCCCTACGGTGTTGGGCCAGTCAGGTGAATTCGGTGTGTCAAACGGATCTGCGCGTTCCACGCCGGTCTCGAACCATCACCTGCCCGGGTCGGAGCCAGAACGGGCGCGCTTTCCGGTCAAAGCCAGCCAAAGCAGGCTGAAGACGGTGATCGCCACGCCCAGCGAATCGGTCCAGTGACCGGTGAACGCGCTGTCGATCCAGACCAGGACCCAGCCGAGTACCGCGGGGAGCTGCAGGTACCAGTAGCGCCTGGGGATGGCACCGAGCAGGACCATGAACAGTAATGCGAGCACCAGGGCGGGGGTGATGCCTCCCATCAGGAACTCTCCTTCTGCGGAAGCTTTTCCGGTTGTCCGGTGGGCAGGTTGTCCGGCGGTTCGATGCGCAGCGCTTTGGCGACGGGGACGTCGGTGGAGGAATGCAGCACGATCGACAGTGCGATGGTGATCGCGACAAGGTCGAAGACATGCTCTCCCGCTGGGATCCCGGCCTGTAGTGCGAGGAGTCCGTAGACGACGGAGGCGAAGCCCTTGGGACCGAACCAGGCCGCGACCGACCGTTCCCGGGCGGGCAGCGGAGTGCGGATCAGAGAAAGCATCATCGCGGCGGGCCGCACCAGCACGATCGCGATCACCGCGACCGCCCAGTCGCCGATGCTGAGGTGAGACAGCCGTTCCGGGGTGATGAGAGCACCGAACACCAGGAGAGCGGCGAATTTCGTCGTCTCGGACAGCAGGTCGCCGAAATGCTCGAAATGCTCAGCCGATACACGGTCCATTGTGGCCAGTGTCGCGCCGGCCGCGAACGCGGCGAGGTAAGGATTGGCGTGGGTGAGGTGGCACGTCGCGTACAGGATCACCGCGACCGCCAACGGCCCCAGCGCCTGGAGCCGTGGTTCCGCGGTGAGGACTTTCAGCCGCCAGGCGAGCGTGATGGCTGCGGGGATGGCGACGCCGAGCGCGAGGCCGGCGACGAGTTCGATGGCGATGCCGCCGAAGTCGGTGTCCCGGTTCGCGGCGGTCGCGAGGAAGATCAGCACGAAGGGGAGCGCGAGGCCGTCGTTCAGCCCGGATTCGACGTTGAGCAGCCTGCGCAGGCGTAGCGGCACATCCGTGCGGCCGACGATGGCGGAGGCGAACACCGGGTCGGTCGGTGACAGGATCGCGCCGATCAGAAACGACGTCGTCCAGTCCAGGCCGGTGAGGTAGTGCGTCGGCACCGCGATGCCCACCATGGTCAAGGGCATCGCCAGGCCCAGGGCGCGGCCGGAGAGCCGCCAGCCTTCCTTCAGGGAGGGCAGGCTGGCGCGCTGGCCGTCGGTGAACAGGACGGTGAACAACGCCAGATCGGCAAGGCCGGTCACGAAGGCGCCGTTGGAGGGGATGTCGACGAGGCCGAATCCGCCTTGCCCGATCAGTGCTCCCGCCACTAGGAACAGCAGTGCGGTCGACAGTACGGTGCGTGCCGCGAGCCCCGACAGCGACACACTGATCAGCAGTACCAGACCGAACGCCAAAGCGAGCGCCATCAAAACCCCGTCCACGTCGAATGACCCACCCCTGTCGGGTGGGTTATGCCGACCAGACTTCCCGGCGCTCCGCGCGTAAAGATGCCGTATAGGCGCGGCGGACGCAAACCGCCGTCCCCGTCACGCCGAAGTCGGGGACACCGGCGGCTCCTTGTCCCCGACTTCGGGCGTTCTCGGTTTCCGTCGTGGCCAGCGGGTGAGCACTGGTCCAGCTGTGGCGAGGATGAGGACGTAGGCGGTGACGAGCGGACCGAGCGCGGCGCTCGCCGTGCCCGCGAGACTGACGATCACGACCGAGAACTCCCCGCGGGCGATCAGGACCGTCCCGGCTCTGATCCGTCCTCGGCGTGCGGCGCCGTCCCGGCGTGCGGCCAGCCAGCCGGTCGCGAATTTGGTCGCTATCCCCGCCACCGCGAGAGCCAGCGCGGCGGGCAGGACGGGCAACAAGCCCGCCGGGCTGACCGCGAACCCGATCGAGAGGAAGAACGCGGCGGCGAACAGGTCGCGCAGCGGTGCGAGCACTGTCCTCGTGCGCTCGGCAGCATCGCCGGTGAGGGTCAAACCCACGAGGAAGGCGCCGACGGCCGCGGACACGTCCACGAACTCTGCCAGAGCGGCCACGACGAGGGTCGAGCCGAGGACTCGCAGCATGAGTTGTTCCGAGTCGGGGTGCGCGAGCCATCGGTTGACGTGATGTCCCCACCGATGGGACGCGAGGAACGCCGCGGCGACGCAGACGATCGCGATCAGGACACCGGTGATCGCTTCGCCCCAGGTGCCTCCTGACGCGATGACCGCCAGCACAGGGAGGTACAACGCCATGGCGAAGTCCTCGATGACCAGGATCGACAGTACCGCTGAGGTTTCCCGGTTGCCGAGCCGTCGCAGATCGGCGAGTAGGCGGGCGATGATGCCTGAGGACGAGATCCAGGTCGCCCCGGCGAGGGCGAAAATGCCGACCCAGTCCAGGCCGAGCAGCCATCCGGCGATCGCTCCCGGCGCCGCGTTCAATGCGAGGTCGACGACGGCGGAGGGTAGATGACGGCGGAGGCTGTCCCGGAGTTCGGAGGCGTCGAATTCCAGGCCAAGGGTGAGCAGGAGGAGGACGACGCCGATCGAGGCGCCCGTTTGGACGAAGTCCCCGGCGGCCGGGATAGGCGCGATTCCGCCTTCGCCGAGGGCCAGGCCGGTGAGGAGGTAAAGGGGGATCGGTGAGAGCGACAGGCGGCGTGCGAACGCGCCTAGCGCGCTGAGCACCAGGAGGATGATGCCGAGCTCGAGCAGGAGCGCGAGCGAGGTGTGCATGGTCAGCTCTCGATGATCGCGCGCACGCCGGTGATCCCCTCGTGCGTTCCGATCACCACCAGAACGTCGCCGCCGCGAAGGATTTCGTCCGGGGGCGGGGACGCGATGACCTCGCCCCCGCGGACGATGGCGACGATGGACGCTCCGGTGCGGGTCCGGGCCCTGGTATGACCGAGTGGCTGGCCCACGTGGCCGGAAGCCGCCGGAACCACGATCTGGCCCGCGCTGAGACCGGGTACCTCCTTGGTCAGGTCTGCGAAGCGCTCCGCGATCCTCGGCGCCCCGAGGATCTCCGCGACCGTGTCCGCTTCGGCAGCGGTGAGCCTGAACAGGAGCTCACCTTCGTCCGGGTCGGCCGTCGAGTATCCGACCACTTCGAAGGTGCCTGATCTACGAGCGACGATGCCGATCCGGTCGCCGTCGGCGTTGACGAACTCGTAGCGAAGCCCGACACCGGGCAGGAGAACCTCGTTGACGTCCATGGCTTCATCCTTACTGCGGCTACGGCCGGTTCATCCGTCGTGCGCATCGCGTGCTTCCGTGATCGATCGTAAGGTTTTCGTCAGGTCGGTCCTCCGCCTCCCGTGACAGGCTCGGCGTGTGGCGAGCATCTGGTCGTGGACGAGGAGAAGTGATGGCGCCTGCGGTCAGGTTGCGTAGCAGGGCCCTCACCGAGCTGCTGTATCGGGACACTGGGAAACCACCTGGCACACCGCCTGCGGAGAGCTCCGGGGACAGCGGACTGTCGCGCGCGAGTCGGCTGCGTGGTGACGCGGCGCGTCTCCGCGAGATCGCGGGCGAGCACCTCGAACTGGCGGCTGAATCGGTAGTCGCGGGCAAGCCGCTCCTGGCGCAGCGCCAGCGGGATCTCGCCGAACTGGCCTCCTGCCACTACATGGCCTATGACGAGCTCGCCATGGCGGCGGAGCGTCGGAGCAGGGCCCGGCGGTTCGCACGCGGGTCAGCGGCGCAGAAGATCGAAATCTGCCTGGCGTTCGCGGCCATAAGACGTGCGGAGGGCCATCGTGAGCGCGGCGAAGTCGTCCTGCACCGTGGCGACAATTCGGTCTCAGCACGTCACCGCCACTTCGCGGAAGAGGCAGAGGAGAAGGCGAGAGTCGCCGAGCTTCGCGCGGCGGAACTCCTGGAGGCACAAGCCGGAGTGAACCAAGGAGTGCCATGAATTCCCAGAATCGCGGACGGCCCCTATTCGGCCGACTGGATCCCTTCTGCCTGCTCGCCGTCGTTCCCTCCATACTGATGGGAGCCCTCTTTGCTACCCAGGGGCTATGGCTGCTCGGACTCGCCCCGGTGGGTTTCGCCGCGTTCGTCCTGCTGTTCGATTCCTGGGCGAATCGGCCGGACCCGCCCGCGCCGCCGCGACGCACAGCGCCTCAGCCGCGACCCCGCAACCGGCAGGTCTCACGGGTACCTCCGACTCACGCGGGACATCCGCGAGGGAACCCTCCTATGAGGACAGTGTGGGCGCGCCCGCATCGGTAGCGTTTCTGCTGCCGGAGAAGCGGTTCGTACCGAGCCAGGTGATCGCCTCGCGGACGGCACTCCGGGGTCCGGAGATCACGATCGCCTTGTCCCGTAGGGCTTCCAGCCACTCCGTGTGGCCGAGCCAGACCTGAGCCAGCGCGCCGAGCGTGCAGTCGATCCGCATCGCCTGTGGCAGCCGTGGATCGTGGATGGTCGGTGCCGCGAGGTCCCGCGAGAGTACAAGCCACCACCAACGTGGCCCGGGCGACTCGGTGAACCGGAAATGGACCGACACTGCTTTGTCAGGAAGGACCGATCGGTCGATTTCCCGGGAGATATCGCGTAACAGCAGGGCAGGGTCGAGGTCGTTGTGCCGTGGCGGCGGCAACCAGCGCGCACCCCAGCTGCCGAGCTGTTCGACGACCGCCGCCAGTTCGCGGCCGGCTTCGGTCAGCGCGACCCGCTGAGGCCGGTTCGGCGGGTGAAGGACGACCACTCCCGCGGTTCCCAGGGTCCGGAGCCGTTTGATCAGCAACCCGGTGGACATTCCCGGCACACCGGCGGCGACGTCCGGGAGCGTGGTGCTGCCGCGCAGCAGTTCCCGGACGATCAGCAGCGTCCATGGTTCGCCGACCACCTCGGTCGCCAGCGCGATCGGGCAGTGCTGTTCGTAGCGCATCAAAGCACCTGGACGAGACGGGCGATCCGGTGCCGCGCCATCCGGTGAAGCATCTCACCGAGCGCTTCGGGAACGATCTGTTCCTGGAGGTCCCGGTGGGTGGCGCGGACGATGGCGCCGACCGCGACCGGGGACAATTTCGTCGAGAACTCGCTGGCCAGCCAGACGGAAACGTCTTCGACGACGTCCTTCGCGCTCGGCGTCTCTACGCTCATCACTCTCCTCGCGTGCACTTGACCTCCGGCCCATTCTTCCGGCTCTGCGCTGGGGTGAACCTGACGACTGCCTGACGATTGCAGACACGTTCTCCAGGGCGTCGGCGCGAATCTCCTGGTGCGAGTGGGGTAGCGAGAGTGCCTTCTTCGCGGGGTGCGCCGGGAGGCTTGGTCGGCAGTGGATGCCCGCCGATCTCGAAGAGCTTTCCTGCCAGCTGTCTCCAAGTCACACCTGCTGCCGTCCCCAGCGAGGGCTGGTCCCGCGAGCATGACCCGTAGACCTTGTCTCATCCTCCTAGCAACAAGGCCTCACACCCCGCTAGATTTCAGTTGGCGAGGAAGTCGCGGATCCTCGCGCTGAGCGCGGCCCAGTCCTGGCCGAACCAGATGAAGTGGCTTTCGGCTTTGCTCTCGAGCAGGGTGCTGTGCTGGATCGTCGTGGCGAGGGCTTCGGCGTGGGCGAAGGGCACGGATCCATCGTTACGGCTCGCGATCACCAAAGTGGGCTGTGCAACCTCCCCGAGACTGTCTCGTCGGGCGGTGAGGTCGTTGCGGAAGCCGCGGCCGGATCGCATCCGGCAGAACAACTCGATCAACGTCCGGCGGTCGTCGGCGGACAGAGCTGCCAGGACCCGCGACGCAGGCAGAACCGCGAGATCACCCAGCAGCAAGCGCAAACCTGAATTCGGGGCTGCGCGCATGATCGCCCGCACCGCGGACCAGGTGATGCGCTCGGTCGCCGGCGAGAAGGCGAGCCGAGCCGCCAGACGTGTCCGCGCATCGGGCCACGGGAGCGGCCCGACCGCACTTTGGAGAACGACCCGCTCGACCAGTTCCGGATAACGGGCGGCCGTCGCCACCGCAGTGGGTCCACCGGCCGAAACACCGACCACGGCAGCGACACGAGTGATACCGAGATACTCGCAGAGCGAGTGAGTGACTTCGGAGAATCCGCTCGCCGTTGTGCCGGTCGTCAGCGGTGTCCGGCCGTAGCCGGGCCTCGAGAGCACGAGCACGGAGTAACCGGCTTCGGCGAACACGTCCTCACCGAGCGCGAGCCCGGCGTTCATATGCCCGCCGTGGAAGATCACCACAGTGGCACCACCGCGCTGGTCGAACCGATACTCGACGACGCCGCGATCCAGGTCCGCGGTCTTGGTGGAACGGATTTCACCCACGACAACCATGATGGCCCATCCCGACGTTTTGCATCTTGTGTGCAGCGTGCAGGCCCCTTGGCGGCTCCTGCGGAACGTCGTAGTGGAGCCAGTTCACCGCCCGGCTTGATGATCACGGACGGCGACGACATCGGACTTGTGATCGACAGAGGGTGAGAAGTTCCGTTGTGATCCACCTATCGCTAAGGCTGTCTGCGGGCGTGGCGGGTGAGGGGCGACAGTACTGTTACGTGAAAGTGTGGTCGACGGTGTCCCCCGGTCTCAGCGCAGAACGGTGAGCGGGTGACAGAAGAAACGGAGCCGGTGTGGGCGTGCAGATGCAGATCGGCGAGGTGGCCGAGCGCACGGGGCTCTCGTTACGGACGATCCGCTATTACGAGGAAGTCGGCCTGGTGGTTCCCAGTGCACGTAGCCAGGGCGGTTTCAGGCTCTACACCGACCCGGACGTGGACCGGCTGGAACTGATCAAGCGGATGAAGCCGCTGGGGTTCCAGCTGGAGGAGATGCGCGACCTGCTGGCCATCCTCGACCCGACCCCGGGAAGTCCCGAGATCGAGGACCCGGCGGCTCGCCTGGCGGAATTCGGCGCGACCGCTGAAAAGGCGTGTGCGGAGCTGCGCACTAAGCTGGCGATCGCCGAGGAGTTCGCCGCCCTGCTGCGGTCGCACGACCCCACTCGGACACGCGCGCTGTAGGGCTGCGACTCCCGATGGTCGCTGGCGGGTGCTCGGTGAGCACCAGGTTCGAGTACCCCAGGGCTGTCGTGGCATTTGAAGTGATCCAGCCCTCATTTCAGCCGCGCGGCGTCGCGAGTCGTAATCTCTCCTCTAACGTAAGGTTAGAGTTGTTGGCGGGGATTCTTCCCGCCGGGCCGTCGGGGTCATCACTGACCCGAGTTCGTTCCTGGGGCGAGGAGTGCTCCCCTTGCCTGGCAGCTTTGTGGTTGCTGTGACCGTTCCGGGTCAGCCCGAGCAACTGATGGACGCTCTCGCCAACTAAGTCTTCAGCGCGCCGTGGTGGCGTGAGGTGGTTCCGCGCCCGCGTGGCGCCCGAGAAAGTCAGGTTGTCTGTCTGTGTCGAGTTTTGTGACCCAGGTGTTCACGCGCCCGTCGTGGTTGTCGCCCAAGGTCGCCCGCACCGAAATCCTCGCCGGTCTCGTGGTCGCGCTCGCGTTGATCCCGGAGGCGATCTCCTTTTCGATCATCGCGGGCGTGGATCCGAGTGTGGGGTTGTTCGCGTCGTTCACCATGGCGGTGGTGATCTCGATCGTGGGCGGACGTTCGGCGATGAT
>NZ_JBIUAQ010000053.1:0-36672 GCF_044547565.1 Amycolatopsis sp. NPDC052450 | reverse complement strand
ACGCCAGTGGCATGGCTGGTTGGCCACGTTCGGAAGGGATAACCGCTGAAGGCATCTAAGCGGGAAGCCTGTTCCAAGATGAGGTATCCCACCCCATGTGGGTTAAGGCCCCCAACAGACCATTGGGTTGATAGGCCAGAAATGGAAGCACAGTAATGTGTTATCGAGTTGACTGGTACTAATAGGCCGAGGACTTGCCCACAAAGATGTTACGCATCCACTCTACAGCTCTGAAACACCACACAACCATCACCGATGGTGGTGGGGAGTGTTTCACAGTGTTTCGGTGGTCATAGCGTCAGGGAAACGCCCGGTCCCATTCCGAACCCGGAAGCTAAGCCTGACAGCGCCGATGGTACTGCAACCGAAGGGTTGTGGGAGAGTAGGACACCGCCGGACTCACCTTAAGAAAAGAAACGGGCCCAGGCCGGTTGAGAACCCCGAGTTCTCCCGACCTAGGCCCGTTTCTTTTCATACCCAGAACCGTGCAACACCCGTGACCAGACAGACGACACCCGTGACCCCGTGGACGACACACGTGACCAGACGGACGACACACGTGATCCGGTGGACGGCACGGCGCAGAGTCCCCGCGGCGCCGTGTCGTCCACCGGATCACACGTGATGGCCACTGGATCACGCGAGTCCCGCCCCCGAACACGCGAGTTACGGCTCCAATCACGCGAGTCACGAGTCCAAACACGCGAGATACATCCCTGGACACGCGAGCTACACGACCGGGCCCATGCGAACAAACCCGGAACACCCGTGACGGAACCCGTGACTCACGTGATCAAAGACGTAACTCACGTGATCAAAGGCGTAACTCGCGTGATTGAAGCCGGAACTCGCGTGGTCAAGGGGTTAGGGCGGGGAGGGTTTCGCTGAGGGGGCCGCGGACGACGGCGGAAGCCATGGAGTCGTAGGGCGTTTCGGAGCCGTTGCAGATGACCACGTCGGCGCCGACCCGCGAAGCGACGCTCACCAGTGAGGCGGCCGGCTGCACGCTCAACGAGGACCCGGCCACCAGCAGGAGGTCGCTCTCGGAGACGGCGGTTCGCGCGGCTCGGAGCAGGTTCTGGTCCAGGTGCTGGCCGAACGACACGGTGGCCGATTTCAGGATGCCGCCGCACAGCAGACAGGGCGGGTCGGTCTCGCCCGCTCGGACCCGCTCCAGCGTCGAGCGCATGTCGCGGTGGTCGTCACAGGACAGGCAGACGGACTCGAACATCGTGCCGTGCAGTTCCAGCACCCGCTCCGGCGCGAAGCCCGCCTTCTGGTGCAGCCGGTCGATGTTCTGGGTGACGACATGCGTCGGCGCCAGGCGTACGAGCGCGTAGTGCGCGGCGTTCGGTGTCGCGTCCCAGCCGGGGTGCACCAGCCGCGCCTGCCACGTGCGTTCGCGTACCTCGCGACTTTCTCGGTACGCCTGGAGGTTCGACATCTTTTCCGCGGTCGGGTCGCGGGTCCACAGGCCCTGCGGGCCGCGGAAGTCGGGGATCCCCGAATCCGTGGAGATCCCGGCGCCGGTCAGTGCGACGACCCGGCCGGCGCCGGCCACGAGGGAGCGGGCGGTGCTCAGGGCGCTGGTCACCCGCTCATCATGCCTCTACTTGAGCGCGCTGCCCGCCTGCCAGTCCGTCCACGACTTCGACCAGTCGCCGTAGAGGTCCCAGACCGGCAGCTGGGGGCCGCCGGAATTGGTCACCTCGACGACGTCGCCGAGCCCCATGTTCTGGTAGAACCACTGGGCGTTCGCGGCGTTGAGGTTGATGCAGCCATGCGACACGTTCGAGCTGCCCTGCGCGCCGACGCTGTTCGGGTTCTCGTGGACGAACTCGCCGTCGTTCGAGATCCGCAGCGACCACTTCTCGTTCGCCTTGTAGTACCCCGGCTGGCCCTGGCAGACGCCGTAGGTGCACGAGTCCATCGTGTAGTTCTCGTGTTTGTCCGAAATGACGTGGGCGCCCAAATGGGTCGGCGTGGCGTCCTTGCCCATGGAAATGGGCATCGATTTCGCCAGTGTGCCGTTGTGGAAGATCTGCATCTGCTCGGTGTTGCCGTCGGCTTTCGCGACCCAGGAATCGTGCACTTTGTACGTTTCCGTGCGGTCGGTCGCGCCGTAGACGCCGTTGCCGAAATCGACGCCGTAGATCGTCGCCGAAACCTTGAGTGTCGTCCCCGGCTGCCAGTACACCTTGGGGCGGTAGTGGACGTTCTTGTCGTCGATCCAGTACCAGGAGCCCTCCTGTTTCGGCGTGGACTCCACCGACAGCTTCTTCTCCACCTCGGCCTTGTTCTTCACCGGCTGGCCGAAGGCGAACACGATCGGCTGCCCGACGCCGACACCGCCGGACGCGACCGCGGCGGGTGCCGGGATCAGGTTCGGGTTCGCCTGCTGCTTCGGGCTCAGCGTGGAGACCCTGCTCTGCTGCTCGACGGGCTTCCCGTCAGTGCCCTGGGCGTGCGCCACGATCTTGTAGGTGCTGCCGTAGCCGAGCGGTTCGGTGGTCTTCCAGCTGAGCCCGTCGCCCGCCAGTTCCCCCTTCACCTGGTTGCCCTTGTCGGCGTTGCTGACGGTGACGTCGATCAGCTTGCCGTGCTCGGCCTTGACCGTCACCGGGGTCGCCGGATTGACGTTCGTCCCGCCTGCCGGGTCGATGGTCACCGAGACCGGGTTCGTGTCCGACGTGGCGCTGGTGTCGGGTGAATTGGTGCCGCCCGAGGGCGAACAGGCCGAGATCACCGATATCGCGGCGAGTATTCCGGCCGTCGAAAGTAATGTCTTCTTGGGAAACATATAGTTCTCTTTTTACGTCGCGCTATCAGCGGAAAGTTCTCTTTCAAAACTACGCGACGAAGAAGACGTGATCGATGCCGGATGGTTGCCTGTCAGGTCACGACGAGACCCGGGGCACCATAAAGTCCAGGGCCATCGACGCTCAATTCGCCCAAATAGGTCTTCGCGGCCTCATAAGCCTCGGCGGTGAGTGTCGTGGTGTGGCTGAAGTCCAGCGGGCTGACCCGCACCGGCTTCGGCCCCGGCACGTAGACCACGGGCACCTCGGCCGCGGCGAGGGGCGCCTCCAGCACGGCCTGGTTCCGCATGCTGATCATCGCGGTGAACATCATCACCTCGGCGAAGGTCTGCGGGGTGCCGGGCATCTTGCCGGGGAAGGCACAGTCGAGGACGACGAGCGACTTCGCGCCCATGGCGAGTGCCTGGCGCATCGGCACGTTGGCGACCAGGCCGCCGTCGTAGAGCATGCGCTCCCCGAACGGCACCGGCGGATAGATCCCCGGGATCGCGCAGCTGGCCAGCAAGGGCGCCAGAACGGGGCCGGAACGGATGAGCAGCGGTTCGGCGGTGTCGACGTCGGTCGCGACGACGCCCAGCGGCAGCGCGAGATCCTCGAACCGGACGCCCTCGCCGATGTGCTCGTCGACGATCGCGGCGAGCCCGGTGTTGGGGAACAGGTTGGTCTTGCTGTGCCGCAGGGTCCGCACCTGGCTGAGCACGCCGCCGGGGAACGCCTCGTGCCGCGTCATCCGCGACCAGATCCGGTCGAGCCGGGCGCCCGCCTCACCCTCGAGTGCGAGGACGGCGGCGTTCAGTGAACCCACCGAGGTGCCGACGACGAGGTCGGGCGCGATTCCGCTCTCCGTGAGGGCCCGCAGCATCCCGACCTGCATGGCACCGAGACTGCCTCCGCCGCCGAGGACGAAACCGATCGGCTGGGGCAGGTTCAAGGCGGCCATGCCCGGAATCTAGTCCTCCGCGCCGACCTTCGCCGGAGTGGCGTCTTCGACCGTGACGGCGGCGAGCGCCCTCTTCTTCTTGTAGCGCAGCAGGAAGAACACGGCGACACCCACCAGCACCCCGACGATCACCAGGCCGCCGGTGTTGAGCACGCCTTCGACCTTCTTGGCGGCCTCGCCGAGGGCGGCGCCGATGCCGATGTGGATGGCCGACCAGCAGGCCGCGCCCGCCGCGGCGGCGGGCAGGAACTTGCGGAACGGCAGCCCCGACGTCCCGGACGCCGCCGGGGTCAGCGTGCGGATCACCGGGAGGAACCGCGCGAAGAACACCGCCCACGCACCTCGCCGTTCGAGCACGCCGGTGGCCTTGTCCCAGGCGTCGAGGCCGTACTTGCGGATCAGCTTCGTCTCACGCAGGCGCGGGCCGAAGCGTTTGCCGATCGCGTAGCCGAGTGAGTCACCGAGTGCGGCGCAGACCGTCACGACGGCCCACAGGGTCAGGAACCGGGAGACCGACGTCGCCGTCGTGGCCGCGACCAGCAGCCCAGATTCGCCGGGCGCGATGAAGCCGAGCCCGATGGTGCATTCGGCGAACACCAGTCCGCCGGTCGCCGCGACCAGTCCCGGTTCCGGGAGACTCTGCAGCCAATTGAGAAGATCAGTTACCAACGCCACCAGGTCACTTTACTGATTCGTGACCTGGTGGGTGGCGATGTCGCGGAGAGGTGACCGGAGTCACCGTGCCAGCAGCGAGCTGGCTTCCTGTGCGGCGGGTCCTTCGGCGGCGAGGTGGGCCAGGTTCTCCGACAGCGGCTCGCCGCGGTGGGCCTTCGTCTGGGCGAACAGCCGCCCGGCGCGGTACGAGGAGCGTACGAGCGGCCCGGCCATGACTCCGGCGAAGCCCATCGCCTCGGCGGCGTTCGAGTGCTCGACGAACTCTTCGGGCTTGACCCAGCGGTCCACCGGGTGATGCCGGGGCGAAGGCCGCAGGTACTGGGTGATCGTCAGGATTTCGCAGCCGGCGTCGACCAGGTCCTTCATCGCGGGCGCGACCTCGTCGGGGGTCTCGCCCATGCCGAGGATCAGGTTCGACTTCGTCACCAGACCCGCCTCGCGAGCGCGAGTGATGACCTCCAGCGACCGCGCGTACCGGAAACCCGGCCGGATCCGCTTGAAGATCCGCGGGACCGTCTCCACGTTGTGCGCGAGCACCTCGGGGCGGGAGCCGAAGACTTCGGCCAGCTGGTCGGGGTCGGCGTTGAAGTCCGGGATCAACAGCTCCACACCGGTACCCGGGTTCAACGCGTGAATCTGCCGGACGGTCTCCGCGTACAGCCACGCGCCGCCGTCTTCGAGGTCGTCACGCGCCACACCGGTCACCGTCGAGTAGCGCAACCCCATGGCCTGCACCGACTCCGCCACCTTGCGCGGCTCGGTCGTGTCCAGCGCCGCCGGCTTGCCGGTGTCGATCTGGCAGAAGTCACACCGGCGCGTGCACTGGTCCCCACCGATCAGGAACGTGGCCTCACGGTCTTCCCAGCATTCGTAGATGTTGGGGCAGCCGGCTTCTTCGCATACGGTGTGGAGGCCTTCGCGGCGCACCAGGCCTTTGAGTTCGGTGAACTCCGGGCCCATCCGCGCGCGCGTCTTGATCCACGGCGGCTTCTTCTCGATGGGAGTCTGGGAATTCCGGACCTCGAGCCGCAACATCTTGCGGCCATCTGGGGCAGCACTCACTCCGTCACCCTACGCCCGCCGGAGCAGTGGTCGCCGCTCACGCGGGGTCGGGGGTGACACCCGTCAACTTGGTGGTCACGTCCCACAACGCGGCGCCGAGCGATTCGCTCCTCGCGGCCGGCAGAGGGCGCACTTTGACCGGGGCGCCGCGAAGTCCGCCGAGCCCGCGAGGGCCGATGTAGTCGCCGCCTTCGACCTCGGGGGAGGTCGCCGCGAACAGTTGCGGCAGCGTGCCCTGGCGGGCGTTTTGCGCGATGAAGATCTCGCCGATCCGGTTGCCCGCGCCGACGAGCGCGCGTACCACCGGGTTGCGGTAGGAGCGGGCCATCCCCGAACCGAGTCCGGTCCACGTGTAGCCGGGGTGTGCCGCCACGCTGATGACGTCCTCGCCCGCGGCGCGCAGCCTGCGGTCGAGTTCGAGCGCGAACACCTGATTGGAGAGTTTCGACTGGCCGTAGGCCGAACCCGGGTTGTACATCCGGCGTTCAAAGTTCGGGTCGGCGACGTCGATGCGCGCACCTGTCGCCGCGACACTCGACAAGGTCACGACACGCGCTCCCGAGCCGTTGCGCAGCGACGGCATCAGCAGCCACGTCAGCACGGCATGTCCGAGATGGTTCGTGCCGAACTGGGTCTCGAAGCCGTCCTTGGTGTGACCGCGCGGCGTCGCCATCACGCCCGCGTTGTTGACCAGGACGTCGAGCTTGCCGCCAGTCAGTTCCTGGACCTTCTTCACGGCTTCGCGGACCGAGTCGAGATCGGCGAGGTCCAGCCGGACGAGTTCGGGTGCTTCCCCGGTCGCGGCCGCGCGAACCTGCTCCAGCGCCTTGGCGCCGCGCTCCGGCGACCGGCAGCCGAGCAGCACGCGGGCCCCCTTGCCCGCGAGCACCTCGGACATACGCAGCCCGAGCCCGGAGTTCGCCCCCGTGACGAACACGGTCCGGCCGGTCTGATCAGGGATGTCGGCCTCGGTCCAGCGCGCGTGAGCAGCCATGTCGGTACCTAACTACATCGTCGGCGGCGTCGCCACGCCGGATCAGGCGCTCGGCGCGAGCAACCGGAGCAGGTGACCCATGGGGCTGCGGCGGCGGGCGGGTTTCGCGTGCCGTCCGTGCCGGAGCAGGGTGGCGAACGCGCTGCCGACCTTGGTGATCTCTTCGGCCGGTTCGTTGCCGTCGGCCAGCCCCGCCGTCAGCGCGAGAGTGCGCAGTTCGGCTTCGTGCGACGGGATCAGCGCGGGGCACCGTTCGAGGGACGCGTCGAGAACGGCGCGGAGGGTCTCGTGCTCGGCGGTGGCGCTGTTCCAGGCGCGGGTGACGGCTTCGACCCGGTCGAGCGCGAGGTCCTGGTCGGCGTAGTCCGGGTCGGTCATCTCGGCGCGGAGGTGACCGGCGAACACCTGGTTCCACTTGTACCGAAGCGCGAGCAGAAGCTCTTCCTCGGTGGCGAAGTACTTGGTGGCGCCAGGGATCTCTTCGAGTGAGATCGCGTCGGACGGGTGGTGACCCGCCTGGCGCAGTGCGGCTTCGAGGATGTCGCGCCGCTGGTAGAAGTCGTTCCAGCTCATGATGTGGGCTCCCCTCCGTGACCCGGTTCATACCGCAGGTTTGCGGCATACTCCCGGTACGGACCTGACAGCAGTCAACATACCATGGGTATGGAGCGGGACCGGCGGCGTAAAGTTGTGAAGGTGGCGACAATGAGGTCAAGGCGGCTGGACTATTCCGAGTCCACCCGGTCGGCACTCGTCGAGAGTGCCGTGGAGCTGTTCACCAAACGCGGGTACGCCGGCACGTCTCTCGACGAGATCGCCAAGCGGGCCAGGGTGACGAAGGGCGCGCTCTACCACCATTTCAGTGGGAAGCAGGCGCTGTTCGAGGCTGCCTTCGACACGGTCGAGAGCCAGGTCTTCGACCGGCTCGAAAAGATCATGAACGGCCCGGCCTCGCCGTGGGAGCGGGCGCTGTCGGGGCTGCGTGGCTTCCTGCAGAGCTGCCTCGACCCGGCGTACCAGCGCATCGCGATCCACGAGGCGCCGGTGGTGATGGGCTGGGAGCGCTGGCGCGAGGCGGAGGAACGGTGCAGTTTCGGCCTGGTCCGCACCGGGATCCAGGCGCTCATCGAGGTCGGCGAGGTCGACGACGTCCCGGTGGACGTCACCGCGCGGCTGCTGTTCGGCGCGCTGTCGAGCGCCGCCATCGAGATCGCGAGTTCGCCGGAGCCGAAGAAGGTCAGCGCCCAGGTCGAAGAGGTCCTGGTGCGGCTGCTCGTCGGATTTCGCCGGGTTCCGCCCGCCGAGCACGGGAAAGCGAGCTGACCGCGCCCTGGCTAGGGTGGCTTCGTGGACCTCAGGATCTTTACCGAGCCCCAGCAGGGGGCCAGCTACGACGACCTGCTCCGGGTGGCCAAGGCCACCGAGGACGCGGGCTACGACGCCTTCTTCCGCAGCGATCACTACTTGAAGATGGGTTCGGCGACCGGCCTGCCCGGGCCGACCGACGCGTGGATCACCCTCGCGGGTCTCGCCCGTGAGACCAGCCGTGTCCGGCTGGGCACCCTCGTCACCGCCGCCACCTTCCGGCATCCGTCGGTGCTGGCGATCTCGGTCGCGCAGGTGGACCAGATGTCCGGCGGCCGCGTCGAACTCGGCCTGGGATCGGGCTGGTACGACGACGAGCACACCGCGTACGGCCTCGACCTGCCGCCGATCAAGGAGCGCTTCGACCGCTACGCCGAGCAGCTCGCCGTCGTCACCGGGCTGTGGGAGACGCCGGAGGGGGAGACATTCTCCTTCGATGGCGAGCATTACAAGCTCGTCGACTCGCCGGGCCTGCCCAAGCCCGCGCAGCGGCCACGGCCGCCGGTGATCATCGGCGGTGGCGGCAAGAAGCGCACCCCGGCACTCGCCGCCCGCTACGCCGACGAGTTCAACCTGCCGTTCGTGGGCCCGGACTTCGCCGCCGAGCAGTTCGGCCGCGTCGACGACGCCGCACGCGAGATCGGCCGTGACCCCAAGGAGATCCTCCGCTCGGCCGCGCTCGTCGTCGCCGTAGGCCGTGACGACGCGGAGGTCGCCAAGCGCGCCGGCGTGCTCGGCCGTGAGGTTCCGGAGCTGCGGGAGAACGGACTCGCGGGGACGCCGTCGGAGGTCGTCGAGAAGATCGGGCAATGGCGGGAGAAGACCGGGATCACCCGGCTCTACCTGCAGCTGCTGGACCTTTCGGATCTGGACCAGATCGAGCTGATCGCTTCCGAGGTCGCCCCTCAGCTGGACTGACGTTTTCTCGCGTGAAGGCCCCCTTCCCTCGGCTCAGCCGAGGCAAGGGGGCCTTCACGCGCTTCTCAGTTCTGCAGGGCGAAGGTGACGCCGGGGGCGGCCGGTGCCTCGGGACGCGGCAGCCAGCGCTCGTCGTTCACCGGGAGGTCGCCTTCCAGCGCGGCGAGCACGGCTTCGCGCGCCATCGGCAGCACGGAAGCCACGGTGACCTCGCGGTCGAGCTCGTAGGAAAGCGAAGTCACGCCCGCGTCCCGGATGCCGCACGGGACGATCTTGTCGAAGGCGCCCAGGTCGGGATCGCAGTTCAGTTCGAAACCGTGCATGGTCACGCCGCGCTGGACGCGGATGCCGATCGCGGCGATCTTCCGCTCGACGCCGCGGTCGTCGGCCGGGATCCAGACGCCGCTGCGGCCCTCGACCCGGCCGGTGTGCACGCCGAGCTGATCGCAGACGGTGATCAGGGCCTCTTCGAGACGCCGGACGTAGTGCACGACGTCGATCGGGTCGGCGAGTTTGATGATCGGGTACCCGACCAGCTGACCGGGCCCGTGCCAGGTGATCTTGCCGCCGCGGTCGACGTCGATCACCGGGGTGCCGTCGGTCGGCCTGTCCTCGGCTTCGGTGCGCTTGCCCGCGGTGTACACCGACGGGTGCTCCAGCAGCAGCATGGTGTCCGGGCCATCACCGTCGGCACGCGCTGTCACGTGCTTTCGCTGGAGTTCCCAGGCTTCGGTGTAGTCGATCGTCCCGATCTCGCGGACGTCGACGGGCTCGGCGGAGGCGCGGCATGACGTGGTCGAAGAGCTCACGTCAGCGACACTACGCCCGGTCTTCCGGCAGGGGGAGCAGGCCCAGCCCGGCCGCCGAAATCAGGCCGACACCACCCACCGCGAGTACGGATCCCGCGGTGTCGGTCAGCCAGTGCACGCCCAGCACGATGCGGCAGAGCGCACCGAGCACCGTCGCCGCGGCGGCGATCGTCATCGCGAGCCGCGCCAGACGCGGACGGGTCCACGCGCACAGCAGCACCGCGACGAAGCCGGTGCACGCCACGGCGACCACGTGCCCGCTCGGATAGCTCAGATCGGGGAATTCGCGAGGCCGTTCCCGGTAGAAGAGCGGTTTCGCGATCAAGCTGGTCATCCGGCACAACAACAGGACCACGGCCAGTTTGACGCACAACACGGTCAGGTCGCGGCGGCGCCAGGCGACCACCGCCAGCACCGCGCCGAGCGCGAACGGGAGGACCGGGCCGAGGACATTCGTGACCAGGCCCGCCACCTGCCCCGCGGCCTGGGTGTGCTGGCCGCGGAACGCGTCGGCGAGCGCGACGTCCACCGGCGGCGGCCGCTGGTCGACGTACCACCCGAGGGTGACGAAACCGATCAACAGCAGCGCTCCGGCGAGGGTGTACAGACCGCGCCGCAGGGTCATGTCGCGGCGGCCAGCGCGTCTTCGAGAGTCGGATGGCGGAACGCGTAACCCGCCTCCTCCAGTACCCGGGGCAGGGCACGCTGCCCGAACAGCGCCATCTCCTCGGCGGCCTGCCCGAGGGCGATCTTCATCGCGAAACCCGGCACCTGCCAGATCGCCGGCCGGTGCACGGCGCGGCCCAGGGCCTTCGTGAAGGCGGCGTTCGTGGCGGGCTGCGGTCCGCAGAGGTTCACCGGACCGGACAGGGATTCGTTCTCCAGCGCGAAAACGATCGCGCCGACCTCGTCGTCGAGCGAGATCCAGGGCATGTACTGCTTGCCGTCACCGAGTTTCCCGCCGAGCCCCAAGCGGAACAGCGGCCGCAGGACGTCCAGGAGCCCGCCCTCGCGCGCGAGCACCAGTCCGGTGCGGACGCGCACGACCCGCGCACCCGCGGTGACCGCGCTCTCGGTGGCGCCCTCCCACGCGGTGCAGAGCCCGGCGAGGAAACCGCGTCCCACCGGGCTCGATTCGTCCACAATGGAGGGACCGGGATCGCCGTAGTAGCCGACGGCGGAGGCGTTGACCAGCACGGGGATCCCGTGCTCGGCGACGGCTTCCGCGAGAACCTCGGTCGGTTCGACCCGGCTGTCGAGGAGTACCTGTTTGCGGGCCGCGCTCCAGCGTCCCGGCAGCAGTGGCGCGCCCGCGAGGTTCACCACGGCGTCGACCCCGTCGAGCGCGCCGTCGGCGATCTCCCCGGCCGGGGGATCCCAGCGGCGCTCGTCGGCCGCCCGCTCCTCCCGGCGCACAAGGCGGACCACTTCGTGCCCGGACCGGCGTAACCGGGTCGCCAGGGAGGAGCCGATCAGTCCGCTCGCGCCCGCGATCAGAACTCGCATGATCCGATCGTGTCCTATCCGCGATCCGGTCGCACGCTCAGGTTCTTCAGTTGCCCGGCGACGTCGGAGGCGGCGGTGAGCAGCACCAGCACCGGGATCGTCGCGGCGGGGCGGAGCCGGTAACTGCCGCGTTTGTCCTGTTCGACGATTCCGGCGCCGGTCAGCGCCTTGAGGTGGTGGTATAGCTGGCCCGGAGACCCGAGTTCGGCGGCCTCCTGCAGGGCGGGCGCGGTCTGCGCGCCCTTCTCGGCCAGCGTCCGCACTAGTGCCACTCGCGCGGTGCTGGACAGGGCCGCGAGCACTTCGACCCGCGGCCCGTCCGCGAACGCCAGCATGGGGCCGGGCGTGACGTTGATCGCCCAGCTCAGTTCGAGGGGCTCGGTCAGTTCGCCGTGGTAGCCGACCAGGCCGCCGGGGCTCGCCGCCGGTTCGGCCTGGTGCTCGCTCTGCTGGTTTTCCAGCGCGGCGACCCGTGCTTCGAGGGCCGCGATCCGTTCGGCGAGCTCAGCGTCCATACCGGTTATCTATACCGTCGCCTCAGTGGAGCGCTCGTTCCAGGGCGCTGAACCGCGCCGGGTCCGATAGCGCCGCGAGCACGAGGTCGATGAGCGGCAGCTCGTTCAGTGTGTCCTGGTCGGTCACGCCGTCGAGCAGGACGGCCGCCGTGCCCGAGCGACCGCCCGGCCAGCGGACGGAGAGCCCCATGGTGAGTGTTCGCGGCAGGGCGCCGTCCTTGATGAGCACTTCGCTCGCGCCGGGCGGGACGCGGTCCGCGAGCGGCTTCGCGAGGATCTCGCGGGCCTGCGGGTAGAGACCCCTGGCGATACCGCGGTGGAGAGAGAACAGCTCTGCCGCGGTACCGGCGCCGTGACCCTTGACCCACGGCCACTGCGCCTCCGGAGTGGACGGCATGCCCGGGATGCGGGCGAAGGCTTCGGCACGGAACCCCGGATCGCGGACGAACCGGCGCGCGACCGCGTCGCCCATCGCCCGGCGGACCGCGACCGGGCTGCCGGGCGGGGGCGCGTACTCCGGCAGCATCAGCATCAGGACTTCGCCGCCCAGCGAACGGGTGTCCGGCCTCGCCCAGCCGCCGCGTGCCGCCGCGAGCCGGAGAGCGGGGTCGCCGAGGCGGGTGCGGAGGTAATCGGTGGCCGCGTTGTCGCTGAAGAAGATCATCGCTTCCGGGAGCCTCGCCAGCGGGACACGCTGGCCGGGATCCTTGGCGATGCCGTAGTCGTCGCAGGGGACACCCAGCCAGTTGAGCGCGTGGAAATGCGCGCGGCCGTCGGAGACGAACGGATGGTGGGCGTCCCAGTCACCGACCCGGATCTGTTCGTCCGGATCGAGTCTGCCCTCGGAGACGGCCGCGGCGTACGCACTGAGGTGCACGACCTTGATCGAGGACGCCAGCAGACGCCGGGTGCCGGCGTTGTGGGCGGCCCGGCGGCCCGCGCCGTCGTCGATCACGATCGAGACGTCTCGGCGTCGCGCGGCGATCCAGTCGAGCCAGCCTTGTTGCGTCGACGTGTCCGGCGGGGCGGCGCTCGCGATTCCCGGCAGCAGCAACGCGGCCGATCCCGCGGCGGCGCCCGCCAGCAGATGGCGTCTTGTCAGCATGGGTGACATCCTCCCTCTTGTTTTCCGTAATTCCGGAATACTAGAGTCCAGGGTGCCTGTCAAACCCTCGCAAGTAGGTGACGAATTGCGGAGAGAAAGAAGAAGGCCCTCGCCCCGCCGAAGCGGGACGAGGGCCTTGATCGGCTACCGGAGGATCAGAGACCGAGCTCGTCCTCGAAGTTGCCCTCTTCCAGACGCTGCTTGATCGTCGTGACGAAGCGGCCCGCGTCGGCCCCGTCCACCAGGCGGTGGTCGTAGGTCAGCGGCAGGAACGCCATCGACCGGACGGCGATCGTGTCGTTGCCGTCGGCGTCCGCGATCACGACCGGGCGCTTCACGACCGCGCCGGTACCGAGCATGCCGGACTGCGGCTGCACGATGATCGGCGTGTCGAACAGGGCTCCGTTGGAGCCGATGTTCGTGATCGTGAAGGTGCCGCCCGAAAGCTCGTCCGGCTTGATCTGGCCCGAACGCGCGCGGCCCGCGAGGTCCGCGATGCGGTGCGCGAGACCGGCGAGGCTGAGCTCACCCGCGTCGTGGATGACCACCGACAGCAGACCCTTTTCGGTGTCCACCGCGATCCCCAGGTGCACCGCACCGTGGTAGGTGATCTCCTTCGTGTCCTCGTTGTAGGACGCGTTGACGTTCGGGTGCTGCTTGAGCGCCTCGACGGTGGCCTTCGCGAAGAACGGCAGGAACGTCAGGTTGACGCCCTCGCGCTCCTTGAAGGCGGCCTTCGCCCGCTGACGCAGCTTGGCGACCTTCGTGACGTCCACCTCGTGGACCTGCGTGAGCTGCGCGGAAATCTGCAGCGACTCGCGGGTCTTCGTGGCGGTGATCTGACGGATCCGGCTGGCCTTCTGCACGGTGCCGCGCAGAGCGGCGAGCTCCGGCGAAACCGCGGCCTTGCGCGGAGCCGACGGGGCGGCGGCGGGAGCCGGGGCGGCGGCAGCGGGCTGCGCGGCGGGAGCCGGCGCGGCCTTCTGCTTGGCCTCGGCGGCCGCGAGCACGTCCTGCTTGCGGATGCGGCCACCGACACCGCTGCCGGTCAGCGACGACAGGTCGATGCCGTGCTCCGAAGCGAGCTTGCGGACCAGCGGCGTCACGTACGGCGCGTTGTCCGAGCCGTTGTCGCTGCTCGCCGCCGGCTTCGGGGCCTCGGCCTTGGGAGCCGGGGCGGCCTGAGGAGCCGGGGCGGGCTTCGGCGCGGGCGCCGCTTCGGCCTTGGGCTCGGGCTTCGGTTCCGGCTTCGGCTCGGGCTTGGGTTCCGGCTTCGGCTCGGCCTTCGGCGCCGGGGCGGAACCGGCGGCACCGATCACCGCGAGCACCCCGCCGACCTCGACGGTCTCGTCTTCACCGGCGCGGATCTCCAGCACGGTGCCGGCGACCGGGGACGGGACCTCGGTGTCGACCTTGTCCGTGGAGATCTCGAGCAGCGGCTCGTCGACCTCGACGCTCTCGCCGACCTGCTTGAGCCACCGGGTGACGGTGCCCTCGGTGACGCTCTCGCCCAGCTCGGGCAGCTTCACCTCGGTGCCTTCACCACCCGAAGCCGGCGCGGTGTCCGGCTGGGACGGCGCGGCGGCCTCCTCCTGCGCGGGCTCCGGCTCGGGCTCGGGCTGCGCCTCTTCGGCGGCGCGCTCGGCGGAACCGGAGGACTCCGGCACCCCGCCGGTCCCGTCGTCGATGACGGCGAGCTCGCCGCCGACCTCGACGGTCTCGTCTTCCTGCGCGCTGATCTTCACGACCTTGCCGGCGACCGGGGACGGGACCTCGGTGTCGACCTTGTCCGTGGAGATCTCGAGCAACGGCTCGTCGACCTCGACGGTGTCGCCCTCCTGCTTCAACCACCGGGTGACGGTGCCCTCGGTGACGCTCTCACCGAGCTCCGGCAACGTGACGGAGTAGGCCATCGTTCGCTGACTCCCTTGATATGTCTTGCTTGGTCTGATTCTTCGACGGTGAGACGTCAGCTGTGGACGTGCAGCGGCTTGCCCGCGAGGGCGAGGAACGCTTCACCGAGGGCCTCGGTCTGGGTGGGGTGCGCGTGGATGAGGGGAGCCACGTCCTCGGGGAACGCCTCCCAGCTGTAGATCAGCTGCGCTTCGCCGATCAGCTCGCCGACGCGGTCGCCCACCATGTGCACGCCGACGACCGGCCCTTCCGGAGCCTTGATCAGCTTGACCCCACCGGAGGTCTTGAGGATCTGGCTCTTGCCGTTGCCGCCGAGGTCGTAGGTGAAGGTGGTGACGTCGGAGCCGTACTTCTCCTTCGCCTGAGACTCGGTGAGCCCGACCGAAGCGACCTCGGGGTGCGAGTAGGTGACGCGCGGGATGCCGCTCTCGTCGATCACGCGCGGCTCCTGGCCGGCGATCTCTTCCGCGACGAAGATGCCCTGCTGGAACCCGCGGTGCGCGAGCTGCAGGCCGGGGACGATGTCACCGACGGCGTAGACGTTCGGCAGGTTGGTGCGCAGGCGGTCGTCGGTGAGGACGAAACCGCGCTCCATCTTGACGCCGGCCTCCTCGTACCCGTGCCCGGCCGAGTTCGGGCCGCGGCCCACGGCGACCAGCAGCAGGTCGGCTTCCAGCGTCTCGCCGGACTCCAGCGACACGCTCACACCGTTGTCGTCCTGCTTGGCACCGGTGAACCGGACACCGGTCTTGAAGCCGATCTTGCGACGACGGAAAGCGCGCTCCAGCTGCTTGGACGCGTACTCGTCCTCGTTCGGGACCAGGCGGGGCAGCGCCTCCACGATGGTGACGTCGACGCCGAAGGACGCCCAGACGGACGCGAATTCGACACCGATGACACCACCGCCGAGGACGATGACCTTCTTCGGGATGTAGTCCAGCGAAAGCGCCTGCTCGCTCGCGATGATGCGGCCGCCCAGCTCGAGGCCGGGCAGCGTCTTCGAGTACGAGCCGGTGGCGAGGATGACGTTCTTGCCGGTGTAGCGGGTGCCTTCGACCTCGACGGTCGTACCGCCGACGAACGTTCCGGTGCCCTCGACGAGGTTCACCTTGTGCGCCTTGGCCAGGCCCTGGAGGCCCTTGTACAGGCGGGAGACGATCCCGTCCTTGTACTTGTTGACCCCGGCGATGTCGATGCCTTCCAGCACGGCCTTGACACCGAAGGTCTCGGCGTCGCGGGTCTCGTCGGCGACCTCCGCCGCGTGCAGGAGGGCCTTGGTCGGGATGCAGCCTCGGTGGAGGCACGTCCCGCCAAGCTTGTCCTTTTCGATCAGGGTGACGGAAAGGCCCAGCTCGGCCGCGCGGAACGCGGCGGCGTAGCCGCCCGATCCGCCACCCAGGATCACAAGGTCGGCGGAGGTGTCGGTCACTTCAATAACTCCTCGGCAAGCGGTAGGGGTGGAGCTCTGGCGCCGCTTCGCGCGGTATACGCGCGCGCGGACACTTGCCATCTTGTCACTACGTGTGGAGAGCCTGCGACCTAGGCCGCGTCCTGTGACCCACGGGACACGGCCCGCGTGGGTCACCACGGGGAGCACACGCCCGAGTCGGGATAATGGACATCGGACACGAGTGGGAAGTGAGGTGGTCGGAGTGGGTCTGTTCGACTCGCTGCGCCGGCGCTCCAAAGGCGGGCAAAAGCCCGGTACGCTGCGGAAAGCCTCTTCAAACGACTTCAAACACCTCGAAGAGTGGGCCTCTTCGAGGACCGGTGTCGAGGCATATGTGGAGCCCAAGACCAACGTCACGGAGACCACCGTCGTCCTCATCGCCCATGACGGCGAGTGGACCAGACGCCGGATCGAGAGCCTGGACGCGGCGCAGCAGTTCGGCCGCAAACGGTCGATCCCCGTGTACGAGGTCGCCAGGGTCGGCTACCCGAAGCGGATGCGGGAGTACACCGAGCGTAAGAAGCGCGGCGAAGCCTGAGGCCTCGTGAGGTTTCGGCCAAGGGTGGCTTAGGTACGTGCTGCCGGTGCGCGAGTGGCGGTTTCGCGTGACTGAACGGACGACACGCGTGCTTGGAGGGACGACACGCGTGACTGGACGGACGGCTTGTGGCGGAACCCGGCCGCGGTCGTGTCGTCCGGTCAGTCACGTGACATCGCCGGTACTGCACCTCGTGAGTAGTGAGGACTCCAGTCGGGCGCTCACGTGAGTTTTCGCGGTCGTGGGATGTCGTGAAGGATCCGCCCGCTCATCCTCGCGTCTCGTGAGGGGCGAGAACCCGAAACGCCACTCACGACTTACGCGGCCTGCGCCAGCAACAGCAGGTGCCGCTCCAGCAGTGCCCGGAACGTCGGGTGCACGGTCGTGCCCAAAGCCGGGTCGATCTCGACCGTCCGCCACTGTTCGCCGGCGGCGGTGAGCAGGACGACGGCCGGGTCCGCGATCACGACGACGCCGCCTTCCGCGCGGAGTTCCGCCGTCCCGAGAAGCCGGGGGAAGACGACGTCGGCCGGCAACCCGTCGCAGGTCTGGAGGAACTCGCGGTAGTCGCCGGGCAGCCGGAGCCCCAGCCGCGTCTCGGCCGCGCCGATGGTGCGGAGTGACGCCGCCGGAGGCGCGGTGCCGCCGCCGCGCAGCCGGAGGATGCCCGCGATCATCTCGCGCCACGATCCGGTGTCCGGCGGGTAGCGCTCGTACAGCGCCGCGACCAGCGTCCCGGCGCACAGTCCCGTCCACTCGCCGAGCCCGAGCGGGTCGGCTCCGGCGGCCAGCCGCGGCGCGAGCCGCCTCGACGCGGCGAGCACGGCGACGTCCGGGCGGCCCTGCCGCGAGGCGATCGCGGCCCAGCCCTCGAGGTCGCCTCGCGCGACGGCCTCACGTAACCGGTCCGGCCGCGACGGCCCGAGATGGGAGACGGCCTCGCCGATCGGGGAGCCGCCGAGCAGACCGTCCAGATCGGACACTCGCCGGGCGAGGTACTCCTCGTGGGCACGTTCCTCGGCGTCGAGATCGAGCGGAGTCAGCGCGGCCGCCCATTCCGGCCGCGCGCCATACGCCTCGAAGAGCATCGCCCACGCGCGGGCCCGCACGGCGCCGGGAACGAGCGCGGTGACGGGACGTTCGGTGAGCGCGTGCCAATGCGTGATCAGCCTGTCGGCTTCCGTCATCGCCCCGGACGCGGCGAACAACAGCGCCGCGTGCGCGATCCGGTCGTCGAGCGTCGCGTCTTCACCGCTCAGCAGATCGTTTACCGCACCTTCGAGATACGCGTCCCTGTCCACGGAAACGACCTTGCCACAACGAGGTTCGCCCTGCCCGCCGCCTCATGGGGCAGTTCATCGGGCCATGCGTTGACGGCTGCTCCGTTCGGCGGCCACGCTGATGAACATCCGCATCGGACCGGATCGACCGGACGGTGTCGCGCCGGATTTCCCGCGACGCCGAAAAAGGGGTGGGGAATGGCCGTCACTTCCATCGGCATGGTGTTCTTCCCGCACTGCGACCTGCACGTCGCGCGGACCGGGACACCTCCGCTCCGGGTGTCCTTCCAAGCACTGACCTTCGACGACGGCAAACCCGATCGCTACGCGCTCGCGGACATCACCAAGGAATGCGCCTTCGATTTCTTCGCGCCTCACAAAGAGGTCGGGAAGCGGCTGGAAGGTCTCCCGTCCGTCGATCCGCTGACCGGCTTGGTGACCGCGAGGGAACTGGGCGTCTTCCTGTTTCAGGTGCGCTGGCGGGAGACCTACCTGGTCGGCCGCCTGCAGGTACATGATCGCGCCGAGTCCTGGTGGTTCGGCAACGACTCCATCACCACGGCGTTCGAACCGGATCGGCCGGGAAATCCGGGGGTGGCGCACGCGCAGCCGTCGCTCTACGCGAAGTTCAGCGACGACGCCACGGGCGCCGATCGAATCGGGGACATCACCGGGCACGGCTACGTGACGCTGACTCCCGACGACCCGGCGAAGCTCGCGATAACACCGCAGGGCCGTTTGCGCGGGCTCGCCGAAACAACGGATCCCACTCTGCCGACGGGGATCAAAGGCACTTTTCTCGGTGTGACGAACGGCTTGCCGGTGCGGGTGGTCGACTACGCGAAGGCCCGCCAGGACCTGATCCCGGTGCAGACGCCCGACGTGGCGCACGCGGACGACCTCGCCGACATCGTCTTCATCCCGGAAGGGTTCATCGACGATCCCGCCGATCGCGCCTTGTTCGACGAAGTCGTCACCAAGACCGTGCAGGACATCTTCGACAAGCCGAGGCATGAGCCGTACGCGATGCTCGAAGGGAGCTTCAACATCTTCAAGGCTTTCCTGCCCTCGCGCGAGCACTATCTCACTACGGGTTTCCGGGTCACGGACGAGAATTTCTCCAAGGCGATCCCCATTCCTTTCAACGGGAAAGCGGGTGAGAAGGAAACCAGCTACACGATGCAGCAACTGGTGGCCAGGGTCGGCCTGCCGATGCACAACGAAAGCCGGTTCGACCCGCTGTCGATCTGGATCACGCAGAGCCTCAAGGATTTCGACCCGAACCTGGTGGACAGCCTGCTGATCGCCAGATGGAAGACCCATGACGCGGCAGGGATCCTGCACGCGCGCGACACGGTTTTCGGTATGTATCTCGGCAGGCGTGCCGGCGATCGGCCGTTCGGGTCTTCGACCCCTCAGGTGACCCCGCCGCCCGCGGACACCCCGTCACCGGCGCTCAGCGCTTTCGTCGCGAGGGTCTACGAGTTCTACGACTTCGGCAATACCCGCGGGCTGACCCCCGATCCGCGACGGCATCCGCCGGAACGCCACGGGGGTAACCGGGAGAATCCCGGCGGCTCGCTCATGCGGTACCTCGGCGGTCTGCGATACGGGTTCGCGCCGTTCCACCCCATCGGCCCGAACTGGGTGCCCGACGCCACGAAGTTCAAACCGAGCCGGGGCCTGGTCGCCATGATCTGCTACGACGACCTGCAGGGCGGGTCGAACATCGACGCCCGTACCACCGCCGCGCAGACGATGGGCAGCGAGCTCACGCTGCAGATCGTCTACGCGGACACCGTCGACAAACGGGAGATGCGGCGCCGTGACCCGCTGGCCGGGGTGGTGCCGGACATCGCGGGCGTCGCGAATGTCGTGGCACACGAGTTCGGGCACAGTTTCAACCTCGGTGACGAATACGAGTCGGCGAACGGCGACGGCCGGGCGGCCACGCAGACGGCCGATGTCGATTTCGACAACCTCGCGGTGCTGGGATTCCTGCGTGATCCGAGTTCGCCCGCCCCCGGCAGGCTGATCGATCCGACGAAGATCAAATGGCTCGAACTGCCGAGAACGGTCCTGTCGGCGAAGCTTCAGGTGCCTTCGGAGAATGCCGCGGGCGGGATCAAGGTGACGATCGATCCTCGCTACATCGGCAAATGGGCGCAGGCGGAAAAGGACGGGCTCGAAGTCCATCTGCGCAATTTCTCGATCACCCTCCAGGGGCGGCAGCTTCCCTTGAACAAGGCCGCTGGTCAGCTCCTCACCGGGCTGAAGGTGAGCGCCGTCGATCGGACGAAAGGCACCTTCGTCCTGACCGGGGCGGCCTCACCGCTGCCCGTGTACGCGCGTGGGTCCGTGGTCTACGTGCCGCTCAAGAACCAGAACGGTGCGGTGGTTCCCATCGTGCACCCGAAGGTGAAGGAGCGGATCTTCGTGGTGAAGGGCCCGATCAACCTGGACGAGGACCACGATCACGTCCGGGACAAGGACGACAAGCCCCAGGACATCGAAGGGTTCGCGCCACCTTGCAACTCGACCAGGACGATCGGCTTCTTCGAAGGCGGGAACGAGTTTTCCGGTGGCTTCTACCGGCCCTCCGGGTCGTGCAAGATGCGCAACCACATCGGTGAGGGGAACTTCTGGACGGAGGTCGGCCAAGACGCCGGCGCCTTCTGTTACGTCTGTAAATGGCTGATCGTCAACCGGGTGGATCCGGGCTATCACGCGATTCTCAGTGCCGCCTTCTACCCAGGGGAGCTGTGAAATGGCCGGGCCGGGCATGTTCGAGAAGATCCTCGCCGGGATAGGGCAGGCCACTCTCCCGCTGCGTGACGCCGTGCGCTCACCGGAGGCGTTCATCGTCTTCATGCAGAAGCTGGGCTGGCGGGTGGATGCCGTTCCGCCCGCGCTGTCCGGACTCACGGCGGGGCTCGACACCCTCACGGACTCCCTGCACGGCCTGCTCGGCGAGGGAGGCGTCACCGTCGGTGGAAGCCCGTCCTCCGGGATCGAAGCCGAGTTCGACGCCGATGCCGTGGCCCGGGTGCTCAGCGCGGTGCGGGCCGTCATCGCCGGTGTCAACGGGATCGCCGCCGCGCCGGATTCGGCGATCCCGGAGTCCTTGCGGGTGGACGGGTTCCGGGAGAAGTTCCCCGGTCAGGTGCTCGACTTCCTGATCGTCACGTACCTGCGACGCCACCATCCCGCCCTCGGTTTCGGGCTGAGCAGTGTCGGTGTGATCAAAGGAAAATACGCGCCGGCGGCCGGTAATCGCCCGCCGTACGCGCACGTCACCTTCGATCCGGCCGCACTTCCCCGATTGCTCGGCGACCCGGGGCAGGTGCTCAAGGACGCTTTCGCCTGGGGCGAAGCGGACTTCGACTTCGCCGCGCTGGCTTCGCAGGTCGACAACCTTCTGATGAGCCTCGGGGTGGACGTCGACGTGCGGACGTTGCCGTCGAAGACCGCCGCGGTACTGCGGGACATCGAGCACGATCAGACGGCACCGTTGGCCAGGGCGGTCACGGGCACTGTTTTCGAACGGCTCCTCGCCCAGAACCGGCGGCTGGCGGCCGAAATCCGGCTGATCGAACTACCGGGGGCCGACGGCGTCCCGCCGGGATTGGCGCTGCTGCCGTACTTCACCGGTTCCCTCGGCGCCAACCTGCCCTTGACCGGCGACCTCACCCTTCTCATCCGGAGCGAGCTCGATTTCGAAGGCGGCATCGCCCTCCGGATCCGCCCCGGCCGAGGGATCGAGACCGTCGTCGGTTTCGAAAAGGACTCACCCGGCAAGGTCGACGGCGCGATCGAGTTGACCGTCGAGCGCGGGGACAAGGCGGCCGAGCCCACTCTCCTGATCGGCTCGAAGGACGGCACGAGGCTGCAGTTCCACAAGATCGCCGCGACCGGGGGCGTCCGGATCAGTGACGGTGTCGACGTTTTCGCCGAGTTCGAGATCAAGGGGCTCGAGTTCGTCTTCACCCCTGGCGGGGCCGACGGCTTCATCGGAAAGCTGATCCCCGGCGACGGGTTCACCGTCGGCGGCGACCTCGTCGTCGGGATCTCGCACGCGCACGGGTTCTACTTCCGCGGTTCGGCGAATCTCGAGGCGAACTTCGCGGCGCACCTCAAGCTGGGGCCGCTCGAGATCCAGGGATTCACGATCTCCGCGTCGCCGTCGGGGGACGGGATCCCGATCGGTCTCGGGACGACGTTCAAGGCCGGACTCGGCCCGATCACGGCGGTGGTGGAGCAGATCGGGCTCACCGCCGATCTCGCCTTCAAACCGGGCAACGACGGCAACCTGGGGCCGGTCGACCTGTCGCTCGGGTTCAAACCGCCCAAGGGGGTCGGGCTGTCGGTCGACGCCGGGATCGTCTCGGGCGGCGGGTACCTGTACTTCGACCCGGATCGCGGGGAGTACGCGGGCGCGCTGGAGCTGGAGTTCGCCGGACTGGTCGAGCTCAAGGCCATCGGGCTGATCACCACGCGGATGCCGGACGGCTCCAACGGTTTCTCGCTGCTGATCGTGATCGCGACCGAGTTCGGGGGCGGCGGCGTCCAGCTCGGGTTCGGGTTCACGCTGCTCGGCGTCGGCGGGGTGCTCGGGCTGAACCGGCGGATGGACTTCGCCGCGCTGCTCGACGGCGTGGTCAACGGCGGCGTCGAATCGGTGATGTTCCCCAAGGACGTCATCGCGAACGCGCCGCGGATCATCAGTGACCTCAGGCGGTTCTTCCCGCCGGAGGAAGGCCGGTTCCTGATCGGGCCGATGGCGAAGATCGGCTGGGGGACACCGGCGCTGGTCACCGTCTCGCTCGGGGTGATCGTGGAGATCCCGCCGGGTAACGTCGCGATCCTCGGAGTGCTGAAATGCGTGCTGCCCAGTGAAGACGTCGCCCTGCTGAAACTGCAGGTCAACTTCATCGGCGCGCTCCAGGTCGACAAGTCGAGACTGTGGTTCTACGCCCAGCTCTTCGACTCACGCATCCTGTGGATGACCATCGAGGGCGGGATGGGTCTGCTCGTCGACTGGAGCGACAACCCGGACTTCGTGCTCAGCGTCGGCGGTTTCCACCCGTCGTTCAAGCCACCGCCGCTGCCGTTCCCGGTGCCGCCGAGACTGTCCATCGACATCCTGAACTCGCCGGGACGGCTGATCCGAGTGTCCGGTTATTTCGCGGTCACCAGCAACACCGCCCAGTTCGGCGCCAAGGCCGAACTCCGCCTGGGTTTCGGCGGCTTCGGCATCGAGGGGCACCTCGCCTTCGACGCGCTGTTCCGGTTCTCGCCGTTCTCGTTCATCATCCAGATCTCCGCGGGTGTCTCGCTGAAGGCGTTCGGGGTCGGGGTGTTCGGCATCGATCTCGACTTCCAGCTGGAAGGGCCGACCCCGTGGCGCGCGCACGGCCGCGGGTCGATCTCGTTGCTGTTCTTCGAGATCTCGGCGGACTTCGACATCACCTGGGGCGAGGAGCGCGACACGGCGCTGCCACCGGTGGCGGTGCTCGGGCTGCTGGAGAACGAGGTCCGCAAGACCGAGGGCTGGCGGACCCGGCTGCCCGCCGGCGGGTTCAACCCACTCGTCACCCTGCGGCAACTGCCGGGGACCGGCGATCCGGTACTGCACCCGCTGGGCTCGCTGTTCATCCATCAGCGCGCGATCCCGCTCGACGTCCGGATCGATCGCGTCGGCGCGCAGCGGCCCAGTGACGGCAAACGGTTCGGTGTCGTCCCGATTCCCGGCAGCGGGATGGAACGGGCGTCGATCACCGGTGACAAGTTCGCCATGGGGCAGTTCCAGGATTCCGACGACGCGGCCAAGCTTTCCCGCGCCGCCTACGAGGATCAGAACGCCGGATTGGAGCTGGTCGCGGAAAAGGGCGCCATCGCCTCGCCGAGGGCGGTCCGTCGCAGCGCGCGATACGAACTGTACATAGTGGACAATGAGCGGCCGGAAGCGGTGACCACGCTGGGTATGCGCCGTCGCCGGGTCCGGATGGCGGCCAAGGCGCCCGCCGCGCCGAAGCTGTACAGCCCGCCGCCCGCGGTGTTCCGGACGCTGCTCGACGGCAGCAGCACCGCGCGTTCGCCGTTGTCCCAGCACGAAACCCGCTTGCGTCAGCCGTTCACTCCGGACGAGACGGTGCTCGTCACCGGTGATCGTTTCGTCGTCGCGTACCGCCGTAACAACCTGCAGGCGTTCCCGCCGTCGAAGGCCGGGTCGACGCTGGCGAACTTCCGGAGCGAAGCGAGCGCGGCCGACGCGATGGCGGACTGGATCGCCGCCGACGCGAGCCTCGCCGGGCAGCTGCACGTCCTGCGCCGCACCGAGGCCGGAGGCGCGGGCGTGACCGAGCCGGGCACGTGGTCGTCCGCGGGTGAGCCGCCGTCTTCGGCGTCCGGTGCCGGCGCGGTTCGCCTCGTCGCGGGCAAGGTGCTCGTCGTCGGCGGCGCCGACGCGTCCGGGAAACCGGTGACCACCACGGCGTTGTTCGATCCGGTCTCGGTGAGCTGGGAAGCCGGGGTCTCGCGGTTGAAGTCGGCGAGGCTGCGGCACGGCACCGCGCGATTCGCCGACGGAAGGGTCGTGGCGGCGGGCGGGCAAGGCGCGGACGGCGCACCGCTGGCGTCGGCCGAGGTGTTCGACCCGGCCACGAAGACCTGGGCGGACGCGGGAAACCTGGCCACCGCCCGGTCCGGTCACACCGCGACGCCGGTCGGCGCCCAGGTGCTCGTCACCGGGGGCGTATCGGCGCGGGGCGCGGCGCTGGCCTCGGCCGAGCTGCTGGACCCCCGGACGCTCCGGTGGACGCCGATCCTGCCGATGACCGACGCCCGCACCGGCCATCAGGCCGTCCTCCTCACCGACGAGAAGACCGAGAAGGTGACGGGCGTGCTCGTCGTCGGCGGCGCGGTGCCGACGGGACAGGGCGAGCGGGCGCTGGCCACCTGCGAGATCTACGACCTCGCCACGAAGGAATGGCTCCCGACCGGCGGACTCGCCGTTCCCCGCAAGGGGCACCAGGCGACCGTGTTGCCGGACGGGCGCGTGCTCGTCACCGGCGGAGACGCCGTCGGAGGGCGCCCGTACCGGCCGGAAAGCGTTGCCACGGCGGAGATCTACTGCCCTGCCGACCGAACCTGGTCCAGGGTCGCCGAGCTGCCCGGCGGCGGCCGGAGCGGGCACCGCTGCGTCGCCACACCGATCGGCGCGGTCGTGATCGGGGGCGTCGGCCGCCCCGGCGCGACCGCGGGCTACCGGGCCACGGTGGCCTTCGATCCCGGCTCCGGCACCTGGCGGGCGACCGGCGCACCCGCCGACGGCCGCTGGGATTTCGCGGCCGTCGACCTGGCGGACGGCCGCGTGTTCGTCGCGGGCGGCCTGACCCGCGCCGGGGCCTCCGCGCCGGGGCCGGAACCCGCCGAACTCTCCGCGACGGCCGAGATCTACCTGTCATGACCAGCGAAGGGACCGCTTCCATGACCAGTCCGAAGCTCGCGGCCGAACCGACCGCGCCCGACTATCTCGCGGCCGTGACCTGGGCGGGTCAGCATGATGGCCCCATTCTGCTCGAAGGCGGCAAGAAGGCGCTCTTCGCCGGAGGCTCGGACGCGCTTTCGGCAGGGGTCAAACAAAGCGCCGTCTTCGACTTCGACACCACCAAGTGGTCGGACCCCCTCACCCTCGGCACCGCGCGGCAACTGCACGCGCTGACCCCGTTGCCCGGCGGGAAGGCGCTCGTCACGGGCGGGATCAGCGCCGCGGGCGGTCCCGCGCTCGCGACGGCCGAGCTGTTCGACCCGGGGACGGGCAAGTGGACGCCGGTCGCGACGCCGATGAAGACGGCGCGCTGGGGACACAGCGCGGTACTCGTCGGCGGGAAGGTACTGGTGGCCGGGGGCAGCACGCTCCGGCCGGACGGGAAGGCCGTGGCGCTGCGCTCGGCCGAACTGTTCGACCCGGCGGGCACGGGATCCTGGGCGACGGCGGGGGAGATGACCGACGCGCGCACGGGCCACATCGCGGTGGTCCTCGGCAAGAAAGTCCTGGTGTGCGGCGGAAGTGTGCCGGTCGGCACGGCGGAAGACCCGGCGCTGGCCTTTTGCGAGCTCTACGACTCCGAAGCCGCGGCGGGCGCTTCGCCGTGGTCGCCCGCGGCGACCATGCGCCATCCCCGCAGCGGCCATACGGCGACGGCGTTGTCCGCCACCTCCGTGCTGGTCACCGGTGGCAAGGCGCCGGGAGTGACCGGAGACGGCGCGTTCGACCCGTTCGCGCGTGCTACCGCCGAAGTGTTCGACCTGATCGGCGCGGCGGGTTCGTGGAAGGACGCCAAACCCCTGCCGGGTGGGCGGGCCTTCCATCGGGCCGTCGCGGTCGACGGGGGAGCCGTCGTCGTCATCGGTGGCGCCGACGACCTCGCGAACGAGGCCGGCTACCGCAGTGCCCTGCGATACGCGGCGGGTGAGTGGAAACCGTTGCCAGGGCTGGTCGAAGGACGGTGGGGCTTCGCCGCCGTCGCCGCCGGGAACGCCGTCCTCGTCGTCGGCGGCGTCGCGCGGTCCGGGCAGGCGGCGGCCGGGCAGAAGACCGAGCTGACGAAGAGTTCCGAGAAGTTCGGAGGCGGTTCGTGAGCGCGAACGCCTACTCCTTCCTGCCGTGGCTGCGGACCGGGCTGACCACCCGGATCGCCGGTGACGCCGTCGGGCCGCGCGCGACCATCCCGATCGGGCTGAGACTGACCGGCGACGCGATCGAGGACGGAAAGCCCGCGCTGGTCAGCGAATTCACCCAGTCGCTGCAGCTCTACGGCCCGGGTGACGTCGTCGGCGTCGATCCGCGAGCCGTTTCCCGTACCGAGCCGAGGCCGGGCATCACCAATTTCGAGCCGAACTTCCTGGCCCACATCGAGTTCTACGACGAGGACTTCCCCTGGCGGTACAGCCCCGCGAGACCGGTCGACACGACGAAACGGCTGGCACCGTGGCTCGCGCTGGTCGTGCTGTCGGAGAACCCGGCCGAATTCGAGGACGGCCTCGTCCCGGACAAGCCGTTGCCGTTCATCACCGTGAAGACCCCGCAGGCGCTCCAACCGCCGGGCGAACTCGGCGCCTGGGCGCACGTCCACGTCAACGGGGAACTCGACGGCAGGATCGCCGTCGAAGGCGACGACATGGCGCGGACACTGGAAAACCTGGGCCGGGTGCTGCGCGAGGCACCGGACAGCGCCTGCTCGCGGGTGCTCTGCCCGCGACATCTGAAGCCCAGCACGACCTACCACGCCTTCCTGGTGCCCGCGTTCGAAGCGGGCAGGCTCACGGGGCTCGGCGAACCCGTCCCGGTCGACCTTTCCGCGACGAAACCGAGCTGGGGCACCGGATCCGGCGACGTCGTGCTGCCGTACTACCACCGCTGGTCCTTCACGACGAGCACCGTCGGCGACTTCGAGTTCCTCGTGCGGCTGCTGAAGCCCTACGAGGCCGACGACCCGGTGGGCAGGCGTGACCTCGACGCGCACCGCAAGATCTACGACCTTCCCGAGCTCACCACCTCGACTCAGCCGTACGGGGTGCTGAAACTCGGTGGAGCACTCCAGCTCCCCAAAACAGACGGCCATCCCGACGACTACGAGAACTGGGACGGCTACCACACCGAACGGGCCTCGCCGTACCCGAACCAGTGGCAGCGAGCGATGGCCGGGTTCATCAATCTGGCCGACGCGTACCGGAAGAAACCGCCGCAGGAGGCGAACTCGGAAGCCGCCGAAGCCGGGGTCTCCACGGTGGAGAACGAGCCCGATCCGGTGATCACCCCGCCGTTGTACGGCTGCTGGCCCGCGCTGACCCAGACCCTGCTGACCGAGAACGGGCAGCCGGTGGAGGCCGAACGACTGCGCAACTGGGTGCACCGGCTCAATCTCGACCCGCGCCACCGCGTCGCCGCCCAGTTCGGCACGAAGGTCGTCCAAGCCCGGCAAGAGGAGTTCATGGCGGCCGCGTGGAACCAGCTCGGCGACATCCAACGGGCGAACGCGCTCATCCGGGCCGCGCAGCTGGGCCGTCAGATCGGGAACGCGTTGCACGGCAAGCATGTCGAGCCGTACGCCCCCGACACGACGGCACTTGACGACGGGCCCGTGCCTGCGAAGGCGCTGACGCTGACGGCACCGGCGCACGGGCGGGTGCTCGAACGAGCCACGACCGCGTTCGCCAGGGCCGCGGCCGGGGACGCCGAGCCGGAGCTGTTCGCCGTCGGGTACAAAGTGGACAGAAGCCGGGTCGCCGCCGCGCCGATGTCCGCGCCGATGCGCCGGATCACCCGGCCGGGTTCGCGGCTGCGCAAACGGTTGTTGACCGACGGGAACCGGTTCGACCTGCTGGTGGACCGGATCGACCGCAAGGAGGTCTTCGCCGCGCGGCCCAAGGTCGCGCCGCCGGTCACCACCGCTTCGTTCGGCATGGCCCGGCGCGTGGCCGCCGGACCCGTCGACGAAGCGCTCGGCGTGATCGAGACGATCGACGACATGCTCGACGGTCTGCGTGCGGAGAAGACCGTGCTGGAGAACCTGGTGGCGTCGATGAACCTGCCGGAGCGGCTGAGGCTCGCCATCGGCGCGGACACCGGCAAGGACCTGGTCGAGATCCTCGCCTACCCGGTGTTCGACATGCCGATGTACGAGGAATTGCTGAAGTTCTCCGTCGAGACCTTCGTGCCCAACATCGGGCTGCTGCCGGAGAACTCGATCACCCTGCTGGAGAACAACCGTCAGTTCATCGAGTCCTACCTGATCGGGCTCAACCACGAAATGGCACGCGAAATGCTCTGGCGCGAGTTCCCGACCGACCAGCGCGGGACACCGTTCCGGCAGTTCTGGGACCCGCGGCCGGTGGTGCTGCAGCCAGGTGAGTCACGGGAGGCATGGCGGGAAAGGCTCTACGACATCCCGCCGCTGCATCGCTGGGACAAAACCGCGAAGCTCGGCGAGAACAACCACCGCCGTCTGCCGCCGAAGCCGGGTGAGAAGCAGGAGAAGGACCTCGTCCTGGTGATCCGCGGCGAGCTGCTCAAGAAGTACCCGAACGTCTCGATCTACGCGCACAAGGCCGTCTGGCCGCTGAAGCGGGACGGCACTCCGGACATGTCCGGCGAGCGCACCATCGCGCCCGTCCCGGCGAACGTTCCGCTGAGCGACGACCTGGTCCGCCTTCCGGTCTACGAAGCCAAAGTCTCCCCGGATCTCTCCCTGCTCGGCTTCCCGCTGAGCGAGAAAGAGGCCCGTTCCGGCGGGGCGGACGGGCTCGGCTGGTTCTTCGTGCTCAAGGAACGGCCCGGCGACCCGCGCTTCGGCCTGGACGAACCACCGCCCGGCGAACTGCCCGAAGTCGAGGTCTGGAACGACGCCACCTGGGGGCACCTCGATCCGGGGACCCCCGGCAGCGGATTCGTGCGGTTCGACCGCGGGGTCGTGGTCCACCTCGACGAACTCCTCGAAACCGAGGACCAGGAAAAGATCCGGCAGCGAGAGGACGACGAGTTCATCACCGAGTGGGCACCCGGCGTCAGTGCCGCCGACGTCGCCTACATCCTTTTCCAGGCACCGGTCCTGGTGGCCGTGCACGCACAGGAGATGTTGCGGGATGCCCGACCTCAACCTTGATTTCCCGGTGCTGCTCGGACCGGTGCGGGTCGAAACCCGGTACGTGGGGCGAGAACTGCTCGTGCGGGTGTTCCCCGACGAGTGGTCCGTCGACAAGTTCGAGCCCAAACCGACCCGCGCCGAACTCGCCGCGCTGGACGCGTACCGGACCACCCTCTGGGCTTCCGGCGGCGCCCCGGCCGGCGAGCAGGCGGCGTGGCGGCACTTCGTCGCGCGCGTGCCGGCCGGACGAGCGGCCTGGCTGGCGCGGACCTACGAACCCGCCAATCCGGCCGACCGGCCGACCGGGGTTCCCGTCGGCACGGCGGTGCTCGTGGTCGTCACGCCGCGGCCTGTCGTGGCGGAAGACCGCCCGCCGACGGTGACGTACTGGACCGCTGTCTGGAGTGCGCACGGCGACCAGGAGAAGATCCGGGACGCCGACATCGCGCTGATCGCCGCCGTCGGGTCCGCGCGGGCGAAAACGATCCGTGACCGTCGTCCGTCCGGTATGGACAGTGCGCCGTCGGCGACGGGCAGCAAGGTGGTGGTGGCGTTCCTGGAACTCACCCCGCTGCCGCCAGGCGAGATCGCGGACGACTCCTGGACCGTGGCCGCGACGGCGAAACTGCTGCCGGACAAGTTCACCGCGTACGGCTACGTCGGCGGCACCCGCGTGTTCGCCGAGAGCGGCGGGCCGGTCGAACCGGAACTCGCGGTCAGCCCCGATCCGGGAACCGGCAAGGACAAGCAGCTCAAAGTCACCGAGGAGACCGGCGCGCTGCGGATCCCGGACGCGCTGGCCTGGCTGACCGACTTCAAGGCGGCGGAAGAAGTCGGGATGGGCATCCGGATCGGCCTGGAAACGTCCTTCGAACAAGGGCTCGACAGGCTCGTGGTGCTCGGCCTCCGTGAGCAGGCGACCCCGGAGAAGTCGGCATCGGACTGGGGCAGGCTGCTCGCCGACCAGATCCGCACGCCCGCCGGGTTCGCCTTCCTTCCGCAGGGCACGCCGACGAACAACTCCGAACAGGCGTCGGCGGGTCAGGATCCGAAGACCGAGGCCGAATCCGCGCTCGCCACGGCGTCCGGGTTCGCGTCGGCCGCCGAGGACTGGACCACCAAGACCGACGGCGAGTGGTTCGCCGAACTGCTCGGCATCGACCCGGCGGTACTGGCCGGAGTGCCGAACGCCGAGGGCGCCGACCGCCGTGACGCCCGGGCGGCGCACACCGCGCTGTGGCCCGCCACCTGGGGTCACTACCTCACGGCGCTGCTCAACGGCGTGCTCACCGAGGAACAGCTCGCGCAGACGCGGAAGTTCTTCCTCGAACACGTTTCCGGACGCGGCCCGCTGCCCGTGGTCAAGATCGGCAGGCAGCCGTACGGGATCCTGCCCACGACGGTGTTCACCAAACTCGCCTTTCCCGCCACCGCACCGCATCGTGCGGCGCTGAACGAGGTGCTGAAGCAGGTGTCGGCGCACTGGGAGGCCGCGCTCGGGCGGGTCCAGCACCTCGACTCGCCCGGCGGCGACCCGCACCAGAAGCTCCTCGACATCCTCGCGCTGCACCCGACGTCGGCCGAGTACCACAGCCGGAACACCCAGAGCTTCGAAGATCCGCGCTGGGTCGCCGAACTCACCACGACGCTGGCCCGGTTCGGGCATCACGACGGCGACCCCGACCTCCTGAAGCAGGTGTTCGAGGAGCAAGCGGAGCTACTGGGACTCCCGGTCGTCGACGACCGGCCACTGTCCGAAGTGGACAAGATCCGGGCGTACGCGCCTGAAGGAAACTACTTGGACTGGCTTGCCCACTACGGCGGAACCGACCTCGAGACGGTGCGCGAACAGGAGGGCTTCACCGACAACGTCCTGCCGGCCGCGTTGCTGTACCTGCTCGCGCGGCACGCCGTGCTCCTGGGCCCCGCCGCCGACCGGTCCGAGCAACTCGCCGCCGTCGACCTGCTCGCGGACCTGCCGACGGCCAGGCTGGAGCGGGTGTTCGCCGAACACCTCGACTGCGCCACCTACCGGCTCGACGCCTGGCGCCTCGGGCTGGTCAACGAGCGGCTGGCGGAACTGCGCCGCGACCCCGCCGGTGGCGCGCCGAAACGAGGCCTGCACCTCGGGGCGTACGGCTGGCTGGAGAACATCACGCGCGGCCCGGCGCCGGCCACGAAGCCGCTTCCCCCGGGCCTGCCGGCGATCTTCGGCACGGAGCCATTGCCGTACGACGAGAACAACGGCGGCTACGTCCACGCGCCGTCGCCCGCCCACGCCCGGACGGCGGCGGTGCTGCGGGCGGGTTTCCTCGCCAACGGCAAGCAGCGCGTGGACAGCACGTTCGCGGTGAACCTGAGCTCGGACCGGGTCCGCGTCGCGGTGTCGCTGCTGGACGGAATGCGGCAGGGCCAGTCGCCGGGCGCGTTGCTGGGTTACCGCTTCGAGCGCGGGCTGCACGACCGGCGGATCGGGCTCGACAAGATCATCGCCGGGCTCCGGCTGAACTTTCCCTTGATGGCGAACAAGATCACCGAAACGGCTCCACCGTCGAAGGGGCCGGAAGCGCCGGCGAGCGTCGAACAGATCGACGCGGGCAACGTCGTCGACGGTCTCGCCCTGATCCGCCACCTGGAGACCCTGAAGAAGGACGAACGGGTCTACCCGTACAAGATCAAAGGACTGCCCGAGGTCACCGACCCCGGCGAACTCGCGGACATCGGCATCGAAGTCGGCGCCCTGATGAACGCGCACGACGCGCTGGCGGACCTCGTGGTCGCCGAGGGCACGCACCAGGTGCTGCAGGGCAACACAGAACGCGCGGCCGCCACGCTGGACTCCTACGCGAAGGGCGGTGTCCTGCCCGAGCCCGCGGTGGTCGAAACGCCGCGCAGCGGGACCACGCTCACCCACCGGCTCGGGTTGCAGTTCACCCCCGGCCTCGGTCCCGACCACGGCGCGCCGCCGCTGGGGCGGAACAACCCGCGGGCCAGGGCGGAACCGGCGGTCGACCAATGGCTCGGCGACGTGCTGCCGTCGCCGTCCGAGGTGGCCGCGCTGGTCACCTGGAAGGATCCTGCCCATCCGGACGAGGCGGAGCCGGAGAGCCGCGTGGTGACCCAGGCCGAGGCCGGATTGCAGCGGCTCGACCTGCTGTGGGCGGTTCCCCCGGCGGAGAACGCGGAGGCGACCGACCTCGACGACCGGATCCTCGGTGTCGTCATCGAGAAGTCCCGGCCGCGTCCGGACGCGAAACTCGAAATCCACTACACGCGAAGGGTTCCCCGCAAGGTCAGCTTCTTCGAGCTGTCCCCGCTCATCGGTGCCCTGCGGTCGCTGCTGACGACGGCCAGGCCGCTGCGGCCGACCGACCTCGTCCCCGCGGCCGGTACGGCGAAGGTCGAGAGCATCGCGGACGAAGCCGTGTCGCTGAGCCGGGAGCGCCAGGTCGCGGTGCTGGAGTCCCTGACGGACCTCGGCGGCGATGTCACCGAATTCCTGACCGACCTCGGCGCGCACTATCCGGACGGCGGCGAGATCCTCGACGAGATCGACGACTTTCTCGCCAGGTACGCGAAACTGGCCAGAGCCGCGGGCGACTTCGGTGTCGTGGTCAGCGGCTGGGGTGAGCTTTCGCTGTGGCGTGGTGGTGTCTTCGCCGCCGTTCTCGACGCGGTCGCCGAAGTGGCGGCCAGGATGGGCCGCTCGCTCACGGCCGCGAACCTCCTGCTCGATCAGTACGAGGCCCTGCCTTCGTCCACATCGGACGGTGAACGGTTCAGGATCCTCGAACAGGCGGAGCGGCTGCTCGTGACCAAGCCGGAGCCGCGTGAGACGACGCCGTTCCGGATGCGGGTGCGGGTGCGTGCGGCGCGGACGAGATTCGAGATCCGCCTCGACCGCCTGGCCGAGCTCAAGGAGACGTCGGAACCGACCCTGAGCGGGCTGCTCGCCGCCGTGGCGCGGCAGCTGCCGCTCACCGACATCGACCCGGCAGGCCTTTCGCTGAAGCCGTTCGAAGACCAGGTCGTCGCCTACGGCCGGGAACTGCTGGCACGAGCGGGAAAGCTTGAGACCGAGCTCATCGGCGAGGGCGGGCGGAAGCAGGCCGCCGAGAAGCTGCTGGCGGTCCGCGACAAGGCCGTGACCGGACCGGACCGGGTGCGGGCCGGCATCGACGTCCTCAAGGCATTGCTCGGGGAGGACGTCCTGGTCGTCCCCGAATTCACACCGTCCGAAGAGGTCCTCGACCGCTGGCGTGACGCGCGCGCCGACAGCCGGGAGCTGGTCGCTCACCTGAAGCCCGACGACATCGACGACCCGAACGGCCGCGACTTCCCGGTGGACGACTGGCTGCACGGAATGGCGCGGGTCCGCGAAAAGCCGCGGCTGTGGGAGAAAACGGTGCAGCTGGCAGGCGCTTTGCTCGCTCCAGGCGGTCTGCTCGGCACCGAGATCCTCGGCTGGCGGGAACCGGAACTGACCCCGGTCCAGCTTCCGTACGTCGAGGACGACCACTGGCTGGCCATGGAGTTCTTCGACCCCACCAAGGTGGACGAGCAACTCGATCAGGACAGGCTGCTGTACACCGCGCACTACAAGGCTTCGCTGGGCAACGACAGCCAATGCGGGCTCCTGCTCGACGAATGGACCGAAGTGATCCCCGCCGTCCGCGAGACCACCGGGATCGCGCTGCACTACGACGGCCCGGATTCCGAACCGCCGCAGACCATGCTGCTCGTCGTCCCGCCGGTACCGGAGCCGGACGGGACCTGGACCCCGGAACTGCTCCTCGAGGCGATCACCGAAACCTTCGGCCTGGCGAAGATCCGCGCGGTCGAACCGGATCACCTGGCGGACACCGAACTGGGGCAGCTGCTCCCAGCCGTCGCGCATCGGAAGGCCACGTCATGACCGAACCGTCGTCGTTCACCAGGCTGGAGGGCAGGCCCCGCACCGTCGGCTTCGACCGGGCGTTGCGCGCGGAGGTCCGGGATCCTTTGTGGATGCTCACGCGGCAGTGGCAGCTCGGCGAGTTCCGCGGCGCGAACGCGGGGAGCCCGGTCACCGTGACCTACGCCGTCTCGCCGTCACGTCCCACGCGGTTCCGGGCACCGCAGGGGCAACCACAGGACCTGACCGGTGACCGTCCACTTGAGACTGTCGCGGAGCGGCGACGGCTGCCGCTCGCGTACGGCACCCCCGGGAGCGAGAAGGTCGCGTTCGATCTGCGGCTCGCGATCGGCCGCCACTGGCTGAAGCTGCTGGACTCCGCCGGGGGACTGCTCGGCCAAGTGCTGGGGTTCAAGAAGTTCTACGTCGAGCGGTATCCCATCGCGCTGCCCGACGCCGCGCGGGCGGACGACGTCGCGAAGCTGGCGCATCCCGAGGTCTGGGCCACCATGCAGGCGATCTCCGGGCGCCGGATGGACGGCTACCTGTTCTACCAGCACCTCAAAGCCGGACGGGACGCCGACGAAGGCCTCGGTCTCGGCGCGATCCTGCACCGCCAGACGCTGCGGAAACTGGGAAAGCGCCTGGTGGCCTGGTACGAGAAGCTGATCGACCAGCCGTCGGCGGCCGGCGCGACCTGGGATCCGGGCAGGCTCGAGCACCGCTTCTCGGTGGCCGCTTCGACGCCGGGCGGGGAGAAGAAACTGGCCGCCCCCGAATATCCCGGCGGAACCCTGGAGTGGCACGCCTTTTCGGTCGACCCGAAGAACCCGCTCGGCGGGACGAAACCGCCGGAGCCGACGCTCACGCGGACGGTGTTCCCCGCCCCGGTCCGCTATTCCGGGATGCCGTTGCCGCGCTGGTGGGCGCAGGAGGACGGGAAGACCAACTTCGCCGCAGTCCGCCCGGACAGCACCGACCTGGCGCGGCTGGTCTTCCTCGAATTCGCCCTGGTGTTCTCCAACGACTGGTACCAGGTGCCGTGCGACCTCCCGGCGGGCACGTTGTCCAGGATCCAGGGACTGTTCGTCACCGACGTGTTCGGGGAGAAGCAGTGGATCACCCCGGCGGGCGACGGACGCGACGAGGAGTGGAAGCGCTGGTCGATGTTCACCCTGGACACCCTCGGCCCCGAGGACGTCCGGGCCGACACGGATCTCTTCCTCCCGCCGAGCGTGCCGAAGGTGACCGAAGGACCCGCGCTGGAAGAGGTGCTGCTGATCCGCGACGAGAACGCGAACCTCGTCTGGGGTATCGAACAGACCGTGAGCACGCCAGCCGGCGAACCGCGCCGGGGAAGCGAGGCGGCCGCGGAGGTCACCACGTTCCGGCAGCGGCTGCACGACGCCGCTCCCGCCACGGCCGCCGAAGACCCGCCACGCGCGCCGATCTCGTACGTCGCGATGAACTCCGTGCCGGGGCACTGGATCCCGTTCATCGCGGTGCACGAACCGGGGGACAACCGCGAGGTCCGGTTGCAGCGGGCGGCCATGCCGAGCGTCGTCGACGCGACACCCGTGCGGCCGCGCACGAGCCTGCTCCGGGTGGGGCTCGACGAACTCCCGGCCGGTGGGAAACCGCAGTACTTCGTCCACGAGGAGGAGGTGACCCGGGCGGGCACGCGAGTCACCCTGGCCTACAGCCGGACACGCTGGCACGACGGGCGCGCCGTCGTCTGGCTCAGCGCGCGGCGAGGTGCCGGCCGGGGAGAGGGCTCCAGCGGGCTGGCGTTCGACCTGGTGGTGGACACTCCGCTCCCGCCCGCGCCGTGAAGTGAGCCGGTCGGCCCCCGAGTGTCATGAAAGGGTCGTTCAGGACAAAAAATGTCCTGAACGACCCTTTTATGACACTCGGCTCCGCAGCCTTAGCCCCTCAACGCGAGTGAAGGACCCCTTCCTGTACCTAGGCGCAAGGGTCCGGGCAAAGCCGCATAACCGCTGTTCGGTTCAGGGTCGTGAGCTACTGAGGTATACGTCAAGCCCCTGAGTGTCCACAAAGGATACTTTCGAGCGATGAAATATCCGATTGATGGCTATGTGTGCGGTTCTCGATGGGGGTGGGGGGGGGGGGGGGGTGTTTTTTTTATGTTTTTTTTAGAATAATAGGATACAAAGGCCCCCCAAAAAAACAAACCCACACCCCGGAAACAGAAAAAGGGGGGGGGGGGGGGGGGGGGGGCG
>NZ_JBIUAQ010000052.1:43093-45575 GCF_044547565.1 Amycolatopsis sp. NPDC052450 | reverse complement strand
AACTGTGATTCCCGGCGCGGGGCCGCGTCGATGATCACCGAGGCGATCGGTCTCGCGCGCCGGGCCGGGGCGACCGGGACGATCGTGGTCCGCGCGGATTCGGCGTTCTTCACCGGCCCGATCATCGCCGCGATCCACGCAGCGGGCGCCTGGTTCTCAGTCACCGCCCAGAAAAATGCGGCGGTGAAGTCCGCGATCAACGGCATCGACGAGGACGCCTGGACCACGATCGCCTACCGGCACCCGATCCCCGACCCCGAAACCGGCGAGTTGATCACACACGCCGAGATCGCCGAAACCACCCTGACCGCGTTCGTCAATACCACCCAGAATCCCGGCCGTCAGGTCACCGCCCGGTTGCAGGTTCGCCGGACCCCAAGGTTCAAGCGGAACGACCAGGGTGAGTTGTTCCGCGTCTGAAACTACCACGCGGTCTTCACCGACACCGGCTTCGACCTGCACACCGCCGACAAATATCACCGCGAGCACGCGATCATCGAACAGGTCTTCGCCGACCTCAACGACTCCGCCCTCGCCCATTTCCCCTCCGGCCGCTTCCCCGCCAACCACGCCTGGCTGATCCTGGCCTGCCTCACCCACAACCTGCTCCGCGCCGCAGGCTGCCTGACCAGCGGTTTCCACGCCAAAGCCCGCACCGGCACCCTCCGCAAACAGCTGATCACCATTCCCGCCCGCATCACCCGCACCGCCCGCCGCATCACCCTGCGACTACCCGCCAACTGGCCCTGGCAAGCCGCCTACCAGGCACTTTTCGCCACAACGCACCGAACAGCCTGATCCCGCCCCGACAACCAGACCACAGTGGACACACCGGATGAGACGACCGGCAACCCACCCTGCCCACCAACCAGACACACGATCAAAAACCCCCACCAAGATCACCCAACAAACACACCGGTGGATCCAGGTTCAACGTCCCTATATCCACACACCCCTCCCGCGACACCAAAGGTCCCCTGCTCCCGTTCCGCAGGTCGGCGCCCCAGGAGATACTTACAGGACACGACCTAAACCGCTCGGCCGAAGGGGACGTCCCGCGTGGGGCGTCCCCTTCGGCATGTTCGTGCTCGTCCGGCGCAGGATGCGAGACGCGCGACGCCGCCGAAATCCGCCATGCTGGGAGCGGTTCGGTGAGGAGGCTCGGATGGCGGTGCGGCTGGAGCTGACCGGCGGGCTGGAATGGCTGGATTCGATTCCGGAAAGCGAACGCGCGACGGTTTTCACCGCGTTGTTCGCCGTCTGCGACGGATCCGCTTTCCTGACCTACGGCGTTTTCAAGGTCGGCGGCGGCCCCGGCCGGTTCCTGCTGACCGTCGCCCCCGAACTGGCGATCCGGATCCGGATCGATTGGGCGCGTTCGGAGTTCGAACTGCTCGGGTTCACCAGGAAGGCCGTCTGCTGGCCTCAGGAGCTGGACGCGCTGTGAAAGCCGATTCCGTTGCGGCATCCGGCTGCGGACAAGGACGTGCCCGGCGTCCCCCGATCGCCGCACCGGAAAGCGTATTCCGGGAATCACCGCGGCGATTGAGATTGCCGTAGAATCACGGCGGAGCCACTGAACTGGGGTGCGAGGTGCTTCGTGGTGATCAAAGTGCTGCTTGCCGAAGACATGCACATGGTCCGTGGTGCGCTCGTCGCACTGCTGAACCTGGAATCCGACATCGAGGTCGTCGCCCAAGTCGCTTCGGGTGACCAGATCCTCCCTGCCGCGAAATCCGTCCAGCCCGACGTCGCGGTCATCGACATCGACCTGCCGGGCAAGGACGGGCTGACCGCCGCCATGGAGATCCGCGAAAGCCTGCCCGGCTGCCGCACGCTGATCCTCACCAGCCTCGGCCGCCCGGGCACCGTCCGGCGCGCGCTCGACGCGAAGGTCAACGGCTTCCTGCTCAAGGACGCGCCGTCGGACAAACTGGCCAACGCCGTGCGATCCGTCGCGCACGGACGGCGCGTGATCGACAGCGAACTGGCGCTGGCCGCCTGGGAAACCGACGACTGCCCGCTGACCACACGCGAGATCGAGATCCTGCGGGTGACCGCGCTCGGGCGCGACGTCGCCGACATCGCGGCCGAACTCTTCCTTTCCCCCGGGACGGTCCGGAACTACCTGGCGGCCATCGTCACCAAACTCAACGCCCGCAACCGGGTCCACGCGATCCGCATCGCCACCGACGCCGAATGGCTGTGACCCTCTCGAGGGGCGGGTTGCTTGGGGCGCCGGCTGGGCCCGGCACCTCCGGCGGTCCGGTGTTCCCGATGTCGCATCTGGGACGCTGAGCGTCTCCAATGCGACATTGGGAACCTGGCGGTTCCCGAACTCGCGCTTGGAGCGGCCGTCGCCTTCAAGGCCGCAACGGTGGTGGGGGGGGGGGCCCCATGTGGGGGGCCGGGGGGGGGCCCCAGGGGGGGTGGGGCGGCGGGGCGGGGCCCGGGGCGGGGTGTTGGTGGGGCGGGGGGGTTT
>NZ_JBIUAQ010000052.1:0-43083 GCF_044547565.1 Amycolatopsis sp. NPDC052450 | reverse complement strand
TCCGGGGGGGGCGCCCCCCCCCCCCCCTGCCCGCCCGCCGGGTGGGCCCCCCTCCCCCCCCGGCCGGGCGGGCGGGCCCCCCCGGGGGCCCCCCCCCGACGCGATGCCGGGCCCGGATCGGTGTGCTTTCGCGACGATGGAGGTTTTGGGACACTGAACGTCCCAAAACCTCCATCGTCAGCTCTGCGGGCGGCCGTGAGCCCTTCGCTCCCCCGGCGAACCGACGTTGCGAAAGACGCGAAAGAAACATCCCGCCATTTAACGACCGATCCCCGGAATGTTCACGGAAGAATCAGCCGAGCCGTCGTTCGACCGATTCCTGCGGTTCCTTCCGCCCGCGGGGGTCCAGACCAGGTTGCGCGGACGACGTGCTCCCGTCAAGCGACTTACGGCGCTCTGTCGAGTTTGCCTTACCCCTCAAGGGTTCTGCGCGACGCCGACGGCGACGCACAGTAACGAGTAACTCAACGACACCGCACGAAACCCACCAAGCCGCCGAGTCCGTGGTCGAACACCCAGGCGACCAGCAGGCTCGACTCGCGGCACTTGACAACCACTCCCGCCCGCTTGAATAGTGGAAAAGGTTTGACATTCACCAAGTGCTCTGGGGGCTAGAAGATGTTAAACTGGCATAAGGAGAAAACTGCGGACGGCACGCAGATCCCCACAGCCAGGAGGGAAGGTGAGTGGGCCTCCGCGGGCTCGGATCCACCGCTGGGCGAGGTCGTCGAGGTACCGCTCGACGAGTTGTCCGTGGAAGACTCCCCGAGGGCGGCGGGGATCGATCCGGCGTACGTGCGAGTGCTCGCCGAAACGGACGCCCCGCTTCCGCCGATTCTCGTGCACCGGCCCACGATGCGAGTGATCGACGGCACACATCGGTTGCAGGCGGCGCGGCTGAAGAAGGCCACCGTGATCAACGCGCGGTTCTTCGACGGCGACGAGCAGGCCGCGTTCATCCTCGCGGTGAAGTCGAACATCGCGCACGGCCTGCCGCTTTCCCTCGCCGACCGCAAGACCGCCGCCTGCCGGATCCTCGACGTCCGCCCGCACTGGTCCGACCGCGCGATCGCGGCGGTCACGGGCCTGTCGCACAAGACGGTCGGCAAGTTGCGCCGCCGTTCGAGTGGGGAAGTTCCCCAGTCGAACGCCCACGTCGGCCGGGACGGACGCGTTCGCGCGCTGGATCCGACCCAAGGACGGCGGCGTGCCCACGAGCTGATTTCGAGCAATCCCACCGCCTCGATCCGGGACATCGCGCGCGGTGCGGGGATTTCCCTCGCGACGGCGCACGACGTGCGCCATCGGCACCGCCACGGCGAGGACTCGTCACCCACGGCGACGCGAAACGAGGCACGCACCTCGGCGAGGCCACGTGTCCGGCAGGCCGAAGCCGGCGACCCCGGCACGACATCGGGTGCTGACAATCAAGCGGCGGTGGAGCGGCTCCGCTCGGATCCCACCATTCGCTACACCGAGTCCGGGCGCACTTTGGTGCGTTTGCTCGACGGTCATCTGAACGACCGCGACGAGTGGGATCAAGTGGCGAGGAACATCCCCGAACACCGGCTGGAATTGATCTCCGAACTCGCCAAGTCGCGGGCGGAGGACTGGCGGCAGTTCGCGGAACTACTCCAGAAGCGCAAGCGCTGATCCGATCCGAAGGGGCTTTCCACGCACGCGATGCGCGGAAAGCCCCTTTTTCGCGGAGAACAAAGAACACCGGCGACGGGGACGGTTGCGGATCGCGGACGCTTCGAGACACAATGGAGTCACTGGGCGGAACGGCGGAGTGCACACTGTGGTGCTTTTCTCTGCCACACCAACGTAAACAGGTCTGAAACCACCGGCCTGGTCCGGCGCGCCCGATCGCGGCGGAAACACCTTTCGAACTCATCCATTCGCGCCCGTATGCGCGGATTCAGCAAAGGGGACACATGAACGCGGAAGACGCGCGGACGGAATTGCGTCAGCAGATTTTCTCCCTCCTGACCGAAGTCGCAGGCGGCGTTCTGGAAAACCAGACCATCGAGGCGGACACGGAGTTCCCCGAGACGGGTATGAGCTCCATCGAGTACCTCGCGCTCATCGAGAAGATCGAGACGAAGCTCGACGTGTTCATCGACCTCGAGGAGAACGAGGATCTGACCACTGTGGACAAGTTCTGCGACTACCTGCTGGAGCAGGTCCCGTCGGCCTGAGCCCTTTCCCGGACCCAAGATCAGGAGTTCCCGTGATCACGCACACCAAGGCCTTCGGCTGCTTCCTGCCTCCCTTCCACGACCCTTCGGTCAGCCCGCACGCGTCGCTGAAGCGCGATATCGAACTGTGCGGCCTGGTCGACGACCTGGGTTTCGACGAGATCTGGCTCGGCGAGCACCATTCCAGCGGCTGGAGCACGCTCAGCTCCCCTGAAATGCTGATGGCGGCGCTGGCCCGCGAGACGCGCCGCATCCACTTCGCCACCGGCGTGATCCCGCTTCCGTATCACCATCCCCTGCATGTCGCGGAACGGATCGTGCTGCTCGACCACCTCACCGCCGGGCGGGCGATCCTGGGGGTCGGCACCGGGACCTACGTCCACGACATGGAAATGATCGGGGTGGATCCGGCCTCGGTCCGCGATCACTTCCGGGCCGCGCTGGCGACGGTGCAAGCGCTTCTCAACGGCGAGACGGTCAACACCACGACACCGTGGTTCACCGCGAAGAAGGCCGTCCTGCAGCTCCAGCCGCTCAGGGGCGCGGGCGCCATCGAGACCGTCGTCGCGTCTTCGCTCAGCCCGGCCGGAATCGAGCTTCTGACCGACACCGCGACGACCCCGACCGTCCACGTGGCACCGCCGTGGGGCTCCATCCGGCCCGGTATGGACCCGGATCCGGTCGGCGCGCTGACCGAGCGGGTGGAGTCGTACCGGAACAAGTCCGCCGGCGGGACGCGGGTCCGCTGCAACGTCTTCGTCCACATCGCCGACTCCCCCGCCGCGGGTGTGGAAGAACTGCTCGAGGGCTTTTCCGCGCTGCGCCGCGGCCTGTACCGCAACACCTTGGGCATGCCCATCCCGGATTCCCCCGTCGCGCACCGCAAGACGTTGCAGAACCTCGTCGACACGGGCGGGTTCATCGTCGGCGACGCCGCGACCTGCGCCGCCCGGATCCGTGATCTCCTCGACCGCGTCGGTGACCCGGTGTCGCTGAACTTCTTCGTCCCCAGGTGGGTTTCGCACCAGGCGACCCTCGAACAGCTGACGGGGCTCGCGCACGAGGTCCTGCCCGCCCTCACCGGCGGATACGACGGCACCACCGAGTCGATCCGGCTGACCTCGGAAGAAGCCGCCCGTCAGCTGAAGTCCCGGACCGAGCTGGTCGGAAACGGAGGCGACAAATGAGCCCCACCACGGTGAAGCTGGACTTCAGCTCCGACGAGTTCCTCGCCGACCCTTGGCCCATCTACAAAGAGCTCCGGCGTTCGGAGCCGGTGTACTGGTCGGAGGCGTTCAACGCCTTCCTGGTCACCAGGTTCGAAGACGTCCAGAACCTGCTGTCGGATCGCGAGGTCGGCAGCGGCTTCCCGATGCGCAGCAGCAGGCGGCTGTTCGGCCGGACGCTGCTGGACACCGACGGCCCCCGCCATCGCGATCTGCGGAAGCTGTTCATGCCGCTGTTCGCCGGCGGGTCGGTGAAGCGGCTGCGCACGGAGATCCTCGTTCCCGCGGTGGACCAGGTCCTCGACTCGATCGAGGCCGAAATGGGCACCAAGAACGAGGTCGACGTCGAGTTCATGGAGCGGGTCGCGGTCGGCGTGCCGTACGCGATGGTCACGCGGTTGTTCGGCTTGCCGCCGGAGGACGCGGCCTGGCTGCGCCCCCGGGTCCTTCCGCTGGCGGGCGCGATCGAGTTCCCGGCGACCTCGCTGGACTCGGCGCTCACGGCCAAGGCGGAGCTGATCGACTACCTCAAGGACAAGCTCGCCCGGCGCCGTGAAGGCGACCGGATGCCGTTCCTCGACCTCGTCTTCCCGCCGGGCGAACCGCTCGATGAGTCCATGCTGGGCACGGCCACGCTGTTCCTGCTGGCCGGCACCGAGACGAGCGTCGCCACCATCGGCAAGATCATGTACGCGGTCCTGGCGCACAATGTCGACCTGTCGACATTGGCGGATCAGGAGTACCGCACTCAGGTGGTCCGCGAGACGCTGCGGTGGGAACCGCCGAGCCACACCATCCTCAGGTACGCGACCAAGGACCTGAACCTGCACGGGGTGGACATCCCGCGCCGGTCCGCGCTGCTGCTCTCGCTGGGCAGTGCCAGCCGCGACGAGAACGCCTTCGAGGACCCGGATTCCTGGCGCCCGGAACGGACCGACCAGCGGCTGCTGGCCTTTTCGGCGGGCCCGCACACCTGCCTGGGCATTCAGCTGGCCTTGGCGGAGTTCGACACGCTGTTCGAGCGGTTGTCGCAGCGGTTCGGCGGCGTCCGGCTCAGCGGTTCGCTCGACGGTGTCCGGCAGGGTTTCTGGCGCCTGCGGGAGCGGGGCCACATCTTCCGGCGGCCCGATCACCTTCATGTCCGGCTGGAGCGCAAGCGCGCGGGGAGCAGCGAGGCCGATGCCTGATGTGCTCGCCGCTCCCTACGAGCTGAAGGCCGAGCTCGCGGTCGAGCCCTCCGAGTACCGCCGCGCGGCACTGGTGCTGGCCGCGTTCGCGGTGACCCTGTGCCGGTGGACGGCGGCGGGCGAGGCCGCGATCTCGGTCGCGGGGCGGGTGATCCGGGTTCGGGTCGACGACGAGGTGTGGATCGAAGACTTCCTGGGGTCGGTCCATCCGGTCGGCGTCGTCGAAGACGGGCCGGTGGATCTCGTGCTCAGTTCCCTGCACGGGGATCTGCGCTCCGGCGAGGTCCGGTTCGTCACCGAGGTGCCAGGCGCCGAGCACGGGTTCGTCGACGACGTGGCCGCCGCGGTGCACGAGCTGTCCTCCTTTGAGGGTTCGCTGGAGGACGTGCGCTGCATCGCGCCGGAACGCCGTCGCTTCCTCGACGGGCTGGTCGGCGCGGACACGCCTGCGGCGGGCATCGAAAGCCTGTTCCTGGAACAGGTCGAGCTCCGGCCGCAGGCGGTCGCGGTCCGCGACGCGAGCGCCGAGCTGACGTACGGGCAGCTCGCGCGGGCCGCCGGTGAATACGCCGGTGTGCTGCGGCGGGCCGGGGTCCGGCCCGGTGACACGGTGCTCGTCGCGACCCGGCGGTCCGTCGGCGAGATCGTGGCGCTGCTCGCGATCGTCCGCGCCGGCGCCGCGTACGCGGGATTCGACGAGGACGCACCGGAAGCACGGCTGGCGCGGATCGTCGGCAAGCTGGCGCCCGCGGCGGTGGTGGTCGACGCCGCCTCGGCAGGCCATCCCGTCCTGCGCGACCTCGTCCGGGTCGATTCCTGGCTTCCCGGAACGGAAATCGGCGCGGCTGCCGAGCCGACGGCACCTGGCCCCGGCGATCCGGGCCGGACGGCGTACATCGCGTTCACCTCGGGCTCCACCGGTGAACCGAAGGGTGTCGTCGTCCCGCATCGCGCGGTCACGCGGCTGGCGCGGACGCCGGAGCTCCGGATGCGCCCCGGTGACCGGGTGCTGCGGATGGCGCCGCTGGCGTTCGACGCGTCGACGTACGAGATCTGGGTGACCTTGCTCAACGGCGCGACGCTGGAGGCCTTTCCCGGAAGGCTTCCGACGGTCCGGAAGCTCGAAAAGTTCTTCACCGAACGGGAAGTCACGGTCGCCTGGCTGACCGCCAGCCTGTTCCGGCTGGTCGTCAAGTCACGGCCGCAGGCGCTCGCCGGACTCCGCTGGCTCCTGAGCGGCGGCGAGGTCGTCCCGCACGACGCGGCGGCCCAAGTCCTCGAGTCGTACCCCGGTCTGGTGCTCACGAACGGATACGGACCCACCGAGAACACCACCTTCACGACCACGCACACCGTGCGCGGCAACGCGGAGATCGACGGCCCGCTGCCCATCGGCAGGCCGATCGCCGGTACGAAGGTCTTCGTTCTCGACCGGAACGCGCGTCTCGTGCCGCCCGGCGGGATCGGCGAACTGTACGCGGCCGGAGCGGGTTTGGCCGACGGCTATCTCGACGACGAGACCGAAACGGGCAAGCGGTTCGGCCACTTCTCCAAGGACGTGGACGAACGCCTGTACCGCACGGGTGATCTGGTCCGGCTCGACCCGAACGGCGACGTGCTGTTCCTCGGCCGCGCGGACAAGCAGATCAAACTCGACGGCCACCGCATCGAGACCGAGGAGATCGGCACCATCCTCGCCGGTCACCCCGGTCTCCGCGACGCCGTGATCGTCGTCGCCCGGCAGCCGGGCCAGAGCCCTCAGCTCGTGGCGGCCGTCGTCGCGCACCCCGGGCAGGGCACGGATTTCCGGTGCCTGCGCGCGTTCCTGTCACAGCAGCTGCCGAGTTACGCGATACCCGCCCTCTGGGTGGTGGTCGACGAGATCCCGCTCACCCGCAACGGGAAAGTCGACGAAAAGGCCCTGATCGAAGCCGCGACGGACCGCGAGGTCGTCGCCGCTCCACGAGCGAACGCCGGATGAAGGAGAAATCGATGAGGTTGTCGCTCGGACAGGAGCGGCTGTGGCTGGTGCAGCAACTCGACCGGACCAGCGCCGCGTACAACATCCCGATCGTCCTCCGATTCCACGACGGCGTCGATTTCGAAGCGCTCGACAAGGCACTCGGCGCGCTCGTCGACCGTCATCCGGTGCTCCGCTGGCGGTTCGTCGTGGACGGATCGGGGACACCCGCCGCCGTACCGACCCCTGGCTTCCGCATCCCGGTGGCGCGGCGGACCGCGGGGCCGGGTGAGAACGAGTGGCAGAAGCACACGGCCGACCTGGTCAGTGAACCGTTCGATCTCGCGGCGGCGCCGCCGGTACGCGCGATGGTGGTCGAATGCGCCGACGGATCGGCCGTGCTGTGCCTGGTGAACCACCACATCATCACCGACGGGCGGTCCATCCAGATCGTGACCGAGGACGTCGTCAGGCTCTACCGGTCGGAGACCCTCGCACCGCTCGACGTGACCTACGAGGAGTTCGTCGCGGTGCAGCGCGCCGGCACCGGCTCGGGGGCGGAGCATCTCGACTACTGGCGGCGTGAGCTCGACGGCTTCGAGCCGCTGCGGCTGCCGACGGACCGGCCGCGCACGGGTAATCCCGGTTTCGCGGGCGACCACGTCGATTTCGAATTCCCCGCCGAGCTCACGAAGGCTTTCAGTGCCTTCGCCCTGCGGAATCGCTGCGCGCTCTCCAGTGCCGTGGCCGCGGTGTTCCAGGCCCTGTTGTCCCTCCATTCGGGACAGGAGGACGTCACGATCGGCACGGTGCTGGCCGGTCGCGACGACCGCCGGTTCGCCGACGTCCTCGGCTTCTTCGTCAACACCGTGGTGCTGCGCACGCACATCACCCCGTCGATGTCGTTCCGCGAGCTGCTGAAGGTGGCGCGGACCAAGATGGTCGACGCCTACGCGCATCAGCAGGCGCCGTTCGACCAGGTGGTCGCCGAGGTCCGGCCCGAACGGGACGCCGGCCGCAACGCGATCTTCGACGTCGTGGTGGTGCACAACGGGGAGCTCCCCACTCCCGGCGAAGGCGAGATCTCCAGCGTGCCGTGGGCGGGGGTCGCGACCCGGTTCGATCTGGAACTGGTCACCCACCTGCAGGACGGCAAACTCCACGGTTCACTGGTGTTCCGCACCGGTCTTTTCGACCGCTCCACCGCCACGCGGCTCGTCGGCAGGCTCGTCCGGCTCGTCGAACACACGCTGGAGCACCCCGACGAGCCGATTTTCGAGGCACTGCGCGGACAACTGGACTACTGGCGGAAACAGCTCGACGGCGTGCCCGCGGCCTTGGAACTGCCGACGGATCGCGCACGCCCGCCGATGGCGGCCTACCGCGGCGACTCGCTTCCCTTCACCGTGGATCCCGGCGTGGCCGAGAGCCTCCGCGAGCTGAGCGGTCGTCACGGCGTCACGCCGTTCATGACGCTGCTGGCGGCCTTCGACGTCGTCCTGTCCCGCTACGCGCGCACCACGGACGTGACGGTCGGTGTGCCGACGACGGAGCCGCCGACCGGGTTCGACGCCAAGATGCTGGTGCTGCGCACCGATCTTTCGGGCGATCCCACCTTCGCGGAGCTGCTGGGCCGGGTACGGGAGACCACGGTCGGCGCGTACGCGAACCAGAACATCCCCTTCGAGCGTCTCGTCGAGGAACTGGCGCCCAGGCGGGACTTCAGCCGCAACCCGCTCGCCCAGGTCGTGTTCCGGCTGGTGGACGGGCCATTGCCGGAAGTCTCGCCGGTCGGCTCGAAAGCGGAACCGTTCGATCTCGAATGCCAGGTGGCGGACTCCGGCGGCGTGCTGGAAGCGCGGATCGACTACAACGCCGAGCTGTTCGACCGGGTCACGATCGAACGCTTCACCGGGCACTTCCGGCGGCTGCTCGCGTCCGTCGCCGCCGAACCGGAGCGGCCGCTTTCGGCGTGGTCGATGATGGACGACTCCGAAATCCGCCGGCTGACGGATGACTGGAACGACACGACCGAGGCGTTGCCGTCTCCGGCGACCGTGCCCGCGGTGTTCGCCGAGCAGGTCCGCGTCCGTCCACAAGCGACAGCCCTGGTCTGCGGTGACGATTCCCTGACCTACGCCGAACTCGACGTCCGGTCCAACCGCCTCGCGCACCGGTTGCGCACCCTGGGCGCCGGGCCGGAAACGGTCATCGGCGTCTGCCTGCCCCGCTCCATCGGGCTGATCACCGCATTGCTCGCGATCCTCAAGACCGGCGCCGCGTATCTGCCGATCGACCCCGCGTATCCCGAGGAACGCCAACGGCTCCTGCTCACCGACGGCGGAGCGCGGCTGGTGATCGCGACCGAGCTGATCGGTGACCCGACCCTCGACGAGGAGCCGGAGACCGCGCTGGAGACCGGCGTGGGGCCGCGCGATCTCGCGTACGTCATCTACACCTCCGGCTCGACCGGACGCCCGAAAGGCGTGGAAATCGAGCACCGGTCGATCATCCGGCTCGTCACCGGGCTGCCGGAGGGCATCCTCGGCCCGGACGAAGTGGTCCTGCACGCCTCGGCGATCTCCTTCGACGCCGCCACGTTCGAGATCTGGGGTGCCCTCCTCACCGGCGCCACCTGCGTCATCTCGACCGAACGGGTGCTCACCGCCCGGCCGCTCGCGAACGCGATCACCCGGCACCGGATCAGCACGGCGTGGCTGACCTCGTCGTTGTTCAACCACATCGTCGACGAGGACACCTCGGCGCTGAGCGGGCTTCGCCGTCTGCTCGTCGGCGGCGAAGCGCTGTCGGTCAACCACGTCCGCCGCGCGGTCGCCGCATTGCCGGGCACGCGGCTCTTCAACGGCTACGGCCCCACCGAATGCACCACGTTCGCCACGTGTCACCCGATCCCCTCGCCTGTTCCCGAGGACGTCACCGGAATCCCCATCGGCCGTCCGCTCGGCAACACGCGTGTGTACGTCCTCGACGAGCGCGGCGAGCTCGCGCCGACGGGAGTGCCGGGAGAACTCCACGTGGCCGGACCCGGTGTCGCGCGGGGCTATCGAGGACAGCCGGAACTCACCGAGAAGCAGTTCGTCCCCAATCGCCACGACACCACCAGTGATCGGCTGTACCGGACCGGCGACATCGTCCGCCACAACGCCGACGGCGACATCGAGTACCTCGGCCGCGTCGACGACCAGGTCAAGATCCGCGGCTTCCGCATCGAACCCCGCGAGATCGAAGCCGCACTTCTGTCCACAGAGGACATCTCGCAGGCTGCCGTCATCGCCCGCGAAGACGGCTCCGGACAGAAGAAGCTCGTCGCCTACGTCAAGGTGTCGGACGCTCTCGACGACAACGCATTGCGTACTCGCCTGCGTAGCGTGCTGCCGGAGTACATGGTGCCCGCGGCGTTCGTGTCGCTTCCCGAACTCCCGTTGACCATCAACGGAAAGCTGGATGTCCGGGCGCTCCCCGAACCCGTGGGCGAAACCCGGGCGGACGACGCCGCTCCCCCGCGCAACCCGACCGAGGAGAAGCTGGCGGCGATCTGGGCCCAGGTCCTCGGCCGCGAAACCGTCGGCAGGGACGAAAGCTTCTTCGACGTCGGCGGGCACTCGCTGAAGGCCGCGCAACTCGCCGTCCGGATCGGGGAGACCCTCCGGATCGACCTGCCGTTGCGGACGCTGTTCGAGCGGCCCACGATCGCGAAGCTGGCCGAAGAAATCAACGGCGAGCGGCGGATCAACGCTCGCTCGTTCGATCCGGAGGCCGTACTGCGCGGGGTCCTCCCGGACCGGCTGCCACCCCGCGAGCCCGGTGCTTCGGGGATCCTGCTCACCGGGGCCACCGGCTTCGTCGGGGCGTACCTGGTCCGCGAGTTGCTCGCACGGAAGAACGTGCGCGTGCACTGTCTCGTCCGCGCGGCCGACGAAGAGGCGGGATGGCAACGGCTACGCGAGAACCTGGACCGCTATGGCCTGTGGGACGAGGTCGACCCCGAGCGGATCACCGTCGTTCCTGGCGATCTCGCCGCACCCGGGCTCGGCCTCACCGCCGAGACCTTCGCGCGGCTCGCGGGCGAAATCGACCTGATCTGCCACAACGGCGCGTGGGTCGACGCGCTCTCCAGCTACGAACAGCTAGCAGGCGCCAACGTGGGCGGCACCCGCGAACTGATCCGGCTCGCGGCGACCACCCGGCTCAAGCGGCTTCAGTTCGTGTCGACCATCTCCGCAGGCGAGGAAAACGGTTCCCGCAGCGGTTACGCGGAGACCAAGTCGCACGCGGAGCAGCTGATCACCACCGCGTATGACCGTGGGATGCCGGCGGCGATCTACCGGCTCCCCCGGATCGTCGGCGACTCGCGCACCGGACAAGGGAACACGCGCGACATCATGCTGCGAGTGCTGCGGATCATTCTCGAACTCGGCTGCGCACCCGACACCGAGATCGAGGAACCGTGGATCGCGGTGGACGAAACGGCGGGCGCGCTCGCCAGGCTCGGCATGGAGGAGCAGCAGGACGGCAGCCGGTTCGTGCTGGCGAGCCGTCGGCCGATGCGGCTCACCCACCTGGTCGAACTCCTGCGGAGCACCGGCACGGAGATCGGCGTCCGGCCGGTGGCGGACTGGCTTTCGTTGCTCGAAGCCCATTCCCCCGAGGAGCACGCCATCCTCAAGTTGCTGTTCGAGTCCACTTCGGATACTTCTCGCAACGGCGTGCCGAGCAGCGCGTTCGACTCGATCGTCGTGCCCAGCCCCGACGACGGCGCACTGCTTCGCTACGTCGACCGAATGCTCGTCCGGACCTCCGCAGAAGGCACAGAAGGGCTGTCGCGAAAATGACCAGTGAAAACCGGATGGCCCTGTACCGGTCCATGAAACAGATCCGGGAGTTCGAAGAGCGCTGCCTGGCGATGGCCATCGCCGGTGAGATCGACGGCGGCATCCACCCGTACATCGGGCAGGAAGCGGTCGCCGTGGGCATCTGCGCGAACCTGACCGACCGGGACTTCATCACCAGCACGCACCGGGGACACGGGCACGTGCTGGCGAAGGGCGCGGATCCGCGCCGTCTGCTCGCCGAACTCCTCGGCACCCTCGAAGGCTTCAACAAGGGCCGCGGCGGGTCGATGCACGCCGCGGACATGAAGCTGGGCATCCTCGGCGCCAACGGGATCGTCGGTGCCGGCGGGGCGATCGCCTCCGGCGCCGCCTGGGCCGCCAAGGCGCGCGGGAACTCGGAGGTCGTCGTCAGCTTCTTCGGCGACGGGGCGATGAGCCAAGGTGTCCTGCTGGAAGCCTTCAACCTGGCCGCGATCTGGTCTCTGCCGGTGCTGTTCGTCTGCGAGAACAACATGTACGCGACGAGCCTCAAACTCGAATCGGGGCTCGCGGGCGGCGCGGCACGGCGCGCGGAAGGCTTCGGGATGGTCGCGCGCACGGTCGACGGCATGGACGTCGAGGCGGTGGCGGAGGCCGCGGCCGAACTCGTCGAAGGATGCCGCGCGGGCCATGGCCCGGCGTTCCTGGAATGCCAGACGTACCGGTTCTTCGGGCATCACTCCGTGCTCGAACTCCTGGGCGTCGAGTTCCGCGATCCCGAGGAAGTCGCCCTCTGGCGCGAGCGGGATCCGATTCCCCTGCTGGGAGGTCAGCTCAGCGATGACGTCGTCGCCGAGATCGACGCCGCCGTGAAGAAAGAAATCGACGAGGCGGTCGAGTTCGCGAAGAACGCCCCGTCGCCCGATCCGAAGGACGCATTGATGTACCTGTACGCGGGAACGACCGCCGTCCGGCCTGGGGTGATCCTGTGAGCGAGCTGCCTTCTCCGTCGAACTTCGGCTACATGCACGCGATGAACCTCGCCCTGCACGCCGAAATGGCGGCCGACGAAGACGTGTTCCTGCTCGGCGAAGACGTCGGCGTCGGCGCGAGCGGGGTCACCTCGGGGCTGCTGCCCCGGTTCGGCCCGGAGCGAGTGCTGGACACGCCGTTGTCCGAACAGGCCTTCACCAGCTTCGGGACCGGCGCGGCGATGGCGGGCAAGAAGCCCGTGATCGAATTCCAGATCTCCTCGCTGATCTACCTGGTGTTCGAGCAGATCGTGAACCAGGCCCACAAGTTCTCCCTGATGACCGGCGGGCAGGTGCAGATCCCCGTCACGTATCTCGTCTCCGGTTCGGGTTCGCGGTTCGGCTGGGCGGGCCAGCATTCGGACAATCCGTACAGCCTGCTCGCCCACGCGGGGATCAAAACGGTCGTCCCCGGCCTGCCCGCGGACGCGTACGGGCTGCTGCGGTCGGCGATCCAGGATCCCGACCCGGTCGCCGTGTTCGCCCCGTCGTCGTTGCTGGGAGCGACGGATGTGGTCTACGGGGGCGAAGAGGACATCGTCCCGCTGGGCGAGGCGAACGTCGTCCGGGAGGGCGGCGACCTGACGGTGGTGGCGGTCGGCCAGCACGTCGGTACGGCGATCGAGGTCGCCGAAAGCCTCGGCGGCCGGGCCGAAATCGAGATCATCGACCCGCGGACGGTATACCCCTTCGATTGGGAATGCCTCCGCAAATCGGTCGACAAGACCGGGCGCCTGGTCGTGATCGACGACTCGAACCGCATGTGCGGGCTCGGGGCGGAGATCGTCGCGACGGCGGCCGAGGAGTTCGACCTGGTCGCGCCGCCGAGGCGGGTGTGCCGCCCGGACGGCACCGTCATCCCGTACGCCCTCGCGCTCGACAAGGCCCTGGTGCCGGGACCCGAACAGCTGCTGGCCGCCATCAACGCGACGCTGAAATGAGGTGCCCGTGAACGAGATTCCGGACCGCTACCGGCGGACACAGGACGCCTTCGACGCCGTACTCGCGGCCGTGCCGGAAGACCGGTGGCACGCGGCGTCGGCGTGCGAACACTGGACGGTGCGAGACGTGACAGGCCACGTCATCTGGGGCCTGGAGGTGCTGCGGCAGCACGCGGGCGGCCAGGAATTCACGACGGAGCACGGGCCCGCGGGCTCCGAGAAACCCGGCGAACTGGCCGGCGACGACCCGCTCGCCGAATGGCGCGCGACACGCTCCGCGACCGACGCCGTCGTCACCGGCGAGATACTCGACCGGCCCGCCCCGGCGTGGTACGTGGCCAACCGTCCCGATGCGACGGTCACCGGCTACCTGGCCCTGCTCACCTTCGACACCCTGGTCCACACCTGGGACATCGGCTCCGCGCTCGGCATGGACGTACGCATGGACCCCGATCTCATCGCGCCGTCGTTCTCCCTCGCCCGGCTGATCATCAGCCGCACGCCGGGCACCTTCGGCCCCCGGCTGAAGCCCCCCGCGGACGCCGACGCCCAGGCCCGCTTCCTGGCCTTCCTCGGCCGCTCGACCTGAGTTCCGCCTCCAATCACGCGAGTTCCGCCTCCAATCACGTGAGTTCGGTCCTCCTTGAGGGATCCAGGTCCCTCAAGGAGGCCTTCACGGACTTCTGTCTCGCTTATGCTGCCCGGCGTGTACTCACCGATCCCCGTCCTGAACGAGCTGAAGGACCTCTACGACTCGGCCGGCGACTTCATCGCCGATGGCTTCGAGCTGCACGACTACGACGACAAGGACCGCTTCCCCAAGGAGCTGGACGACCCGGAGTTCCTGTCCCGCGTGATTCCCTTCGCCCAGGCGAACGGGAGCGGCTCGACGTACGCGATCTGGCGAACCGGCGACGAGACGGACCTCGCCCTGTCGCCCGTCGTGGTGTTCGGCGACGAGGGCGGCGAACAGGTCGTCGCCCGCGACTTCCGGGATTTCCTGCGGCTGCTGGGCTACGACGGTGAGGTCATGGTCGACCACGACTCGGCCGACTACTTCCGCGAGGAAGACGACGATCACAGCGGCTCGCACGAAGAGTTCGTCAAATGGCTCCAGGAGCGGGGCCTGACACCGGCCGAAGACCCGGACGCCATCGTGGCCGCCGCCCAGGAGGTCCACGGGGAGCGGTTCCGAGCGTGGATCACGCCGTTCTACGAGCGGATCGGCTGGGTCTGACCAGTAAATACCTATGTGATTCCGGGTGCGGTTGATCTCAACCCCGGTCGGTAACCGCCACTCGCCCCGCATGCACCAGCAGCCACAGCGGCTGCGCGTGAAGGCCTCCGGTCGGGCGCTCGCGTGAGTGGTCGCGGTGGTGGGGATGCCGATGCCGGGCTCTCGGAAGCGCTGAAGGACCCGCTCGCTCATCTTCGCGTCTCGTGAGTGCGATAGGGCCGGCCGTGTTCTAGATGCTTACGGCGGCTGGGTCGGGATCGTAGGTCCGTGAGGGGCTCCTTCCCTACTCTCAGGGTAGGGAAGGAGCCCCTCACTACCCGCCGAGGCGATTGCCAGGACGGCGCTCCTTGTGTCCAGAAGCCAAACTTCGCGTGACTGGAGCCCGAACTCTCGCGGCGTTAGACCCTCTCACCTTTCCTCTTGACGTTAGCCGTCGGCTCGCTATAGGCTCTAACCATAGCGAGAGCGACTAACAGAGCGGCTCGCGAACAAGAGGAGAAGGATCATGTTCGGTACCTCAAGCCGTCGGCTCGCCGGCCTGCTCACGGTTCCACTGGCCCTCGCCGGCGTGCTCGGCGCCACCGCACCCGCCCAAGCTCACGGCCACAAACCGACTTCCCTGACCTGCCAAGGAAAAGGCATCGACCGCGCTGCCAAGGTGCACTACCGGACCGAGACCTTCATCAAGGCGCCGCTGCGCACCGTCTGGAACCTGCAGACCGACGTGGAGGCCTGGCCGTCGTGGCAGAATCCCGTCCTCCCCGTCACCATGAAACGCCTGGACGACGGCCCGTTCCGCAAGCATTCCCGGTTCCAGTGGACCATTCCCGTCCCGCCCGGCATGCCGTACCCGCCCGGGGACGTGACCATCGTTTCCACCGTCCGGCAGCTCCAGTCCGGCAAGTGCATCCGCTGGACCGGGCCGCTCGACGGCCCCGGAGGCATGCACATCGACGGCGTCCACGTCTGGACCTTCGTCAAGGTTCCCGGCGGCGTCATCGTCCGCACCGAAGAGAGCCACACCGGCCCCCAGGTCGACAAGGACGTTCCCAACTCCACCGCGATGCTCGGACAGGGCCTCGAAGTCTGGTTGAAGGACCTGAAAACGGCCGCCGAAAAGCGGTAGCGATGGTCCCTATGCTCACGGCATGGAGATCATGGGGCCGGACGACGCTCTTCCCGGACGCCGGATCCGGCGGGTCGCGGTGGCGGGTCCCGCGGGATCCGGCAAGTCGACGCTGGCGCGAACCCTGTGCGAGCGCATGGAGTTGCCGTTCGTCGAGTTCGAGTCCTTCTTCCACGCGCCTGGCTGGACGGTGCGGGAGACCTGGCAGGCCGACGTCCTGGAGTTCCTCACCGGCGACGAGTGGGCCATCGAATGGCAGGGCGAAGAGGTCCGGGAGCGGATGACCGAGCGGTTGGACGTCCTCGTCTGGCTCGATCATCCCCGTGCGCTGACCGTGGCACGCACGGTCGTCCGGACGCTGAAACGTCGGATGGGGCGCGGATCGAAGATCGCCGGCGGCAACGTCGAAGGCCTTCTGTACACGTTCTTCACCGATGGCGACCACATCGTCAAGCTCGCCTGGCGCTATCACCCGATGATCCGAGCCCGCGTGCGCAAGGTCATCGCCGAGAACCGGTATCCGGACCTCGTCATCGTCCGTCTGCGTGGCCAGCGTCAGGTCGACCGCTGGCTCGACGGGGCGTTCGCCCGCAACCTCCGCTAGCGAAGTTCACGGACTCGCCAAACCACACCGAGCCGGGCGTCGATCCGCTCCACCTTGAAACCCTCGCGCTCGTAGAAGGCTCCCGCGCGTTCGTTGGCCACGAAATGCTCGATGTACAACCGTTCCGTGCCCGGCGGCAACTGTCCGATGAGGACATCGAGCAGTCGCCTGCCCAACCCGCCGCCTCGGTGACGAGGGTGCACGTACAGCTTGTAGATCACGTGCTCCGCACCGTCGAGCCCGCGCTGTCCGACACCCACCAGGTGCCCGCCGTCGTCGGCGATCACCACCGAACCGCGGGCCACGGCGCCCGCGACGTTCGTCTCGTTCCACCACATCCGCACCTGCCGGGCCGCGGCTTCTTCGCCGATCAGCGGCGTGTAATGGGCTCGGACGTGCTCCTCGCCGAAGCGGCAGATGGCCATGACGTCGTCTCGATCGGCGTCCCGCACGACCGGTCCGGTTCCCATCGCGGTCCCTCTTCCAGGCTCTGCCCCGAACTACCACCGCCGGAGGACCTTTCGGGCAATCCCTGATCATCCGGGTTGTCCGAACGCCTGCGCGATGGTAACGATACGTGACGATCTCTGGCAGTTCCGCGGAGCGCCTCGTCGACCTCGCACCCCATCCGAACCGAGCCAAGGCGACGTATGCAACCCAATTTCGACGCAGGTGAGGACTTCGCGCTTCTTTTGGAGCGAGAGGCCAAGAAACTCCAGGAAAAAGCCGAAGCCCTGACGGCCGCGTTCACCTCCTCCGCGTCCACCGTGCGGTCCGCCGACGGCTCGGTGACGGTGACGGTCGAGGCCAACGGCTCGCTGAGCGCGATCGAGTTCGGCAACCGGGCCACCGCGCTGGGACCCGCGCGGCTCTCCTCCCTGGTCATGCAGACGGTGCGCGAGGCCCAGCGCAAGACCGTCGAGAAGGTGACGGAGTCGTACACCGAGATCAACGGCAACGACGAGGCCGCCGAACTGGTCCGCACGTTCCTGCCGAAGGTCGAGGACGAGGAAGACGCCCCGGAGAACCCCGAGCAGGACAAGTGGGCTCCCGAGGCGCACCACGAGGATCCGCGTCCGCAGGCGGGCTTCCGGCCGCCGCCGCCCCCGCCGCAGGCAGGCCCCCCGATGCCGCCGCAGCCGGGCCGTCCCGTACGGCCGCCGAATCCCCCGGCGCCGCGAACCCGGCGACCGGCCTCCCCCGACGACGATGAAATGAGCCCGTGGTGAGCGGATTCGGTGTCAAGACGGAAGCCATGACCGAGTTCGCCGGTCACCTCGACAAACTCGAGGACGCGCTGCGGAAGAGCGCCGACATGGTGGGCAGTTGCGTCGCGGATCCCGGCATTTTCGGCATCTTCGGCGGCCAGATCTACGGCGCCGGCGCGAGCATGCACTGCGGGAAGGCGCGGGACCACCTCAACAAGTACTCGGAGAACGTGCAGGAGTTCTCGGACAGGGTGCGCGAGGCCGCGAAGAAGTACGACGCCAACGAGCAGGAGACGGAGAAGCTGATCACCGACGCCGGCAAGGGTATCGACGAGGTGAAGGTCAAGTGAGCGACGAATACAGCCGCAACGACTTCGGGAACAACACCGGCACCAAGGCCGACGACTTCAAGGACGAGAACCGCAGTTTCCTCGCGGGCAGCGGGGACACCGCGGGCGCGGGCTTCTTCGATTCCGCGTTCTCACTGAAGAAAGCCGTCGACGACGGCGACAGCCTCAGCATCGGGCTGGCCTCGGCGGGGATGGCGATCGAGGTCCTCGGCATGGTCGTCGACCCGATCGGGTCGCTGCTCACCGCCGGGATCGGCTGGCTGATCGAGCACATCGTCATCTTCCGCTGGCCGCTGGACTTCCTGATGGGTGACCCGAAGGGCATCGAGGCGGCCAAGACGGCGATCTACAACGAGGGCAAGGCCGTGAAGGAGTGGTCGGAGGACCACGCGGCCGCCACCAAGAAGTTCATGGAGAAGTGGGACGGCGAGGCCGCCGACAAGTTCCGTGCCGACATGGAGGGCGTCGCCGCCCAGATCGACGCGCTCGCCGAGTACGTCAATTTCGCGGGCAAGCAGATGGGGATCGCCGGTGCCGTCATCGGCGCGGTCCGCGGCATCGTCCGCGACATCATCGCCATGACGCTGGCCGGCATCCTCAAGGCCGCCATCGTGGCGGTGGCGCTGGCGCCTATCACCTTCGGCGGTTCGATCATCGCGGCGATCGCCTCCATCATGACCACGGTCGCCGTGGCGATCGCCAAGATCGCCAAACAGATCGCCGACACGGCCAAGAAGCTCGCCGAGATGATCAAGATCCTGGCCAAGACGCGCGGGGCGGCGGACGACGTCGTGAAGCTGACCCTCGGCGGCGGCAAGGTCACGTTGCCCAAGCCGAAACCCGGTGGTGGCACGCCGATGCCCGGCGGCAAGAAGCCGATCGAAGGCCCGCCCGCCAAACCGTCTGACACCACTCCGGAAGCAACGCCCAAGCCTCCTCGGGAAAAGCTCAGCGACATGCCCCTCCGGGTCGTGCGCGAGAAGCTGACGAAGGTGCTGGAGGGGCGCCCCGAGGCGGCGGACATCTTGAAGCGGTTCGACTACTGGAACAGCTTCCCGATCGGCGACCTGCACAAGAGGTTCCCGAAGGTGGCGGACGCGATCGAGAAGACGACCAAGATCCTCAGCGACCCGACCTACGGCGCTTCGGGCATGGCCGGGAAGACCATCGTCGAACTGACGAAGGCCATCCCGCCGGCCGTGAACGAGAAGCCGCCGGAGGACAAGGAAGAGAAGTGAGCATCGGCGGCCCCGTACCGGTTTCGGTACGGGGCCGCTTTGTGCTTTCGTTCGGTCCATGACTGAACGGGTGAACATCTCCTCCGGCGGGGACTTCGAGCGGGTCTTCGGCTACAGCCGGGCGGTGCGCGTCGGCGAGCACATCCACGTTTCCGGGACGACGGCACGGGAACCCGCGCGTTCGGGTGACGCGTACGAGCAAGCCACGGCCGTGCTTTCGATCATCGAGACCGCGCTGCGGGACGCCGGTTCGAGTCTGGTCGCGGTGGTCCGCACGGTCACCTACGTGACCGACATCAAGGACGCCGAACTCGTGGCGCGGGCGCACCGCGAAGCCTTCGGTGACGTGCTTCCCGCGGCCACGATGGTCGAGGTCTCGGCGTTGCTCGACCCGAAGATGAAGGTCGAGATCGAGGCCTACGCCATCGAAAAGTAGGTCACCTCCCGAACGAACCGACCAGCGCCTCGGGAGCTTCGCGCGTCTCGTAGAGCTTCCAGAAGGCATCGGCGAAGACGTCGGGATGGATCACCTCGGGCTCGAAGTCCAGCGGGCTCGAGGTGAGCACCCGATGCGGCACACTGCCCTCGATCAACGCGCCGACGTTGACGGCTCCGGCGTAAACGCCCTTCTCGGCGAGCACGGAGTTCAGGTTGAGGAAGTAGTTCCGCAGCGCGGCCTGCGCCATGCCGACGTTGCCGAGGAAGGGCGCCGGGTGCAGACCGGATTGCCCGGCGGTGAACAAAATCGCGCCGTCGCCACGTTCGGTCATGGCCGGCAGCACGGCCCGCACCAGCGCCACCGCGGACACCAGGAAGCGGTCGAGGATGAGCCGGAGGTTCTCCGGGTCCACGTCGAGCACCGGCACGATGCCCTCTCCCATGGTCCCGCCGCCGGGATTGAACGCCACCGCGTCGATGCGGCCGATGGCGGTGACGGCGGCCGCGAGCTGTTCGGGCTCGTAGACGTCGGCGACGAACCCGCTCGCTTCGATGCCGTCCTCGGCGAGTTCGGCGACGAGCGCGTCGAGGTTCTCGGTGGTGCGCGCGACGAGGGCTGCACGGAAACCCTCGCGGCCGAAGCGACGCGCGAGCGAAAGTCCCAGCACCGGTCCGGCGCCGAAGATCGCGAACGTCTTGGTCATGGCTCCTCCAGGAGAATTAAGTTGAGGTTCCCCTCAACTTATACCCGTAACTTGAGGGAACCTTCAACTTGACTACGATGACGCCATGGCCAAACCTCTGCGGAAGGACGCCCAGCGCAACCGCGACCTGCTGGTGGAGGCCGCGAGAGGGCTCTACGCGGTGCGCGGCCTCGACGTCCCGCTCGAAGAGATCGCGAAGACGGCAGGCGTCAGCATCGGCACCCTGTACAACCACTTCCCCCAGCGCGCGGATCTGGTGAACGCCGTGTTCGCCGACCGGACCGCGATCGTCGCGGAACTGGCCGAACACGCGCTCTCCCTCGACGACGCCTGGGCCGGGTTGACGTACTTCGCCGAACGGATCTGCGAACTCCAGGCCGCCGATCGCGGTTACAACGAACTCGCCTCGACGCGTCCGCCGCAGACCGAAGATCTCGAACGCGGCTACGAACTCATGACCAGGATCGTCGAGCGAGCCAAGGAAAGCGGTGACCTGCGCGCCGACTTCACCCTCGAGGACATGGCCTTCGTGACCTGGGGGATCGCGCGCACCGTGGAGGCGACCGCGGCCGTGCGCCCAGAAGCATGGCGACGCCACCTCGCGCTCCTGCTCGACGGCATGCGGGCCACGGCCGCGAACCCACTGCCGGAACCGCCGTTGCTACCCGGCGAACTCGCGCGGCTCATGGGGCACTGCGGCTGAGGGCAACCCGCGGGCCCTCCGGTGCGTGTTCACCCCGGAGGGAGATCCGATGAAGACGAAACTCCTGCTCTTTTCCCTGGTGGGTGCCCTGTTCGCGGTTTCGGCCTGTTCGGGTGGGCCGTCTGCCGCACCTGCGACGGTCACCGTCACCCCGCCATCACCGTCATCACCGACTTTGCCGTCGCCCGCCGGGGCCGATCCGAAGGCCGTCGCCTGGCTCGACGGCGTGTGCGGCGCGGTGTACGGCTACTTGAAGGCCCACGACGAATACTCACGCAAACAGAAGTCGGGAATCGAAGTCACCCGTGGCGCGCTGAAGGAAGAACTCGGGATCCGCGCGGGATTCGCGGGCAAGGTCGTCGATGACCTGGCCGCGCTGCCCCCGTCACCGATTCCCGGCGGTGACGGGGTGAAGAAGTCCCTTGTGGACCGATACGCCGCGGCGAGGGACGCGGCGACCGCGGGCAAGCAGCGCCTGGAGAAGTCCGGCAACGAAGCCGCCATGGACGCCGCGATCAAGGCGATGGACGCCACGCAGAAGCCGGTCACGGAAACCCCGGATCTCCTGCCCGCGCTCAAAATCGAGACACCGGACCTGATGGCCGTCGCGGCCGAGGCCAAGAGTTGCGCTTCTCCCCACTGACCGAAGCTTCACCGCGAACGGAGTCTCCGATGAAGACGAAAGTACTGCTCGTTCCCCTTGCCGTGGCCCTGTTCGCGATGACGGCCTGCTCGGGCGAGCCACCGCCTGCCGCCGCACCTGTGACGGTCACCGCCGCCCCGTCGTCTTCGGTACCCGCCGCCCCGGACGCCAAGACCGTCGCGTGGCTCGACGGGATGTGCGGCGCGCTGTACGGCTACGTGAAGGCCAGCAACGATCACGCGAGCAAACAGGCGTCGGGCGTCGAAGTGACGCGAAGCTGGCTGAGCGAAGACCTCGGGGTGCGCGCCGGACTCGCGGACAAGGTCATCGGCGAGCTGGCCGCGCTGCCGCCGTCACCGGTCCCCGGCGGCGACGAGGCCAAGAAGTCCATTGTGGACCGCTACACCGCGGCACGGGACGCGGCGGCCGACGGCAAGCGGCAGCTCGACGCGTCGAAGGGACAGGCCGCGCTGGACCAGGGACTCAAAGCCCTTGAAGCGGCCCAGAAACCGCTGACGGAAACGACCGATCCCTTCGCTGCCGTCAAGATGGACACCCCGGACTTGGCAGCCGCCGCCGCGGCCGCCAAGAAGTGCGTCCCCGCCTCCTGACCCACTCCTCGGCGAGAGTTCCGCCCCCAATCACGCGAGTTCGCCTTCCAATCACGCGAGTTCGCCGCCTAATCACGCGAGTTCGCCGCCTAATCACGCGAGTCCCGTGCCGAGACACGCGAATCACGCCAAACCTCGCGTGAGCGGCAAGGACAGCGACCAAGATCGGCGCGTTCCGGGGCCCGGCCCTAGGTCGCGAAAGCCACTTTCGGGACGCCTAGCGTCGCGAAAGTGGCTTTCGCGACGCCCTCAAGACTCGATCTCCGGCGTGATCCCGCCCGCCGCGGCGAGCGCGCGATGCAGTGCCAGTTCCGCCGTCGGTCCTTCGGCCAGCACGATCCCGGTGCAGGACCGCTGATCCGTGAGGTGCCGGATCTCGTCACCGGGGCTCGCCGTCGGATACCACTCCGGCGCGCCCGGGAGGCCGGGCAGCCTGTCGAGCCCCGACCAACCCTTCAGCACACCTTCCGTGGCCGGGTACGCCAGGACGAAACCGATCCCAGGTCCCCCACCGACGTCCTGGGTCAGCAAAGCGGGTTCCTCGCCCAGCGCCATGGCGATCATCGCGGAGTAGACGTTGGTGTCCAAAGAGCGGCACAGCGCCTCGCCGAGCATCGCCCCGCCGATCCGGATGTTGATTTCGACGACCTCCGGCCCGTCTGCGGTGAGCACGAATTCGGTGTGCGCGAAGCCCTGGTCGTGTCCGGCGGCCTTGAGTACCCGGCCGATCCAGTCGGCCAGTCCGGCGTATTCGGCCTCGGGGAACGCCACCGGGAACGCGGCGGCCTCCTCACGTCGTACGGGTTCGGGCGACAGCTGACGGGAGAGGATCCCGAGCAGCCGCGTCCTTCCTTGCCAGGTGACGGTTTCCGCGCTGTAAAGCGGTCCGGCGAAATACGGTTCGGCGATCAGATGGCCCTTCAGTGGCGTTTCCTTCGCCTCCAGCCTGGCTCGCTCGAGTTCCGCCTCGTCACGAACGAGCCACACCCCGCGTGACGACGTTCCCGACGAATCCTTGGCCACCAAAGGAAACCCGAGCTCCTCGGCGACCAAGGCGGGTACCGGGCGGCCGCGGGTGAGCCCGTGTTCGTACAGCAGATCGCGCACGGCCCCCTTGTCCCGCAAGACACGGACGGCGGCCGCGTCGGGGCCCGGCAGGCCCAGCCGGGCGGTGAGTTCCGCGCCGGGAAGCGCCCACGTGTCGGTCGAGTTGATGATCCCGGCGAGGTCCGGGATGGCACGCAATGCCGCTTCGCAGGCCACGATGTCGGTGGTGTCGATGTCGACGACCTCGACCCTGTCCGGCCCGAGGGTGCCGAGTTCGTACCGGTAGATGTCGCGGTTTCCGGTGAACAGCACCAGTTTCCGCCCGGCCTCCGCCGCGGCGTCGGCCAGCCTGCCCAGGCCGAATGTCAAGGCTTCCAACAAAACGACGGTCACGACGCCCGCTCCTTCCGGTACAGCGGCTGCGCGGGTATCCCGAAGCGGCGGCGACTCCAGTCCATCGCCGCCCACGGCAGGGCGAGTTCGTCCAGTGAAGCGATCTCGCGCGGCGCGAGCCCCGCCGGGTCGACCGCTTCCCGATGCCGGGCGAAAACCCTTGCCGTGTAGCGATGCCCGGTGTCGGCGCCGATCACGACGTGCGTCCGATCCGGGTTCCGCGCCGCTTCCCAGCCCGCGACGAGGTACGCGGCACCGGTGGAAAGCCCGGCGAAGACGGCGTGGTCGCGCATCAGGCCGACGGTCGCGGCCATGGCGTGCACGAAGTCCAGCCAGTGGATCCGGTCGTACAGTGTGTGATCGACGTTGCCGAACGGGATGGCGGACCCGATCCCCGCGATGATCGCGTCCGGATCGGTGAACCGCTCGCTGCCGAAGGTGACGCTGCCGAACGGCTGGACGCCGGCGAGCCGGACGTCCGGATCGCGTTCGCGCAGCGACCGCGCGATCCCGCCGGTCGACGCGCCGGTGCCGACACTGCCGACGACGGTGAGCGGCCCGGACGGCAGCGCGCGGGCGACGAGATCGGCGACCTCGCCGTACCCCAGGTAGTGCACGGGATCGTGGTACTGGCGCATCCAGTGCATCCCCGGATGGCGTTCCAGCAGTTCGTGCACGCGCGCGACACGGCGCCGCTGGTCGAGCCGGAGGTCGTCCGACGGCGGCATCTGGTCCACCGTCGCGCCCAGGATCTCCAGCTGCGAACGCATGGTGAGGTCGACCGTGGTGGACGCGACGATATGGCAGCGCAGGCCGTAACGGTGACAGGCCATCGCCAGCGCGAGCGCGTAGATCCCACTGGAGCTGTCGATCAGCGTCTGTCCTTTTCGGACGGTACCGGCGGCGAGCAGCGATCGGACGGCGCCGAGCGCCGCGTAGACCTTCAGGGTTTCGAAGCGGATCAGCACGACGTTCGGCTTGAGCCGGATCAACGCCGGTGTCTTGATCGCGTCGGTGACGTGTTCGTGGACCAGCGCGGACATCGCGTTCACCGGCCGATCGAGCGCAGGTACGCGGCCAGTGATTCGGCGCCCGCCGCGTTGCGCGGGCCGCTCACGAGGTCCCCGTAGGAGACGACATGGAAGCGGTTGTCGCGCACGGCGGGCGTGTTCTTCAGCTGTGGCGCCGATTTGATGAACGCGATCTTGTCCTTCGCGGGCTGGTCCGCATAGTCCACCACGACGATCACCTCGGGCTCGGCCTTCACCACCGCTTCCCAGCCGACGCTGCCCCAGCCGTCCTGGAGGTCGCGGAAGACGTTGGTCCCGCCCGCGGCGTCGATGATGTCGTTGGGAGCAGCGTGTTTTCCGGAGGTGAAGGGCTGGTCGGTGCCGGAGTCGTAGACGAACACCTTGGCGGGCGGGGTCTTCGGTGCACCGGCTCGGACCTTGTCGAAGCGTGCCTTGAGTTCCGTGACCAGTTCGTCGGCCCGCTGGCGGACGCCGAAGATGTCGCCGAGATTGCGCAGGTCGGTGTAGAGCGCCTCGAGTGGCGTCACCTCCGACTTCGCGGCCGGATACTCCCAGCAGGTCTCGGTGTGGAGATAACTCCGGATGCCGACCTGCTCCAGTAGCTTCGGCGTGATCCCGCGTTCCTCGCTGAAGCCCGAGTTCCAGCCCGCGATCACCCAGTCCGCCTTGGCGTTGACCAGGATTTCGCGGGTGACCCGCGAGGTGCCGAGCCGTTCGGCCTTGGCGTAGTCGTCCTTCCACGGCGACCCGGCGATCGACGGATCGCCGAGCGAGTTCATCACGTAACCGCGCATCCGGCCGGCGAGGCCGAGCGCGAACATCTTCTCGGCGCCGGAGACGTCGTAGGCCACCGGGCGCTGGGGCGCCGGGAAGGTGACCTGCGCGCCGCAGTTGGTCACCGTGGCCTGTGCCGGTGCGGCCGGTCCGGCCTCGACCTGGGCACCGCAGGCGCTCAGGAGCAGCGCCGCGGCGAAAAGCGCGGTCACCCTGGACGGCTTCATCGTGTGATCCCCTCGGTTTCATCGGCGGGAAGGTCGTACAGCAACTGGAGCGCCCCGGTCACGGGATGGGTCACCTGGGTGACCTCGACGCCGAACACGGCGCGGACCGTCTCGGGCGTGAGCACTTCGGCCGGGGTTCCGCAGGCGGCGAGCGATCCGCCGCGCAGCAACGCGATCCGATGGCAGACGGCGGCGGCGAGGTTGAGATCGTGCAGGGCGACGAGCACGGTGAGCCCGCAGTCACGCAGGAACTTCAGCAGTTCCACCTGGTGGCGGACGTCGAGATGATTGGTCGGCTCGTCGAGGACCAGCACTTCCGGTTCCTGGACGAGCGCCCTCGCCACCAGCACCCGTTGCCGTTCGCCACCGGAAAGTGTCAGCACACTGCGCTGGGCGAGATGGGTGATGTCCATCCGCCGCAACGCTTCCCGGCACAGCGCGCGTTCGCGGGCCGACAGCCGGAGGTTGCCGCGCTGATGTGGCGACCGGCCGAGCGCGACGACCTCCTCGACGGTGAAGTCCAGATCCGCCCGGCTGTCCTGGGTGAGCGCGGCGATCCGGCGGGCGGTGTCGCGCAGGCCCTGTTCCGCCAGGTCGACGCCGTCGAGCAGGACGGCGCCGCCGGACGGGGTCAGCGCCCGGTAGACGCAGCGCAACGCCGTCGACTTGCCGCTGCCGTTGGGGCCGAGGAGGCCGACGACCTCGCCCGCGCCGACGTCCAGGCCTAGTTCGCGGATCAGCGTCGATCCGGCCACCTCGACGGAAAGTTCGCGCAGGGACAGCATCAGCGACCCCCGAACGCGTAGCCGCGGCGCCGCATCACGACGAGGAACACCGGGACGCCGATCAGCGCGGTGATCACGCCGAGCGGCAGTTCCTCCGGCGCGACGAGGGTGCGGGCGAGCAGATCGACCCACACCAGGAAGACCGCGCCCACCAGCGGCGCGAGCGCCAGCACACGGCGATGCCCCGAGCCGGCGATCATCCGCACCACATGCGGCAGGACCAGCCCGACGAAACCGATCGAGCCGCTGACCGCCACCAGCAGACCGGTGACGACCGCGGTGAGCAGGAAAAGCCAGCGGCGCAAGGCCGCCGCGTCGGTGCCGAGGCTCATCGCGGTCTCGTCACCCATGGACAGGACGTCGAGCGCGGTGCCGTACCGCAGCAGGACCACGATCGCCACGGCCACCCCGAGCGCGGCCAGCGGCAGGGACGCCCAGGTCGCCGCGCCGAGGCTGCCCAGCAGCCAGAACAGCACGGTCTGCGCGGCCTGGCCGCTCGGCGAGAGGTAGACGAGCACGCTCATCACGGCTTGGAAGGCGTAGGTGAGCGCGACCCCGGTGAGCACGAGACGCAACGGTGTCAGGCCGAATTTGCTGCGGGCGGCCAGATAGACGAGCGCCGTCGCGCCGAGCGCGCCGAGGAAGGCGGCCGTCGACAGCGCCAGCACGCCGAGCCCGGCGAACAGGCCGAACACCACGACGGCGGCGGCACCGACCGAGGCGCCCGACGAGATCCCGAGCACGAACGGGTCGGCGAGGGCGTTGCGGACCAGCGCCTGCACGGCGACCCCGACCACCGCGAGCCCCGCGCCGACCACGGCCGCCAGCAGCACCCGCGGCGTGCGGACCTGCCAGACGATCGAGTACCCGGTGACCTCGTCGCCGGTGATGGTGCCCCCGGTGATGGCCTTTCCCAGGTAGCGCAGGACATCCGGGAGAGCGACGTTGGACGGGCCGAGCGCGATGCCCGCGATCAGCGAGATCACCAGCGCCGCCGACAGCAGGAGCACCGGGCCGGTGAGCCTGAGCGGGCGTGCTGTGTCGGTGTCCGGTTCCGCGAACAGGCGGAGCGTTTCAGCCGGCACGTTCACCACGCACGATCAGGCGGCGCGCGTGGTTGTCGTACGGCGAACCGTCGAAGTCACCGAAGCACTCGACGCCGGTGAAACCCGCCGTCTCGAACAACGCCTTCAGTTCCGCCGCGCTGTACAGGAAGGACAGGATCGACGCCTGCTTCGCCGCACCGTCGCGGACCAGCGTCCATTCGGTCTTGAGGCGGGTCCAGTCGTCGAGGATGGTGTCGCGCATGAACACCGTCCCGCCGTCGACGTCGACCGCTTTCGGACGGCCGACCCAGCCCGCGAGCACCTCTTTGCCGAGCACGTCGACCAGCAGCCTGCCGCCGGGCGCGAGGCTCGCGTAGGCGTTTCGCAGCACGGTGAGGTTGTCGCCGGGCTCGGTGAAGTAGCCGAACGACGTGTACATGTTGATGATCAGGTCGTACGCGCCGGGCTCGGCGTACTCGAGCATGTCGGCCTGGATCAGCTTCGCGGCGACTCCGGCGCTTTCACAGGCCTCTCGCGCGCGTTCGAGCATCGCCGGGCTGAGGTCGACGCCGGTCACGTCGGCGCCCTTCTTCGCCAGCGGCACGACGTGGATCGCCGGACCGCACGCCAGATCGAGCACCTTCGCGCCGTCGGCGACCTGGAGCAGCGGTGACGTGGCCGTCAGGCGTTCGGCCTCTTCGGCCCGGCTGGGCGGGAACATCACGTCCGCGAAGCCGACCCACAGGTCGTCGTCCTCGTACCAGTGCATCTCTCTCCGCTCGCCGGGCCACAGGATTCAGCCCCACAAGTCGTCGAAAGGTCGTCTCCGGTTCCCGGTTTCGCCGCCTTTCTCGTGGAGTGATCACGCGAGTGCCGGTCCAGGTGGCTCCCCGGCTCAAGTCCGTGAAGGCCTCCTTGAGGGACTCTGGGTCCCTCAAGGAGGCCTTCACGGACTTGGCGGTGACCCGGCCGCACGCTCAGGGAGGCGGGATCAGATCGATGAGGAACGTCTGGTCAGGCGCGCCGGAGCAGCGTTCCCGGACGACCTCCGTACCGGCGACGGTGTCCATGTCGCGCAGGCCGAGGCACTGGCTGGTGCCGACGGGACGGATGACGAAACGCCCCTCCTCCGTCGGACCGGCCGAGCCGATGGTGAACAACTGGTCCATACCATCGTCGTCGCAGTCGTCGCGGGGTTCGATCAGGTCGTGCCCCAGTCCCTCGTTCACGACCGTGAGGCAGCCGACCCCGCTTTCCGGATGGTGCCACTGGATCTGCACGGCGTTCTCTTCGCCGACCGGGTCGATGAACAGATGCGGCGCCGCGTCGCTGCCGCAGAGCTGCTGGGCGACGACGGTGCCGGCGTAGAGCCTGGTCCGGTCCGTCCCTTCGGCGAGACAGAACTCGGGAGAGCGGGCGGGGCGGATCTGCGCCCAGCTGCCCACCTCCCGGATGTCCAGCCCCGGCACCACGGCCGCGGTGTCCTTGCCCTTCGTGGCCGCGCCGAAGGACCGGGTCAGATAGCCGAGTGCCCCGACGAGGACGATGCTCACGACCGCGGCCACGATCAGCGGCCCACGCCAGCGCCGAGGCCGCCGCGCCGGCGGTGCGGGCTCCGGTTCCGGTTCCGGGGGGAGCGCGGGGGTCACCTTCACGTCGTCGACGAGCCGCAGCGGAACCCCCATCGCGATCCGCGTCCGGGCGCCGAGCCATCGCCGTACGTCTTCGTCGTTCAGCCCGCACGCGCGCGTGAACGTCTCCACGAACGATTCGCGGGGCAGTGTGGTCCGGCCGAGAGTGGTCGCGACCGTACTCGCCGGAAGCGTTCCCCCGAGTTCTTTCGCCCGTCCGGCCAGTTGTCGATAAGTCAATCCGGACCACGTTCTCAATACACGCAGTGCCGCTGTGAACTCAGCCGGTGAAGACGCTGAGTCCGGTGACGGAACCCCCGTCGACGACTCCCCGTCGTCGCCCCCCGCATCAACGATCATCGCTCTAGATTGACTGAACCGATCTCGACCCTGATACCGCCATTCAGCGGCGCCGGAATCTGCTGTTCGGGCCACTCGAACGATTTCGAACAAGGCCGAACTACCCGAAGGTTGCCCACGCGCTGGTCAGGAAGTCAGGCTGGCCCCAGTCGGTCCCCACGCCGGCCACCTCGGGGGAGGCTCGGGAATACCGGGCCCGAAGAAAAATGAGCAAACCGGAAGAGTCCGCACGATCATCGTCAAGGGCGACGGTGAACCCGGCGGAAACACCCGGTTCATCTCGGAAGGCATCCACTGAAATCTCTGCTTTGAAGACCGGATGACGCCTGACGTCGCCCGCATCGGGGCCGCATCTGCTGATTCCGAAGAGAAAACCTCGTGCGCCGCACATCTGAGCACACACGAGGAATGAAAGCTGCGATTCCAGCAGCGAACCGGCGGTTCGCAGACCGACGCGCCGCGCCGATCGTATCGGCCCGGTGACCGTGCGTGGACATAAGCAACAGCCATGCCTCGCGGCGGTATGACCCGGTCTCGTTCGAACCCGGTCGTCCATGAATGGCGAACATCGGATTGTGGAGCGTTGTTGATGCATAGCGGGCAAAATGATGTGGCCGAGAGGCAGGTCGTCGTCGTCGGGGCCGGTAATGCGGGTCTTTGCGCCGGTATAGCGGCACTGCAGGCCGGCGCGACCTCCGTCAGCGTCCTCGAAGCCGCGCCGAAAGAACTGCGCGGCGGGAACAGCTCCTTGACCAGGACCATGCGTTTCTCCTGGCAGGGAAGCCCCTTCATCGCGGCCTTGTTGCGGGAGGCGGACAAAGGCCGGGTCGAAGAGATCCTGGACGGCCGGTCGGGGTACTCGGACGAGCAGTACGCCGCCGACTGGCTGCGGGTGTGCGGCGACCAGGTGGACGTCGCCCTGATCGAATCGATCGTCCGCCGTTCGACGGAAACGATCACCTGGATGCGCGACTTCGGGCAGCGCTGGGCGCCGCGGCCGACCCCGCTCCCCGGTGACGTTCCGATCGTGCTCGACGGCGGCGGTCAGAGCCTTCAGGACCGAAACTTCACCCGGTTCGAACAGCTCGGGGGAACGGTCTTCTACGACAGTGCGGTCACCGGCTTCGAGAAGACCGCCGACGGCCGGTACCTGGTCCATGGAACCGGGCCCGCCTTCCCGGTGATCGCCGACGCGCTGGTGCTGGCATCGGCGGGCTTCGAAGCGAACACCGGGCTGCGTGAACGTCACCTCGGCGAAGAGTGGCGGGACGTGAAGCTGCGCGGGGTTCCGTTCAACGAAGGCGCCCCGCTGGCGGCCGCCGTCGAATTCGGCGCCGACACCGCGGGCAACTGGGAAAAGTGCCACACCACGCCGCAGGGCATCAAACTGCCCGATTACATGCTGCCAGGGCAGATGCACAAATCCCACGGCCTCGCCAGGTACGCCTTCCCGCTGGGTGTCGTGGTCAACCGGGAAGGGCGCCGGTTCTTCGACGAAGACGGCGGCTACAGCAACCTCACCTACGTCACGCTCGGGCAGAAGATCCAGGAACAGCCGGGACGGATCGCGTTCCAGATCTTCGACGACAAGGTCGTCTCGGCCGGGTCGCTTCCGAACGGTTACCTCGGCGATCCGGCGTCGGTGACCGTCTCGTCGATCGAGGAAGGCGCCCGGCGGCTCGGCATCGACGCCGCGAATCTGGCCGCCGAAATCGAGCGCCTGCATTCCGGCAGCACGGAGAAGCGGCTCGACACGCCTCCGTTCCTGTTCGTTCCGGTGGTCTGCGGCCTGACCTTCACCTACGGCGGGCTGTCCGTGACCCCAGGCGCCGAGGTGCGTGGCGGCGGCGAACCGATCGACGGTCTCTACGCGGCGGGTGTGATCGTCGGCGGCCTTTACGACCAGGGCTACCCGGGCGGTACCGGTCTGATGGCGGGGGCCGTGCTGGGCCGGGCCGCGGGCACGTCCGCCGCCCGTCACTCCATCCGGTCGCGGGGAGGGGAAGCCCGTGTCGGCACTGTCGCTGGCTGAAAAGACGATCGTCATCGTCGGGCTCGGCAAGATCGGGTCCCTGTACGCCGCGTGCTACGGGCAAGCGGGCCACCGGGTCCGCACCGTGGACCTCGGCGACGGCGCCGACTGGGACCGGGTGGACGAGGTGCCGGATCCGTCGGACGTCGACGCCTGGGTGGTCGCCACCCCGACGGCGACCCACCTCACCGTGGTCGACGAGATCCTGCGGCTTCAGCCCGACGCGCGGATCCTGCTCGAGAAACCGGCCTGCTATCCGGACGAACTCGACGCCCTCGTCCGCACGGTCCTGCGGCATCCCCGCGCCCGGATCATCGTCAACGACGTCTATTCCCACAGCGAAGCCGTGCAGCGTTTCGCGGCGTCGGTGCGGGAAGCCGGTGAATTCGATCCGATCCGGAAGGTCACCATCGAATTCACCAAGAACCGCGAGTTCGACGTCGCGAACGGCAGGTTCGTGGACACGCAATACGGCGAAGCCGGCTACGAGGGCTTCCACATGTTGAGCATTCTGCGCGCGGTCCTGCCGGCCGATCAGTATCGGACGTATCTGCGCACGGCACCTTCGTCGGTGACGGCGGAGATGCGGGTTCTGACCTCGGCGATCGGCCTTCCGGACGTCGAGCTCTACACGTCGTCGACCGGCGCCGTCGCCTTTCCGGCACTGGCCGGATTCGCGTTCCCCGAGGATGTGTCGAGGGATTTCATCGCCCCCGCCGCCATCCCCTACGGCTCCGAATTCCGGTATCGCTTCGCCGACGTGGAATTCCACTCCGGCAAACACGTCACCCTGGTCTTCGAACCGTTCTTCGGCTCGGACCTCGACCACAAGAACATCCACGCCGTTCACATCCGGCACGCCGGCGACCTGCTGGAACCGGTGGCGGCGCGCCATTTTCTGATCACCGTCAACCATTTCAAGGAGGCACTTCTGACGCAGCTGGACCTCTTGGGGCACCTCGACGAGGGCACCACGGTGACCCGGCCGGCCGAGCACCGGTTCCTCGCCGCGCTGGGTTCGGCGATGTTCACCGGCACCTTCCCGCAGACAACGGAAAACGACCACGAAGAGTTCGCACGAATTGGGAGCGAAGCATGACGCGTAGCATTGAGGACCTTTCGACGCTGTTGCGACCGGCCAAGGACATGCTGGCCGAAGTCTCGGACCGGGAAGCGGCGCTGACCGAGGTCACGAGCCAGCTCAAGAACGACGACGCCGCCCGCGCGTTGTTCGGGAAGGTGTGCCGATTCGAGGCGCCCTTCACCGCGAGCTGGATCCACGGCCCCGGCGACAAATCCCCTTACCTGTCACTGGAACTGGCCGCGGCGTCCCTCGACGACGACCGGCATCGCGCCCTGCTCGCCGACATCGTGCTGTCGACGTCGCCCTCCATTCCCTACGACTACCGGGCGCTGGCCGCGGAAAAACTCGTCCAGGTCGGAACGGGTGAGTTCGCCGACGCCCTCCAGGAGGTCGTCGACTCGTACGAACCGTTGCCCAACCGTGGCCTCCAGGCCAAGATCGCCGTTCCCACCGACGGCATCGACCACCTCTTCGAGATCCCGGAAACGGTGTCCGGCAGGCTCGACCTCCTGATCGCGGCCAGCAAGGCGAAGACGCTGGAGACCAGGCACCGGTTCGCCGTCCGGGTCCTCGCGAACGGCGTCCTGCCGTCGGAACCGGTCGGCGACGCGGAGCGGCTGATCCTCGAAGACGTCGGGACGACCATGGTGGTGGCGTCGGACTACCTCGTGCCGTGGGACCAGGAATTCCCCGGGGAGCACGGCTCCGGCCTCACCCTCGCGGAACTGGTGCGCATCACGTTGATGTGCGGTGAATTCTCGCTTCCGGACACGACCGTCCGGCCGATCCTGGTCGACTTCTACCGGTCGGTGCTGCGGACCTGCGGCCGTTCGATCATCGGCCTCTCGGCAGGCGTCTTCCACGTGGAGCACGGCACGCTCGCCACGCCCTCGTACTACTACCAGGGCCGCGACGCGATCCTCGGCAAGGGCTGCGTGATCGACTGCGTCGGCGGGGCGGTCCTGCAGGCGGGTTCGTTCCTCGGCGGCGGCTACATGCCGATCCTGATCCACACCCACAAGCACATCCGCAAGGGCGGTCAGGCCGCCGCCTCGGAGCGCAAGCAGATCCTTCCGTGCATTTTCGCCGCGGAAGCGGGCGCTCGCTATCCGATGGACGCCATCGGCCTGTTCGAAACCGTGGACTACCTCGGCAAGGAGACCCCGTACGAGGGAATCCGGGCGATCCCGCACGACGCGTGACGCACCACTTGTTCGGCTGAGCACGAAATCCGTATCTCGCGATGCCATCGGGCAGGGCGGCTCCGTCCTGCCCGATGGCATCGAAAAACTGGAGGGTGAAGAGAATGGGTTCAACATCGGGGGCCAAGGTCGCCGTGATCGGCGCGGGCTATGTCGGTCTCACGACGGCCGCTTGCCTCTCGTCCTTGGGGCATCAGGTCGTCTGCGCGGACGTCGACCAGGAGAAGGTCGACGCGTTGCGGCGCGGTGAGGCGACCATCAGGGAACCGGGTATCTGCGAACTGGTGGTGGACGGACTGGCGTCCGGGCGGCTGGACTTCGTGCTCGGCGCGAGCGCGGCGGCGGCCGGGGCGGACATCGTCATCCTGTGCGTGCCGACGCCGATGAGCGTCACCGGCGCGGCGGATCTGACCACGCTGGAGTCCGTCGTGACCGAGGTGCGGGATCTGCTGCCGACCGGCTGCGTCGTGGTGAACAAGTCGACGGTCCCCGTCGGCACGGCGGCCAGTGTCGCGCGCCTGATCGACCGGGCCGACGTGGCGGTCGTGTCCAATCCCGAATTCCTGCGTGAGGGGTTCGCGGTCCACGACTTCCTGAACCCCGACCGCATCGTGGTCGGCTCGGCGGATCGTGACCCGGTCTCCGCCCGCCGTGTCGCCGATCTGTACGAGAAGCTCGACACCGCCGTCCTGGTGACCGATTCCGCCAGCGCGGAGATGATCAAGTACGCGTCCAACTGCTACCTGGCGACGCGTCTGTCCTTTGTGAACACCGTCGCCGAACTCTGCGAGTACCTCGACGCGAACGTCGACGACGTGACGGCCGGGATGGGGTACGACGCGCGGATCGGCAAGGCGTTCCTGCGGCCGGGGCCGGGCTGGGGCGGCTCTTGCCTGCCGAAGGACACTTTCGCGCTGCTGCACATCGCGGAATCCGCGGGCAGTGACTTCGCCCTGCTGCGAGCGGCGATCGAGACCAACCTGAAGCAGCAGGATCTGGTGGTGGACAAGGTACGCAAGGCCGTCGGCGGGAACCTCGCCGGCACCCGGATCGGCCTGCTGGGCCTGACCTTCAAGGCCGGGACGGACGATCTGCGGGATTCCCCGGCACTGGCGATCGCGGCCCGGCTGGCCGCCGAAGGCGCGGACCTGTCCGGCTACGACCCCAGCGTCCACGCGCCGGTGGCGGGCGTGACCGACAACGTGCGGATCACCGGCACCGCCTATCACGCCGCGAAGGGCGCGGCCGCGATCGTGCTGCTGACCGAATGGCCGGAGTTCCGCGCCCTCGACTGGCCGCGGATCGCCGACCGGCTCGACGGCCGGGCCGTCATCGACACCCGGAACCTCCTCGACCCGGTCGCCGTGGCCAGGGCGGGGCTCTCGTATCAGGGCATCGGCCGTCCGGACAGCACCAGGAAGCCGTTGCCCCGCACCGCCGGCATGGTGCGGCAAGCAGGGTGATCCCGGGGTGGACGACGAGTGGCCTTGCTCGTCGTCCCGCCCCTCCGGCGTCGGGAACAGGAGGACGGATGCCGAAGCGAACCAAGTCCTGGTCCGCGCTTTTCGCACTGTGCCTGGGTTTCTTCATGGTCATGCTGGATATCAGCATCGTGAACATCGCGGTGCCGTCGATGGTGCGCGAACTCGGCACCGACCTGACCGCGGTGATCTGGGTGACCAGCGTGTACCTGCTCGCCTACGCCGTCCCGATCCTGCCTGCCAGCAGGCTGGGTGACCGGTTCGGGCCGAAGCGCGTCTTCGTCGCCGGTCTGCTGGTGTTCACCGCCGCCTCGTTGTGGTGCGGGCTTTCCGGCGACGTGGAAACGCTGATCGTCGCCCGCGCGGTGCAGGGTTTCGGCGCCGCGTTGCTGACCCCGCAGACCACGGCCTTCATCACGCATTTGTTCCCCCCGGACGAACGCGGTCCGGCGATGGGCGCCTGGGGCAGTGTCGCGGGCCTCGCCATGATCGCCGGTCCGGTGCTGGGCGGCGTGCTCGTCGACAACTTCGGCTGGGAGTGGATCTTCTTCGCGAACGTTCCGGTCGGGCTGGTCGCGCTGGTGCTCACCCTCGTCCTCGTCCCCGACTGGCGGCCGGGGAACTCCCACCGCTTCGACGTTCCCGGCATCCTGCTCTTCGGCGCGGGTCTCGTCTGCGTCGTCTTCGGTATCCAAAATGGACAGACCTACGGCTGGGGCACGGTCGGCGCCGGGATCTCGATCTTCGACATCATCGTGGCCGGTGTGCTGCTGCTGGGCGGTTTCGTCCTGTGGCAACACGTCAACCGCCGCGAACCGCTGCTGCCGCTGCGGATCTTCCGGCACCGCGACTTCTCACTGGGGACCGCGTCCGCGGTGGCGGTCGGCTTCGGGATGACCAGCATGCTCCTGCTGCTCGTCATCTACGTGCAGTCGGTACTCGGCCTGTCCCCGGCCGAAGCCGGCCTGCTCATCGCGCCGCTCGCCATGGTGTCCGGCGGTGTCGCGCCGTTCGCGGGACGGCTGTCGGACCGGGTGAATCCCAAGTACCTGCTGATGTTCGGGCTGCTCTCCCTGTCCGGTGGTCTCTGCGTCCTCTCGCTGGTGATCATCCCGGCGAGTTCGCCACAGGCCCTGATCCCCACCCTGCTGCTCTGCGGTCTCGGCGTCGGCTTCACCTTCTCCCCGATGAACAACGTGACCATCAACTCGGTCGGCCGTTCGCTGGTCGGCAGCGCGTCGGGCATCTTCAACACCGCGCGCCAGGTCGGCGGGGTGCTCGGCGGCGCGGCCGTCGGCGTACTGCTGCAGGCACAGACCAGCGCCTCGATGCCCATCCGGGCGAACGAGGCGGCGGCCGCGCTGCCCGCCGAATTCCGGCAGCGCTTCGTCAGCGGCTTCACCGGTGAGGCCGGGTCCGCGGCCGCCGCCACCGAGTTCGGCGGCTCCCCCGCGGTACCGCCCGACCTGCCGTCCGACGTCGCCGGCCAGGCACGGGAACTGGCCGCACAGATCACCGGGGCGGCGCTCACGGACGCGGTCAAGGCCGCCTTCCTGCTTCCGGTCGGCGTACTGCTCCTCGGTCTGCTGTGTTCGGCGGGCTTGCGAGGCACCCGGCGCGGGCTACCGTCACATCATGACCCTCGTACCGACAGTCGACCTGAGCAGCTGGAACGACGGTGACCGCGCGGAACTCGCGCACACCGTCGACGAGGCCCTGACGCGTGTCGGATTCCTCCAGGTCGTCGGGCACGGCATCCCGCGATCGACAATCGACGACATGCGTGACGCGACCGCAGCCTTCTTCGCGCTGCCTGTCGAGGAGAAGCTCCGGTCCGCGCCTGCCGACCGCGCCTCGGATCGCGGATACGCGGCCGAAGGCACCGAAGGGCTGGCGTACAGCCTCGGCGAGACGACACCTCCTGACCTGTCGGAGTCGTTCGTCATCGGCGCGGAGAAGATCGACGGCGAGGATCCGTACGGCTTCTTCGCCCCCAACATCTGGCCTGAGCTGCCGAAGTCCCTTCAGCCTGCCCTCACCGAATACGAGGCCGAAGCGCACCGCGTCGCACGAGTGCTGCTGGAGATCTTCGAGAAGGCGCTCGGGCTCCCGGACGGCTACCTCGGCGCGTACACGCGGCATCCGACGCGCACCCTGCGGGTCAATCACTTCGAGCGCCGCGCCGGCGCACCCGAACCACTCCCGGGGCAGATGCGGCTCGGCGCGCACACCGACTACGGCATCGTCACCGTCCTCTACGCCGATCCCGTCCCCGGCCTGCAGATCCACGGCCCCGACGGCACCTGGCACGACGTCATCCCCGCCGAGGGCGCGCTGGTGGTGAACCTCGGCGACCTCACCGCGCAGTGGACCAACGACCGCTGGCGCTCCACCCTGCACCGGGTCGTGCCGCCGTCCGGGCCTGGTCCGTCACAGCGGAGAAGCGTGGCTTTCTTCTTCGACGGCGACCACGACGCGCGTTTCGAATGCCTCCCGACCTGCCGGTCCGCCGAGAATCCGCCGAAGTATCCGCCGGTCCTCGGCGGTGCGCACCTCTACGCGAAGATCACCGGCGGACGGACCCTCGAACCGGCCGACGCGATGAACACCGCCGCCGACCGCAATTGAGGAAGAATCATCGGCGGACGGTGTCCGGTCCTGTCCGGCGGCTCCGACGTCTCCGGCAGAAGGCACCGAAGCGGTGCCCGCCGAGAGGAGCAAGCCATGAAGTACATGATCATGATGATGGGGTCGCAGAAGGACCTGGACAGCATCGGCGGCAACTGGAGCGCCGACGACATCACGGCCCTGCACGAGTTCATGGGCAAGTGGAACAACGACCTGGTCGAATCCGGCGAGTTCGTCGACGCGCAGGGCCTCTCCCAGCCGGCGCACGCCCGCCGGATCTCCCTGCGTGACGGCGCGCCCGTGGTGACCGACGGACCGTATGCCGAGACGCAGGAGGTCCTGGTCGGTTACACGACCGTCGACTGCGCGAGCTACGACCGCGCGACCGAGATCGCGGCGAAACTGGCGAACACCCCGTATCCGGAAGGCACCGACCTCGGCCGCGACTGGTACGTCGACATCCGGCCGTGTGCCGACAGCTTCGAAGAACTGGAGCTCTAGTGCCGGACACCGGCATCGAGGGCCTGCTGCGCGAGCTGTCGCCGCAGGTCCTCGGTGCCGTCGTCCGCCGCTACGGCCACTTCGACCTGGCGGAGGACGCGACACAGGAGGCGCTGCTCGCGGCGTCGATGCAGTGGCCCGCCGAAGGGCGGCCCGACGATCCGCGCGCCTGGCTCATCACCGTCGCCTCACGGCGGCTGACCGACCTGCTCCGCGCCGAGCAGGCGCGGCGCCGTCGTGAGGACACCGTCGTCCACCGTGCGTTGCCGGAAGAGCAGCTCGCCCCCGCGGCGGACCGGCGGGCCGCCGACTCGGACGACACGCTCGTCCTGCTCTTCCTGTGCTGCCATCCGTCGCTCTCGCCCGCGTCGCAGATCGCGCTGACCCTGCGGGCGGTCGGCGGCCTCACCACGGCGGAGATCGCCCGCGCGTTCCTGGTCCCCGAAGCGACGATGACCCGGCGGATCACCCGCGCGAAGTCCGGCATCAAGTCCAGCGGTGTCCCGTTCGGCATGCCACCGGCGGCGGACCGCGCCGCTCGGCTCGACGCGGTACTCCACGTGCTGTACCTGATCTTCAACGAGGGTTACGCCAGCACGTCCGGCCCGGATCTGGTGCGGAGCGATCTTTCCGGCGAAGCCATCCGGCTGACCCGGATCGTCCACCGGCTGATGCCGGACGACAGCGAGGTCACCGGGCTGCTCGCGCTGATGCTGCTCACCGACGCGCGCCGCCCGGCGCGGACGGGGCCGGACGGCGCGCCGGTCCCGATGTCCGAACAGGACCGGAGCCGGTGGAACACCGAGTACGTCACCGAGGGCGTCGCGCTGCTGTCCGAGGCTTTGCCGCACGGGCCGACCGGGCAGTTCCAGATCCAGGCGGCGATCGCCGCACTGCACGACGAGGCGCCGAGCGCCGAAGAGACCGACTGGCCGCAGATCGAGGCCCTCTATGAACTTCTGCTGCGGCTCTCCGACAATCCCGTGGTGGCGCTGAACCACGCCGTCGCCGTCGGGATGGCGCGAGGTCCGCGCGAAGGGCTGGCGGCGCTGGAAAAGCTCGGCGACCGGATCTCCGGCGACCACCGCTTCCACGCCGCCCGAGCGCATCTGCTCGAGATGGCCGGGGAAATCGCCGAGGCCGTTGAGTCCTATGTGGACGCCGCACGGCGGGCGGCGAGCCTGCCGCAGCAGCGGTATCTGCACTCACGCGCCGCGCGCCTGCGCTGAAGTACGCTGGAGGTGATGCGAAAGCCACTTTCGCAACCTTGAAGGTTGCGAAAGTGGCTTTCGCATCACCTGCCCGGGGCCTAGCAGCTCAGCAGCAGCCCGGTGACGGCCGTGCAGGTCGACGTCGACGTGTTGTTGGCCGCGTTCGGGTCGGCGACGGAGCTCTGCGTGATCTTCGCGGTCGTCTTGACCTGTCCGAGGGACAGCAGTCCGGCGGCCACCGAGAACTTGGCCGTGACGCTGGCTCCGGACGCGAGCGACGAGAAGTCGCAGTTGACGGTCTTCGTGCCGCTCGGGTTCGAGCAGGTGGCCGAACCGGTGAAGCCCAGCCCGGTGCCGAGGGTCGACACCACCCGGATCCCGGACGCCGCGGCCGGGCCCGTGTTCGTGACCTTGACCGTGTAGTCGATCGACGACGTCAGGATCCCGCGCGGGGAAGCGGTCAGCGTGACACCGAGGTCGGCGGCGCTCGGTGTGCCGGTGATGGTCAGCACGGGACCGTCGAGGATCTCGAAACTGTAGTTGTCACCGACGAACTGGTGCTGCAGGGTGACGCTGCCCAACGGGGCGTCGTCCTTGACCCGGAAGGTGAACACCACGGTCTTGCTCTGGCCGGGGGTCACCGTGCCGACTCCGCCGCGGATACTGCCGCCGAGCATGTCGCAGGCGAACGCGCCGGGGCAGGACACCAGGTCGACGATGCCCGGCAGCGAGGATTCCTTGCCGTAGAGCGTCGCCTTGCCGCCTTCGATGGTCGACGTGGCATCGGCGTTGTAGACGGTTTGCGTGACGGTGAATGTCTGTCCACGTTGGACAGTGGTCGGCGAGACCTCCACCGCGCTGGTCGGCGGGGCCGCGTTCGCGGAAGCGGGTGCCACGAGCATGATCGTGGCCACCGCGGCCACCAGAGACAGAAGTGAGGCTCTTCGAAGCTTCATGGGTTCTCACTGTTCCGGTCGGGGGCGTCGCGCCGATCGGTGCGGACAACGATCAGTCGCCGAGGAACCGGCATTCGTTACCGGTGTCTCCGGCCGAGCGGCCCGGCGCTCTCACCCGCACGGAGTAACCGCGCCGCTTGTTCCCTGGTCACGGTGACGTCGTATCGTCACCGCGGAGCGCGGGGAGCAGATTCGCCTCCTCGTAGGCGAAATGCTCCTCCAACCCGTTCGCGACCCGATCGAACTCCTCGCGCAGCGCTGCACTTTCGACTTCCCCCTTGCCCTGCAGCAACTCGTCGAGGTCACGCAGTGCGCGGGACACCGTTTCGTGCTCCTGGCGCAGCCGGTCCAACGCCGGCGCGAGCCAGGGATGGGCCTTCTGGATCGCGGTGAACGCGCCGTCCTCACGGAGATGGTGCATGCGCAGGCCGTTGCAGAACGTCACGCAATGGCCCAGCAGTTCGCGCCGCAGGACCGGTCGGCCCGTGAGCTGTTCGCCGCCGAGTTCGGCCCGCGCGGCCGCCAGCGTCTTGCGGAGTTCACCGTGATGGACGAGCAGCTGATCGGCGATCGCCCGGCCGCGGGCGGCGTCGACCTCCAGCAGGTGCAGCGAGACACCGCGTTCCTCGCCTTCGAGCGGCACCGCCCGCGCGGCATGCGGGACCCCGTCGATCTCGAGTGTCGCTTGTGGACTGACGAGGAGATCTTGGTACCAAGGCGAATCGACGTCCGGCGCGTACGCCAGGTACCGGCTCCCGGAGCGGCGGCAGTCGACGTCGACAGTGCGAGGACGGCCGGTTCCGGCATCCGCGGTGGTCATCAGCAACGGTACTCCCCAGGTAACATCATCGAGAAAGCTATTTTGCTTTGCAAGCAAAGCCTCTTTGCTTGCAAAGGTATCCAGGAGGGGGACCGGTGTCAACCGAGGACATGGAAGTCGACGACGCCGTGCGGGCCTTGCTGCTGCTCATGCCACGCATGGTCGGCCGCGCGAAGCGGCTCAAGATCCCCGAAGAACTCCAGTCGCTGTCGCTGGCTCCGCGTCACTTGTCGCTGTTGTCGTACCTGCTCTTCGACGGGCCGATGACGGTGAACGAACTGGCCGAACGGCTCGAGGTCGCCCCGACCACGGTGAGCCTGATGGTCGGCGAACTGACCAAGAAGGACGTGCTCGACCGGCGCGAGGACGAGGCGGACCGCCGCCGGCGGATCGTCGCCATCAGCGAACGGATGCGGCCCGCGATCGACGGCTGGCTCGCGCAGGGCGCCCGCGCCTGGCAGAAGGCGCTCGCACCGCTGACCCCGGCCGAACGGCGCATGTTCATCGACACCTTGCGCGCCTACGAAGACGGACTGACCGACTAGGAGGAGCGGCGCGCTAAGCCGTCGAGGCGGCGAAACCCACCCCTGGGCCGCGATCGGGACGATCGAAGTGCGCGAACCGCTTTAGCCGGTGATCCGCGCGGTGACCTGGTTGTCGGCGTACGTGTAAGCCACGTATTCGAATTCGGTGCCGGTGCGCTCGACGTATTCCAGCCACGCCTTGTGCTCGTGCCGCCGCCAACCGGGATAATTGAAGAATTCGTCGAAATGCACGATGCTGCCGGGCCGCAGTCGCGGGCCCGCCAGATCGAGTACGGTTTTCGCCGAGCTGTACAGGTCGCCGTCCACATGAAGGAAATCGACGACACCTTCGTGCCGTTCGAGAAAGCCGGGAAGCGTGTCGGCGAAAAGACCGACGACGAGTTCGGCGCCGGGGACGTCCGGCAGGTCGTCGCGGGCGAACGAGCCGGCGGGCATCCCGTTGAGCCAGTTCTCCGGCAGTCCTTGGAACCAGTCGAACCCGTAGGTCTCGACACCACCGCGCGCCTTGGCGATCACCCGCAGTGTGTTCCCGCTCGCGACGCCGAATTCGAGAGCCATCCCTCCTGACGGGGCAAGGGAAAGCGCGTACGCGAGAGTCTCCTGTGGACGCGCGAAGTGCCGGGTTCCGGTCAGCTGCTCGCGAGCGAACCGATTGCTGTCCCGCGCCGCGTCCTGATCACCCGCGTAGATGATGTCGCGGCGGCTCCGGATTTCGAACTCGACGACCCGGTCGAAACAGCGATCCCCTTGCCGGACGATCTCCGCGCGCAGTTCCGCGGCGACCCGTTCCAGTTCCTCCGTATACGGATCGTGGAATCGCCGGGCGAGCCGGTGCAGGCCCCGGCCGAGTGTGCCGCGGGCCGATCGGCGCAAGGTCTTCAGTGCTGAATGGGGTACCAGGTGACGCATTCCGGGACGGTACACCATCACCGTTCGAGTGAACGGGTGCAGAACACCCGGGGGGCCGGTGAAGGACCCCTTCCTGTACCTAGGCGTCCCGAGTCGGAAGTTCGTGTGGTGATTCGGCGTGGTGCCGAAGGATCTTGTTCTTGCTTCGCGCGGTGAAGATGCTGTCGCCTGAGGCCGTGA
>NZ_JBIUAQ010000051.1:0-48682 GCF_044547565.1 Amycolatopsis sp. NPDC052450 | reverse complement strand
GGCATGAGGTGCGTGGGGGGGGGGGGGGGGGGCGCGGGGGGGGGGGGGGGGGGGGCGGGGGGGGGGGGGGCCCCCCCCCCCCCCCCCCCCCCCCCCCCCACCACCCGGACCGAACGGCCACTTGCCCCTCTCTTCCCCACACAGGAGGATTCATGCTGCAGGGAGCGCTGGCAGGCTTGGCCGCCGGCGGACTGTACGCGGTGTTGGCGGTCTGCCTGACGCTGATGTCGCGCCTGGTGCGGGTGGTGAACTTCGCCCAGTCCGCCACCGGGATGTTCGGCTGTTACGTGGCGGTGTTCCTGTCCGTCCACGCGGGACTGCCGACGTGGCTCGCCACGGTGGCGGGGATCCTGCTCGGCGGGCTGCTCAGCGCGCTGCTCGGCTGGATCGTGTCCACCTGGCTCGCCGAGGCGGACACCGGCACCCGCTCGGCGGTGACCGTGGCGGTGCTGCTCCTGCTGATCTCGTTGTCGTTCATCCTGTTCGGCAACAAACCGCAGCCGTTCCATCCGATTCTCGACGGACCGGCGGTCACCGTGGGCGGCGTGGTGATCAGCCAGGTCACCGTGGTCACCGTCGCGCTGGCGGTGCTGGTGGCGGTGGCCAGCCGGATCGTGCTGAGCCGGACCCCGGCGGGAGTCCAGCTCAGGGCGCTTTCGGAACGTCCGACGACGGCGGAACTGCTGGGCATCCCGGCGAAACGGCTCAGCGTCGCGGTCTGGGCGGTCACCGGGGTGGTCAGCACGCTGGTCATCTCGATCGTGGCGCCGTCGCAGTCCAACGACGCGACTTCGCTGGCGATGCTGGTGGTCCCCGCGGCCGCGGCGGCCCTGCTCGGCGGATTCCGCCGTCTCGACCTCGCCGTCGCGGGCGGGCTGGGGCTCGGCCTGATCCAGGGTGCCGCCGCGCAGGTCGACGGCCTTTCGGTGGTGCGGTACTTCCTGCCGTTCGCAGTGATCGTCGCGCTGCTGCTCTGGTCGCAGCGCAAGGAGGTGTGGGATGCGGCTCGCTGAACGAGGGATGCCGTTCGTCGTCGCGTTGGTGGCGATCGCGGCGGGTTACGGCCTGAGCGTCGGGCTCGACGGGTATTTCGTGTACCTCGGCATGAGCGCCGTCGTCGCCGGGATCTCGCTGCTCGGGCTGGGCGTGGTCACCGGGAGCGCCGGCATGATCTCCCTGTGCCAGCTGACCTTCGGCGCGGTCGGTGCCTGGACGGTGTCCGCGCTGAACGAGGCACAGGCTCCCGGCGGTTTCCTCACCTGGCTGCTGCTCGGCGGTCTCGCCGCCGGGCTGGTCGGGGTGCTCGTCGGGCTCCCGGCGTTGCGGCTGCGCGGGATCAACCTCGCCGTCGTCACGCTGGGGCTCGCCGCCGCGGCCGATCTCGCGCTGGTGCAGCTCCAGTTCCCCGGCGTCGCCGGCGGGATCTCGGTCGAACGGCCCGACGCGTTCTCCGACGACCGGTCCTACTTCCAGCTCGCCATCGTGGTGCTGGTGCTGTGCTGCCTGGCCGTCTACTTCCTGCGCCGCGGGCGCTGGGGCAGCGCCTGGCAGGCGGTGGCGTTCTCCGAACGCGGCACGGCCGCCGCCGGGACGAGCGTGCGGACGTCGAAACTGACCGCGTTCGCGGTGAGCGCCACCCTCGGCGGGATCAGCGGCGGCCTGCTCACCGGACAGGTCGGGCTCGCCTTCCCGGCCAGTTTCACCGCGATCCAGTCGCTGGCGCTGTACGTGCTGGCGATCATGTCGGGCGCGCATCTGATCGACATGGCCGTGTTCGGCGCGGTGCTGTGGGTCGGCGTTCCCGAACTGCTGAAGCGCTGGGGAGTCCCGCAGGACTGGGCTTTCGTGGTGTTCGGCGTGCTCGGGGTGCAGGCGCTGGCCAGTGGCGGGAACCTCGGCACCACGGTGCGGAACGTCTGGTACCGGCGGTCCAAGAAGGAACCGGCGAAACTCGACCTCGCCGCCGGGACCGCGGACATCGAAGCCAAGGCGCCTGGCCCGCCGGTGCTCACCGTGCGCGGTCTGAGCGTGAACTTCGGGCACGTCGCCGCACTGTCCTCAGTGGACATATCCGTGCCGGAACACGGCGTGCTCGGCGTGATCGGGCCGAACGGCGCGGGCAAGTCGACGCTGGTCGACGCGATCAGCGGCTTCCTGCCGAACGCCGAGGGCCGGGTCGAACTCGGCGGCGAGCCGCTGACCGGGTCACCGTCGAACCGGGCCCGCGCCGGATTGCGCCGGACGTTCCAGCAGGACCGCGTCCCGCCGGGGCTGACGGTCGGGGCGTACCTCAAGTTCCTCGCCAGGCGGCGGCTCACCGCCGACGAGGTCGGCGAGGCACTGGACTTCTTCGGCTGCCCCTCCGCCCGCACCCCACTGTCGCAAGTGGACGTCGGCGCGCGCAGGCTGGTCGAGGTCGTCGGGCATCTGCTGGCGCGGCCGCGTGTCCTGCTCCTCGACGAGCCGGCCGCGGGACTTCCACACGAGGAACACGTCGCGTTCGGGGAACGGCTGAGGCAGGTTCCCGCCCGGTTCGGGGTGTCGGTGCTGCTCATCGAGCACGACCTCGACCTGGTGCGTTCGGTCTGCGACACGATCACCGTCCTCGACTTCGGCCGTGTCCTGGCCTCCGGCCCGCAGGCCGAGGTGCTCGCGGATCCGGCCGTGCTCAAGGCGTACATGGGCGAAACGGAGCTGTTGTGAACGCTTTGCGGATAGCGGGGCTGACGGTCACGCGCGGCGCCGGACCGGTGATCTCCGGCGTCGACCTGACCCTGGAACCGGGCCGGATCACCGCGCTCGTCGGCCCCAACGGCGCCGGGAAGACCAGCCTGCTGGAGGCCGTCTCGGGGGTGGTGCCCGCCTCCGCGGGGACCGTCCACATCGGACCGGACGAGATCACGAAGCAGTCGCGCGTCTCCCGCGCGCGGCGGGGTCTGGCGCATATCGAACAGGGCCGCGCGGTGTTCGGCGGCCTGACCGTGCTGGAGAACCTGATGCTGACCGCGCGCACCCGCGCGCGGGCCGACGAACTGTTCGAACTGTTCCCTGAGCTGGAGAAACGCCGCGACTCACCGGCAGCGCTACTCAGTGGGGGCGAACAGCAGATGGTGGTGCTGGCCCGCGCCTTCGCCGCGCGGCCGTCGTTCCTGCTGATCGACGAGATGTCACTGGGTCTCGCACCGGTGGTGTTCACGCGGCTGCTGCCGATGGTGACCCGGTTCGCCGAGGAGGGCGCGGCGATCCTGCTGGTCGAGCAGTTCACGCATCTGGCCCTCGGGGTGGCGAGCGACGCGCTGGTGGTGTCTTCGGGGCGCGTCACCTATTCGGGTTCGGCGCAGGAACTGCTGGACTCCCCCGGCACCCTGCATTCGGCCTACCTCGGCGAACCCTGACCGTTCGAAGTCCGTGAAGGCCTCCTTGAGGGACTCTGGGTCCCTCAAGGAGGCCTTCACGGACAGGTAGCTACCCGCGCTATCGCAATGTCGATACAGTCCCGAACCGGGACAGGTCGTGCGGCGCCAAAGCTATGGACCAGCCCAGCGTTCGCCCGGTTGTCGCATCGATGGTCAACGTCAGCACGTTGCCCCTGGGCGCCTTGCTACCCCGCGGAACCTTTGCGGCGTGCCCGACGAAATCACCGGTCATCTGAACGAAGTACGCGGGGTCGTCGGAGGTCGTCCTGCTACCGTCCAGAGTTGAGAGTGCCTGCCTACCGGTCGCGACGTATTCGATGTTCCCGGGGTTCGGCTCGCCGTTCTGGCTCGCCAGCTTCCTGGCCGCCGCCAACAGGCCGGCCGGTGTCGGTGGCGTCGCCTCGTTGCTCCCTGTCATCGTGCTCACTTCGTTCACGCACGGCTTGTGTGTTCCGGCGACGACATTCTTCCCATTCGTATAGCCGAAAAAGAGGTCGGGCCGGTCGTTCTCGATGTAGGTGGGCGCGGCGTGCCACACGTTGCCGGTGTCCTGGTATTGAAAGTTCGTCGAAGCACCGGCAATCCGGGCACCCGGCGTGGTCACCTCCAGTCCATTGTCCGCTCGTCCACCATACGCCCCGTTACGCTCGGACACCGCGACCCGGTCGCCGTCCTGGCGCACTTCCCAGTCGCCGCTGCCGGGCACCCATTTGAACGTCACATTCTCGAACTCATTCGTGCGCGCGGGCTTGATGTAACTCTCGCGGTAAGGAGACCCGGGGCGCGAGTCCGCCCAGTACCAGAGAAAACCCTTCTCTCCCCCAGGCGAAGCGTCGAGTGTTCCCGCAGTCATTCCCGCTTCCACCCAGGTGTCCAGCTTCGGGTCGTTGAGGTTCGTGAGGATCCACATCTCCCAGTTCGCGTACTCGTTGTCCCGGTCGTCGACGTGCAAACATCCGACACCGAGATCCGCGCCGACCGCGTTCATCCACAAGGGTTCCGCTTGGGATCCGATGACCCCGACCGAGTAGCAATGATCCGTCGCCGTGCATTGCGGTGCACTGTCCGCGTGCGCCGATGCGGCGCCGAGAATCGATGTCGTCAGCATCAATCCTGACACTCCGACCGCCGAAAGCGCACTGACACGTCTGTCTACCACGAGTTCCCCATCTCGATAGGTGTCCAGAATGAACCGGGGGCGCGAATTCCCGCAGCCACACACGATCCATGACGGTAGGAAATTTCCGATCCCCCTCGATCGTTGGCTACCACCAACCGATTGCCACTCTGACCTTCTGTCGCTGGACGTGAAACCGCCGACCGGGTGATGAACCGGCAGCGTTTTTCCTCGCTCCAACCCAATTCAATGGCAAGCACGGCGCGATAGCGAATCGGTGGCGCAAGACGCTGTCTCCAACGAAATCCTGAACCGCGTGAAGGCCCCTTCCCTCGGCTGGTCACTCGAACCACGGCTGAGGGAAGGGGCCTTCACACGCGACTACTGAGAACCCATGCCCGCCCGTTCGAAGGCCAAAGTCGGCAGATCGACGGCGTGCGCGCCGCCGTCGGCCACGATCACCGCACCGGTGATGTACGAAGACTCCGAAGACCCCAGGAACCGCACGATCGACGCGATCTCCTCGGGTTCGGCGGGACGGCGCAGCGGGACCTCGGCGGTGACCCGCCGGTAGCCCTCGGCGTGACCGCCGTCGAAGCCCGCGGCCTCGGCGAACTGGTCCATTTCGCCGTCCGCCATCGGGGTCCGCACCCAGCCGGGGCAGACCGCGTTCGCGCGGACGCCCTTCGGCCCGTAGTCGCGGGCGATCGAGCGCGTCAGGCCGATCAGCGCGTGCTTGGCGACGGTGTAGCCGGCGACGTTCGGCCCGGCGAACAGCCCGGCCAGCGACGACACGATGACCACCTGTCCACCGGTTTCGACCAGCGACGGCAGCGTGGCCCGGCAGAACACGAACGCGCTGGAGAGGTTCGAGCGCAGGGCCAGTTCCCATTCCTCGTCGCCGGTGTCGGTCACCGAGGACAGGCCGTGCCCGCCGGCGTTGGCCACCACGACGTCCAGCCTGCCGAACTCGCCGACGATCTCCGCCGCGGCGTTCTCGGCGGCTTCGCGATCGCTGGCGTCACACGCGATGACGCGCGCGCCGGTTTCGGCGGCCACCTTCTCCAGCGGCTCGCGCCGCCGTCCGAGCACCACCACCTGGGCACCCTCGTCGGCGTACCGGCGGGCCACCGCGGCACCGATACCGGTACCGCCACCCGTGATCGCGACAACCTTCTTCACTTGCGGAGTCCTTTCTAAGCGGGAAAACCGGAACGGGCCGAGACGCCGAAGTCGGCGAGCACGGCCTGGCCGTTGACCGCCCGCGAGCGCGCGGACGCGAGATGGAGCACCTGCCAGGCGACTTCTTCAGGAGCTTGCACCGGGAACGCGGGATCGTCGAGGACATCGCCGAGATCGCCGCGCGCCATCGGGGTGTCGACCACCGAGGGGCAGACGCAGTTCACCCGGACGCCGGGAAGATCGACCGCGAGTGCCCTGGTCATCGCGACCACGGCTCCCTTCGAAGCGCAGTACGGCACCATGCCGGGCGCGCTGGTGAACGCCGAGTCGCTGGCCAGCAGGACCACCGAGCCACCCGACGCGGTGAGCCACGGCGCGGCGTGTTTGACCACCAGGAACTGGCCGGTGACGTTGACCGCCATGAGCGCGGCGAAGTCCGCCGCCGAGGTTTCGGTGACCGGTGTCCCCACCGGTCCGGAGATCCCGGCGCAGCCGACCACGACGTCGAGCCCGCCGAACCGGTCGGCCACGGCGCCGACAGCGGCGGCCACCGACGGCTCGTCGGTCACGTCGGCCTGAACCGCCAGGAGACCGTCGGCGAGTGTCGGCACGGGTGCCCGGTCGACGGCGCCGACCCGGGCCCCCTCGGCGAGGAAGGCGTCGACGCAGGCAAGGCCGATACCGGACGCCGCGCCGGTCACCAGCACGGCCTTGCCCGCGAGATCCAGTCGCATGGCGCCATCCTCCGGCCCGGACCTTTCGCGGAGGTTGGCCGTCAGTGCACCCTTCTTGTCCGCGGCCGCACGGCGGCCTTTTCAGCCGGGGGCGGACCGGCAAGACTGCGAAGTATGACCAGGCCACATCCGCTCGACCCGCTGACCGCCGACGAACTCACCGCAGGCCGCGCGATCCTGGCCGGCGAGGGCCTGCTCACCGAGACCACGCGGTTCCCTGCCGTGCTTCCCGTGGAGCCGGAGAAGGGCGACGCCGCCCCCGACCGCCGCGTCCAGTACACGCTGCTGGACACCGCGACCGGCCAGGCGCGCGACGTGGTCGTTTCGCTGGCGAAACGCGAAGTGGTCTCCACTGAGGACTGCGGCGACGGCCAGCCGGCGTACCTTTTCGAGGAGTACGACCTCGCCGCGTCGATCACCAAGGCGTCGCCGGAATGGCAGGCCGCGATGGAGCGGCGCGGTCTCGGTGACCGGATCGGGCAAGCCTTCTGCGCTCCACTGGCCCCCGGTTTCTTCGGCAGGCCCGACGAGACCGGCCGGGTCATCCGCTCGCTGACGTTCCTGCGCGACGACGAATCCGACAGCCCCTGGGCACATCCGGTCGAAGGCCTGATCGTGCACATCGATCTGACCGGGCAGCGCGTCATCCGGGTGGAGGACGAAGGCGACGTGCCCGTCCCGCCGGAGCACGGTCGCTACGACGGTGTCCCGGCCCGCGCCACCCTCAAGCCGATCGAGATCACCCAGCCGGAGGGTCCGAGCTTCACCGTCGACGGCAACGAGGTCACCTGGGAGGGCTGGAAGCTCCGGGTCGGCTTCAACGCCCGCGAGGGTCTGACCCTGCACCAGATCTCGTTCCAGGACCGCTCGGTGCTCCACCGGGCCTCGGTGCCGGAGATGGTGGTGCCCTACGGCGACACCGCACCCGGCCGGTTCTGGATCAGCTACTTCGACGCGGGCGAGTACCTGCTCGGCAAGAACGGCAACGACCTGCGGCTGGGCTGCGACTGCCTCGGCGTCATCCACTACTTCCCCGCGTTCGTCGCCGACGACCACGGCCACCCGGTCGAGATCCCGCGTGCGATCTGCATGCACGAGGAGGACTACGGGATCCTCTGGAAGCACACGGATCTCGCCGGCCGCGCCGAGGTGCGGCGGTCGCGGCGGCTGGTGATCTCGTCGATCTCCACCATCGGCAACTACGACTACGGCTTCTTCTGGTACCTCTACCTCGACGGCACCGTGGAACTGGAGGCGAAGGCCACCGGCATCGTGTTCGCCGGCGCCGCGCACCCCGGCACGGACCATCCGCACGCCAACGAGATCGCGCCCGGCCTGTTCGCGCCGGTGCACCAGCACCTGTTCTGCGCGCGGCTGGACGTGGCGATCGACGGCGAACGCAACTCGCTCGTCGAGGTCGACGTCGAGCGGGTGCCGATGGGCGAGAAGAACCCGTACGGGAACGCCTTCACCTGGAAGGAGACCCCCCTCCGAACCGAACGGGAAGCACAGCGGCACGCGGATCCGGCCAAGGCCCGCGTCTGGGAGATCCGCAGCGCGGAGCGGACCAACCGGCTCGGCTCGCCGACGGCGTACCAGCTCGTGCCGAGGCCGTCCGCGACCCTGATGGCGCAGCCTGAATCGACCGTCCACCAGCGGGCGACTTTCGCCACCCGTCACCTGTGGGCGACGCCGTACCGCCCGGACGAACGGTTCCCGGCGGGCGACCGGCCGAACGCGCATCCGGGCGGAGCGGGTCTCCCCTCCTGGACCGCCGCCGACCGCGATCTCGTCGACACCGATCTCGTGCTGTGGCACGTTTTCGGCCCGACCCACATCCCGCGTCCGGAGGACTGGCCGGTCATGCCGGTCGACTACTCCGGTTTCTCCTTGCGTCCCTACGGCTTCCTGGACCGCAACCCGGCACTGGACCTGCCTTCCGGCGCCTCCGACGATCACTGTTCCGCCCACGAGCACTAGGACCTACCAATGCCCGAACTGACCCTGTCCGACACCTCCACCTGGCTGCCGCTGGACGGTCTGGCCCCCGGTTTCGACGCGAACAAGGCCCCGACGGTCGGCGATCTGCACGGCCGCACCTTCGAACTCGCCTGTGAAGACGGCACCACGTTCACCGCTGCCTTCTCCGGCACCCGGATCGAATGGTCCTACCGCGGCACGGGGACCGACCGCTGCGAGACCTTCCTGGTCGACGACGACCTCTACTACGTCCAGTTCCACCCGCAGGCACGGCAGGACGAGGCGTTCACGCTGCTGCTGGACCTGCGCCGCGGCCGTGCCCTCCTGGTGCTGAGCAAGATCGGTGACACCTCGCCGCGTGTCACGCAGGCATTCGTGGCCGCCACGATCGGCGGCATCGAGCCGACCGGGGAGTCGCTGGCCCCGACCACGTCGCTGGTCGGGCGCCGGGTGCTGTGGGTGTACAGCACCGAGCACGCCTACGAGCACGTGTACCTGAGTCCGCACTGGTACACGTGGCAGTGCCTGGCCGGTCCGGAGCGGGGACTCGCGGACACCGACGAGAACTCGGTCTACGAGCTGCGGCCGGGCATCTACGTCTTCGCGTGGCGGGAGAAGGTGATCCCGTGCGCGTCGGTGACCGTCGCCGACCACCGTGACGCGAAACGGCTGCGCTCGCACGGTGTCCTTTTCGGACTGGACGCCACCGGGAGCACGCCCACCCACTTCACCTTCGGCGCGCACGGCAAGCTGTTGAGCACCACCGTGCACCCCGAGGCGTACGACCCGGCCGGGAGCTGAGCCTTGACCGCCGACATCGTCTTCACCAACGCCACCGTGTACACAGTGGACGGTGGCAGACCCTGGGCATCGTCACTGGCGATCAAGGACGGCAAGGTGCTGTCCCTGGAGGACATCGAACGCGGGCCGAACACCGAGGTCGTCGACCTCGAAGGCGCTTTCGTGATGCCCGGCCTGGTCGACGTGCACAACCACCACGCCCTCGCCGGCCGTGCGGCCCTGTTCGAATTGAACTTCGGCCTCGACGCCGGACTGGACGACATCCTCGCGGCCGTCCGCTCGCGGGCCGCCGGGCTCGGGCCGGACGAGTGGGTGATCGGCGGCGCCTGGGCGTCCACTTTGGTCAGCACCCTTTCGCGGTCTTCGGCGCGGCACGCGCTCGACGAGGCCGCCGGCGGACGTCCGGTCATGCTGTCGGACGACAGCAGGCACAACCGCTGGGTGAGCAGCCGGGCGCTGGAACTGGCGGGCGTCACCTCATCGACGCCCGACCCGGCGGGCGGGGAAATCGTCCGCGACCCTTCGACCGGCGAGCCGGTCGGTGTCCTGCTCGAGGCGGCGGGGGTCGCCGTCGAGCGGGCGCTCAGCGAGACCCGGACGCTCACCGCGGATCAGCACGTCGCGGCGTCACGGCACGGCATCGGCACCCTGCACTCGTACGGCGTGACCGCGTTCCAGGACGCCGGTGTCTCGTCGGACATCCTGCGCGCGCTGAAGTCGCTCGACGACGCGGGTGAACTGCGCGCGTGGGTCGTTTCGTCGCTGCTGATCAATGACCCGATCTTCGGTTTCGATCCGATCGGGGCACCGCTGCTGGAGGTCGCCGGGCAGTACCGGAGCGAGCATCACCGCCCGGACTTCGTGAAGATCTTCCTCGACGGTGTCCCGCCGACCCGGACCGCCGCGTTTCTGGAGCCGTACCTGCCGGACGCCGCGCACGGAGCCTGTCACCACGGCGCCACCACCATGCCGGGCGACGAACTCGTGGGCTGGCTGCGCACCGCGGCCGCGGCGGGGCTGTCGGCCAAGGTGCATTGCACCGGGGACGCGTCGGTGCGCGCGACGCTCGACGCCGTCGAAAAGGTGCGTGCCGAGGGCTTCGCCGAAGCGCGGTTCCAGGTCGCGCACGGCCAGTTCGTCCACCCCGATGACCTTCCCCGCTTCGCCGCGCTGGGTGTCGCCGCGGACATCTCGCCGTTCCTGTGGGTGCCCGGTGTCATCCCGGCGGCCATCGCCGAGGTGCTGCCCGGCGATCGCGCCGGGCGGATGCAGCCGAACCGATCACTGCTGGACGAGGGCGCGCTGGTCGCGGGCGGTTCCGACTGGCCGGTCAGCGAATCGCCGAACGCGTGGGAGGGCATCCACGGCCTCGTCACCCGCCAGGATCCGACCGGCACGTTCCCCGGAGCGCTGTGGCCGGAGCAGGCGATCACCCTGGCCGAAGCGGTCGAGGTCTTCACTCTCGCGGCCGCCCGCGCGATGGGACTGGGCGACGTCACCGGCTCGTTGGTGCCCGGGAAGTCGGCGGATTTCGTCGTCCTCGACCGCGACCCGTTCCGAACCGATCCGGCCGCGCTCGTCAAGACAAAGGTGACACAAACGTGGTTCGCCGGGCACCGCGTGTATCAGCGGGCCTAATCTCCTACACTGGTAGAAGAACCAGTGCGGGAGGTCTGCCGATGCCGAAGATCATCGACCACGACGAGCGGCGTAGTCATATCGTCGACGTCACCTGGGATTTGATCACCCAGGGCGGGATCGAGGCCGCCACCATGCGCGAGATCGCGGCGGCCGCCGGCTTCGCCAACGGCGCGCTCAAGCTGTACTTCCCGAGCAAGGAAGACATCATCCAAGCCACCTACGAACGCGCGCTCGGCATGATGCGCGAGTACGTGGAGCTGGACGAATTGCGCGGGCTGACCGCGCTCCGCGAGCTGTGCGTCTCGTCGATGCCCATCGACGAGGACCGCATCGCCGCGGGGCGCGTCCTGCTCACCTTCTGGCAGCTTTCGCTGACCAACCCGAAACTGCAGGACAAGTACCTCGAGCACGTCCGCTCGTGGCGGGGCCTGCTGCACCGATACCTCACCGAGGGCCGGGAGGACGGCGACATCGTCACCGAGATCCCCGACGAGCAGCTGGTCGACGAGGTCGTGCTGATCAACGCCGGTGCGAACGTGATGAGCCTGGTCGCCGGGGAGTTCTCGACGATCGCTTTGCAGCGGCAGCACCTCGAGTCCTTCTTCGAGCGCCTCACCCGCCCCTGAAGGGCCCTTTCCCCGCATCTGACGCCGTGAGGGCCTCCTTCCCTACCTTCAGGGTAGGGAAGGAGGCCCTCACGGACTTCCGCCTGCACAACCGAACTCGCGTGATCAGAGGCGGAACTCGCGTGACCAGGTGTCATCCGGCCAGAGACACGCGAGTTCCGGCCGCTGACCCAATGGCGAAACCTCTACGAGGACGTTGCGAAAGCCACTTTCGCAACCTTGAGCGTTGCGAAAGTGGCTTTCGCAACATCCCGGCGCCGGACCCAGCCGCAAGTAGGTGACTAATTGCGGCGGTCGAAGATCCGGGTCAGGAAGCTCGCCACGTGCCGGTGCGAGCGCGGCGAAGCCGGGAGATCCGTGTACAGACCGTAGAACCCGTGGATCTGCCCCGAGTACCGCGTCATCTCGACCTGCGTCCCGGCGTCGGTCAGGCGCCGCGCGAACTCCTCCCCCTCGTCCCGCAGGACGTCGTACTCGGCCGTGAGCACCAGCGCCGGCGGGAGCCCCGTCAAGTCGGAGGCCCGCAGCGGCAGCAGATACGGATCGTTCAGCTGAGCCGGATCCGACACGTACTGCTCGAAGAAGAACCGCATCGCCCCGGCGGTCATGCCGAATCCCTCGGCGAAGTCCACATAGGACCGGAAGCCGTCGTCCGGGTGGCCGTAGACCGGGCAGATCAGCACCTGCGCGGCCAGCGGCGGGCCACCCCGGTCGCGGGACATCATCGAGACCACCGTCGACAGGTTGCCGCCGGCGCTCTCCCCGCCGATCGCGATCCGCCCGGCATCGACCGCGGGACCCGCACCACCCGCCGCGAGCCATTCGACGACGGCGTAGCAGTCGTCCGGAGCCGCCGGGAACGGGTGCTCGGGCGCGAGCCGGTAGTCCACCGCGACGACGGCGACCTCGGCCACGTTGCACACCGTCCGCGACGCGACCTCGTTCTCGTCGATCGAGCCGATCGTCCACCCGCCGCCGTGGATCCAGACGAACGCGGGCACCGGAGTGGCCGATTCCGGCAGGTAGACCCGCACGCGCACGCCGGAAGGCAGCACGTGGTCGGCGACCGAGGCGACCTCTTCGACCGACTCGGGACGTCGCCAAGAGGCGGCGAACGCGGCTCGCAACTCGGCGGCCGTCGGGGGAACAGCGGGCGCTTCGGGCTGCGGACTGCGAGCGAGCAGCTCCTTGACGGCGGGATCGAGGGTCACGGTCACACCGCTTCCGCGACGAGCACCCGCGGGCTGCCCGGCAGCGCCAGCCGGTCGGTGACCCGCCAGCCCGCCCCGCTCAGCCACTCGCGGACCTCGGCCTCCGGGTAGACGACCGTCCCGTCGATCACCAGGTACTCCCCCGCGTGCAGGGCGTCGATCGGGCGCTGGACCGCGTCGTCGTCGAGGAAGAAGTCGAGCAGCAGCAAGGTCGCCCCCGGCGCGGCGGAGGCACGGGCGTTGCGCAGGATCTCCGCGTTCTGCTTCGCGTCGAACCGGTGGACGACGTGGTTGACCATCACCAGGTCGAACTCGCCTTCGGGGCGCGCGGTGGGTGTTTCCGCGCCGACGACGGTCGCACGGTCCGCCAGGCCCGCCTCGGCCGCCGCGGTGGTGACCGACTCGGTGAAGCCCGGGTCGAAGACGAACGTGGTGTGCAGTTCGTCGTTGGTCTTCATGGCTTCGACCGCGAACGCGCTCGAGAGGCCGCCCAGGTCCAGCAGCTTCCGGTGGGGGCCGAAATCGAACGCGCCGGCCAGCATCTTGGCGTGCAGGGCGTTATACGTCATGACGCCGGACATGAAGATGCCCCAGCGCGCGTCGTCCATGTCCAGCTTCCCGGGCTCGCCGCTGTCGGCCGTGTGACCGAATTGCAGCCAATGCGGATAGCTGATCGAGTCCAGGAACGTCAGGAACGGTGCCAGATCGAGGTCTCCGCCGCCGAGGTACGCCGCGGCGTCGGCGGCCAGCTCGTATCGTCCGTCCACACGGGACAGCAGACCGAGTGATGACATGGCGTCACCGAGGATACGGGTGATCTTCTCCGGTTTGCCGGTCTTCCCCGCCAGTTCCGCGGCCGTCAGCGGCCCGTCGGCGAGTGCGGTGAACAGGCCGATCCGGCTCGCCGCGAAGAGTTGCTTTGCCGCCATGTACCCCACGGCGATGTCCACGATCCGCTCGGGACCGGCAGTCTTGGTCGACCCGCTCACGGGTGCCCTCCTTAGCTCGTTTCCGCCGAGAGTCTACAGACGTAGACAAAAGAATCCAGTGCAAGTTTCCGCCCACCACCAGGAAAAACCTGCCGGATATCAACTTCCTACATTCGTAGAATATACCCATTGACAGCACCCCCGCCCAGTGTCAACATGCGTAGAACTACCCCCGCCGGAGGCCCGTTCCCCGGCAGTGCGGCCCGCTTCGGGCGGGCTCGGGAAAGGGGATTCATGACCCTGCTCGAATTACGAGAACTGACCGTCGGTGTGATCGCCGACGAAACCGAACGCGAACTGGTCCGCGAACTCTCGTTCGACCTCGAACAAGGCCGGACACTCTGCGTGGTCGGCGAATCCGGCAGCGGTAAAACGGTGACGGCCTTGTCGATCATCCGGTTACTGGAGTTCGTCGCGCCGGTGTTCACCCGCGGTGCCATCACCGTCGACGGCGTGGACGTCACGCGGCTTTCCGCCGACGAGATGCGCGCCTACCGCGGCCCGCGGATCGGCATGATCTTCCAGGAGGCGCTGGATTCGCTCAACCCGAGCCAACGGGTCGGCAAACAGCTGATCGAGGCGTACCGGAAACCCGGCTCCCTGCCACGCCAGGCCGCGCGCAAGGGCACGCCGCTGCACCGTGAGGCCGAGGCGAAGGCTCGCGGCTTGTTGCAGGAGGTCGGCCTCACCGACACCGACCGGGTGCTTTCCCTGTACCCGCACCAAATGTCGGGCGGGATGCAGCAGCGCGTGATGATCGCGCTGGCACTCATGGCCGACCCGGCCCTCCTGATCGCGGACGAGCCGACCACCGCCTTGGACGTGACCACGCAGGCGGAGATCCTCACCCTGTTCGATCGCGTCCGCCGTGACCACGGCACCGCCTGCGTCTTCATCACGCACGACATGGGGGTGGCCGCGCAGGTCGCCGACCGGATCGCGGTGATGTACCGCGGCGAACTCGTCGAGATCGGGTCCACAGAGGACATTCTGCACGCGCCGAAGCATCCCTACACCAAGGCGTTGCTCGACTGCGTCCCGCAGCTCGGGGTGAGCAGGCGCGACGGGTTCCCCACCATCTCCGAAGCACTGCTCGAAGCCGCGATGAACGGCGAATCGGCGGTCGCGACCGAAACCAGGTCGTTGAGCCGCGCGAAGACCGAAGGCACCGGCGAGGGCACCGCGCTCGTCATCGACTCGGTGTCCAAAGTGTACGGACGCCGCGGCCGGTTCTCCCTGAGCCGGGAGCCGGAGGTACAAGCGGTCAAGAACGTCTCCTTGGAGATCGCGCCCGGCGAGTTCTTCGGTCTGGTCGGGGAATCCGGTTCGGGCAAGACCACACTCGGCCGGCTGGTGAGCGCGCTGGAGGCGCCCACCGAAGGCGCCATCACCTTCGGCGAGCACCGGTGCACGCCGTCCGGCCTCGACGGCGACGAGCGGGCGTTCCGCCGCCGCGCGCAGCTCATCTTCCAGGACCCGCAGAGCTCGCTCGATCCCCGGCACACCGCCGCCCGGATCATCGCCGAACCGTTGCGGGAACTCACCGGCCTCCGCGGCGCCGAACTGGATCGCCGTGTCACCGAACTGATCGACGAGGTCGGCCTCCCCTCCGATACCGCAAAGAAGCTGCCCTCGCAACTCTCGGGCGGGCAGCGGCAGCGCGTCTCGATCGCCCGCGCGATCGCCGCCGAACCCGACCTCATCGTCGCCGACGAGCCCACCTCCGCGCTCGACGTCTCGGTGCAGGGCCAGGTGATGAACCTGCTGCTGGACCTGCGGCGCACCCGCGCGCTCAGCTTCCTGTTCATCACGCACAACCTCAGCCTGGTGCTCTCCGTCGCCGATCGCGTCGGCGTGATGTACCGGGGCGAACTGATCGAAATCGGCGGCCCGGACGAGATCCGGCTCCGCGCCCGGCACGAGTACACCCGCCGTCTCCTCGCGGCGAACCCCGAACTGCCCGCCCACCCCCACACTGGAGTGCGGAACCCATGAGACGAACCCTGACCAAGGCCGCGCTCGGCCTGGCGACCGTCCTGCTGCTCAGCTCGTGCATGGGAGGGCAGGCAGGCGGTGGGGCCGCCGACGGGCCGCCGAAGCCCGACGGCAACCTGAACGTCGCCGTGCCCACCGACCCGCAGTCCCTCGACATGGTCGCGAATCCCGGCCAGGTGACCGCGCACATCGGCAACATGATGTACGAGAAGCTGTTCGAGGTCGACAAGGGCTTCACCGCCCGGCCCATGCTGGTCGAGGACTACACCACCAGCCCGGACAGGCTCACGTACACCTTCAAGCTGCGCCAGGGCGTCACGTTCCACGACGGCAACCCGCTGACGTCCGAGGACGTCGTCGCGAGCCTCAAGCGGTGGCAGCAGGTGCATCGCACCGGCCAGCTGGTCACACCGGACATCGAGGCGATCACGCCCGCGGACCCGGCGACGGTGACCATCAAGCTCAAGCAGCCGCGCTACCCGCTGATCAACGAACTCGCCGGCGCGGGCACGGAGATCTACGAGGCGAAGAACCTCGCCGGCGTCGCGCCGACCGGTTTCGCCCAGGACAAGGCGATCGGGACCGGGCCGTACAAGCTCAAGAGCTGGGACATCGGCCGCGAACTGGTGCTGGAGCGGTTCGCCGGCTACAAGTCCCGGTCCGAAGAGGACTGGGGCGGGCAGGCCGGCGCCAAGCACGCGTACCTGGGCACCGTGACCTACAAAGTGGTCTCCGACCAGGACGCGCTGATCAACGGCCTCCAGACCGGCCAGTGGGACCACATCATGCCCACGAACGACCAGTACGAGCCGCTGCGCAACAACCCGGCCGTGGTCGTGCACAACCTGCCCGGCGGCAACGACAACGTGGTGATCCCGAACTTCAACACCGGTTCGAAGTTCGCCGACCCCCGTGCCCGCGAAGCGCTGAACCTGTTGCTGGACAAGCCCGCGATCAACGCGGCGACCGGCGGCAGCAAGGACCTCACCGTCGAGACCGGCGCGTTCGCCTCACCGGACAACAAGCAGTTCTATTCGACCGCGGGCGAAGAGGTCTACAAGGCGCACGACCCGGAGAAGGCCAAGCGGCTGCTGGCCGAGGTCGGCATCACCGCCGGCGCCACGATCCGGATCGTCACCACGAACTCGTACCCGGAGTTCGGCAAGTGGGCGGTGCTGATCCAGGACAGCCTGTCGAAGATCGGCATCAACACGAAGATCGACACCTTCGACTTCGCCACCATGCTCGGCACGCTGACCAAGGAACCGGGCGGCTGGGACATCACCACGCTGTTCTTCGACTCGGCGCTGACCTCGCCCGCGCAGATGCCCGCGCTCACCCTGGGCACGCTGAACGGTTCGTCCTCTCCCGAGCTTGACGCGCTCATGGCCGAGTTCAACGCCTCGACCACGCCGGAGCAGGCGAAAGCGGTGGTCGACAAGCTGCAGGCGTTCACCTGGAAGCAGCTGTCTGTGATCACCCTGAGCCAGTCGAAGCTGTATGCGGCCTACTCCCCCAAGCTCAAGGGTTACGGCGACTTCTACCGCGTCTTCTGGAACACCTGGCTGGCGTCATGACCGGTCTGCTGCTGCGCAGGCTGCGCGATCTGGTCATCATCCTGGCGATCGTCGGGACGATGATGTTCTTCGTCATCCGGCTGATCCCCGGCGACCCGGCGCAGGCCATCCTCGGCCCGACCGCGCGACCGTCCGATGTGGACGCCCTGCGGGAGAGCATGGGACTGAACGGGACGCTCTGGGAGCAGTACTTCAGCTGGGCCGGGAACGTGCTGCAGGGCGACTTCGGCACGTCGATCACCTATCACGCTCCGGTGCTCGGAGTGGTCGCCGACCACATCCTGCCGACGCTGACCCTTGCCGTGCTGTCCACCGTGATCAGCTTCTTCCTTTCGGTCGCGATCACCTCGTGGCAAGCGGTGTCGCCACGCAATCCGGTGGCGCGGGCGCTGGACCGGTTCTCCGCGCTCGGGATGGCGATGCCGGACTTCTGGATCTCGCTGATGCTCGTGCTGGTGTTCTCGGTGACGCTGCGCTGGTTCCCCTCCAGCGGCTACGAGAACCTGTTCACCGATCCCGCGACCGCGGTGCCCGCGCTGGTGCTGCCGCTGACCGTGCTGGTCATCGGGCAGACGGCGTTGTTCGTGCTCACCCTGCGGGAAAGCCTGCTCGGCGAACTGCCGTTGGCGTATCTGCGCACCGCGCGGGTGAAGGGGCTCTCGGAGCGGCAGGTCATGACCGAACATGTCCTGCCGAACGCGCTGATGCCGCTGATCACCCAGCTGGGCAGCAACTTCGCCATGCTCGTCGGCGGGATCGTGATCATCGAGTCCATCTTCGTCGTGCCGGGGCTCGGCCATCTGCTGATGGGCGCGGTGTCCACTCGCGACTTCCCGCTGATCCAGGGTGTGACCCTGTTCGTCGCGGTGCTGTTCGTGCTGGTCAACCTGCTGGTGGACCTGTCGTACGCGCTGCTCGACCCGAAGGTGCGTGTCTCGTGAGCGTGGCACTGGTGGAAAAGACGTCGCCGGTACGCGAAACGCCGCCGTCCGGCCGGGCCGCCAGGGTGTTCCGGCGCAACCGGATGCTGGTGATCACGACCGGGTTGCTGGCGGTGATCGTCCTTGCCGTGATCGTGCTGCCGTTCTTCCTGCCGAGCGTCAGCGCGACCGACCCGGTCAACCGGCTCCTGCCGCCGTCGGCCGCGCATCCCCTCGGCACGGACTCGTTCGGCCGTGACGTGCTCGCCCGGCTGGTCTCCGGCGGGCGGGCGTCGCTCGGGCTGTCCGCGCTGATCACCCTGTGCGCGGCCTTCAGCGGCCTGGTGATCGGCCTGATCAGCGGGTTCTTCCGCGCCGCCGACGCCGTGCTGATGCGGGTGATGGACGCCTGGATGTCGTTCCCGGCGATCATCCTCGCGATGGCGCTGGCGATCTCGCTCGGCGCGAGCATCTGGACCGAACTCATCGCGCTGACGGTGATCTTCACGCCGTTCACCGCCCGCGTCATCCGCAGCCGGGTGCTCGGCATCGCCGGCCGTGCCTATATCGGTGCCGCCCGGGTTTCGGGGATGAGCAAGTGGAAGATCCTCGTCGTGCACGTGTTCCCGAACGTGCTGCCGCTCGCGCTGGTGCAGGTGGTGATCCTGTCCGCGGCGGCGATGCTGGTGGACGGGGCGATGAGCTTCCTCGGTCTCGGTATCGCTCCCCCGACCCCGACCTGGGGGAACATGATCGCCGAAGGCCGGTCGTACCTCGTGCAGGCGCCCTGGCTGGTGATCGTGCCCGGCGTGACGATCATGGTGTGCGTGTTCCTCCTGAACCTCATCGGCTCGTCGCTGCGGATCGCCGTCGACGCCCGCGCGCGGACGCTGAACGAGATGCAGCGCCTGCGCACCCGCCGCCCCTCCGCCAGCTGAGAAAGGATTCCGTTGTCTGCCACAACTTCCCTGGCCGTGCGCCGCTTCGCCCCCGAGACCGTTTCGGGACCGCCTGTGCTGCTGGTGCACGGATTCGCCTCCGACGGGCACACCGACTGGATCACCACGGGCTGGCCGGCCACACTCACCGCCGCGGGCCGCGAGGTGCTCGTGCCCGACCTCCCCGCGCACGGCTCCAGCCCGGCGCCCTCGGGTTCGCTGGGTGCCGCCGCGATCACTTCGGAACTGACCCGACTGGTCTCCGATCTGTCCGAAGTGGACGTTGTCGGGTACTCGCTCGGCGCGCGGTTGGCTTGGGAACTGCCCGCGCGAGCTCCGGTCCGGCGGCTCGTACTCGCCGGCGTGAGCCCGTTCGAACCGTTCGGCGCCGTCGACGTCGCCGCCGCGCTGGCGTTCGCCGACGGCGGCAAAGCACCGGCGGATCCGCTCACCGGGATGATCGCGCGGATGATCACCGCGCCGGGACGGAACCCCGCCGCGCTCGCGCGATGCATCGAAGACCTGCGGGCGGAGCCTTTCGCGCCGGTTTCCGGTGCCGTGTCCGTGCCGACCCGGTTCGTCGCGGGGGTGGAGGATCCGGTGAGCCAAGGCATCGAGACGTTGGTGGAGCTGGTGCCGGGAGCCTCGCTGGTGCGAGTACCCGGGGATCACGGTGGGGCTTTGCGGAGTCCGGAGTTCAAGGCGGCGGTACTGGAGTTCCTCGGCTGAGGTTGTGCTCGGTTCCGCCTTCGTGTCATGAAAGGGTCGTTCAGGACATCTTTTGTCCTGAACGACCCTTTCATGACATCCGGGAGGCGGGACCGATGCCACGAACGGTCCGTTACTGGCAAATTTTGCAAGGAAAGGACCTTTCATGGCACGCCAGGTAGGGGTGGCGGCCTCGTGTCGCGAAGGTGCGACAGGTGGGGGCCGCGCACTCCCGCCGCCGCAATGAAGGACGCTTTCATAGCAAAATTTGCTATGAAAGCGTCCTTCATTGCGGTCCCGAAAGGCGTCAGAAGGTCCCATCGGCGGCGACCGAACGGTCCAGCCAGAGATCCTCCAGAGCCGCCCGCACCTCGGCCCCTCGAGAAGCGGCCAGCGCGACAGCGCCCAGGTTGTCCTCCAGCTGAGCCATCCGGCTCACGCCGAACAAAACGTTCGCCACCGGCGCGTACGCCAGGCAGAACGCGACGGCCAGCTGCGAAGGACTCACCCCGAAGTCCCCGGCCACCGCGACCACTCGCGAAGCGGCGGCGCGGATCGAATCGCGGATCCCGCCCGGATCCGCGCCGATCTTCCGCGATGGGGTCTTGCCGAGCAGCACTCCGCCCTCGAACACGTCCGACGCCTGCAAGGTCAACCGCCCGGCTTCGAAATGCGCGCCGTAGAACGGGCCTTCCGCCATGGACCGCCGCGCGACGCTGTACTTGAGCTGGGCGAAAGCAGGTGCCGGAAGTCCTTCGCGCGAGGCGAAGTCCAGTGCCTGGTCGAGGTCCGCGGCCTGCCAGTTGTTCACGCCCCAGACGTCGAAGCGGCCGAGCCGGATCTGTTCGGCCACCTCGGTGACGATCCGCGGGATGTCCGGGCGCTCGAAGTAGTCGCCGACCACGACGGCTTCCGCGCGGTCGACGCCGACGCGGTCGAACGAGGTCGCGAGCTGCTCGGCGAAACCGGTGTTCGGGTAGTCCCAGAGCCAGAGTTTGCCGCACAGCTGGTATTCGTCGCGGCTGATCCCGGCCGCTCGGACGGCCTCACCGAAGAGGAGATCCGTGCGCGACTGTTCGGCATGCGGCCCCATGTCGTAGTGGGCCACGTCGAACAGCGTTACCCCGGCGTCGATCGCGCGCCGGAGCAGGCGCACCGCGTCGTCGAAGTCCATGCGGTCCCAGGTGTTCCACGATCCCAGGCCCAGCGCCGAAGTGGCGAAGCCCAGCCCGTTCAGCTTCTCGTGCACGAGATTTCCTTTCGCCGGCAACGGAAACAAGTTTTAGTCTACGATCGTAGAATGAACAAGAGACTCGTAGTGGTGACCGGCGGCGCCAGTGGCATCGGCCGCGGAGTCGCCGAAGCCTTCCAGTCCGCGGGTGACCGTGTGGTCATCGCCGACGTCGACGCCCGCGCGGCCCACGACCTGGCCGGTGAACTCGGCGCGGAGCATGTCGAACTCGACATTTCCGACCCCGGCTCGGTCGACGCGGCGCTGGCGTTGGTCACCGGCCGGTTCGGCCCGGTGGAGGTCCTGGTCAACAACGCGGGTCTCGCCGGGGGCGGCGGGCCGTTGGTGGGGCTGGACATCGGCATCTTCGATCTGTGCATGCGGGTGAACTTCCGCGGCACCTTCCTGATGACCCGCGCGGTCGGCGCGCACATGCTGGAAGCGGGCACCCGAGGCGCCATCGTCAACATCACCTCCATCGGCGCCCGGCAGCCGACCCCGGGGCTCGGTCACTACGAGGCCACCAAGGCCGCCGTCGAGGCGCTCACTCGCTCCGCCGCGCTCGAACTGGCACCGCACGGTATCCGCGTCAACGCCGTCGCGCCCGGCCCGGTGCTCACCCCGATGACCGCCGGTTTCGCCTCGGACACCGCCGCCCGCGCGGCGTGGGAAGCGAGGATTCCGCTGGGAACCATCGCTTCCGTCGCCGACGTGGTGCCGTCAGTCCTGTTCCTCGCCTCCGCCGACGCCTGCCATCTCACCGGGGTGAGCCTCCAGGTCGACGGCGGGCAACTGCTCACCTGAGTACACGACGCGGCCGCCGGACACGGTGAGTTCGACACCGACGTCCGGCAGGTCCGCGAACGCTACCTCGAGCGGATCGGCCGCCAGCACACAGAAATCGGCGACCCGGCCCACGGTCAGCGATCCCTTCCAGCCCGCCGCCCCGTCCTGTTCGGCGGCCGCGACCGTGTAGCAGCGCAGCAACCGTTCCATCAGCTCGGCGTCCACTTCGGACACATTCAGCATCCGCGCGGCCGCGGCGATGTGCATCCGCCAGTCGGGAGTGACCACCGGCGCGTCACTGCTCAAGGTCAGCGGCACACCCGAACCCAGCATGTCCCCCAGCGGCCAGGCGCGGGCACCGGCCTCGGCGCCGAGCGCGTCCGACAGCATGCCCCGCATGGCGACCGCGATCGCGGGCTGCGTGGTCAGGCCGACCCCCGCCGACGCCATCCGCGCCAGCTGATCCGCCGTCACCAGATCACCGTGCACCAGGTGGTCGCCGCGGCGAAGCGATCCGAGCGCGGCCTCGATGCTGCGATCCCCGGTGGCGTGCACGGCGACCGTCATCCCGGCGTCATGGGCGAGGCGGATCATCGCGGCGAGGTTGTCCGCGCGTTCCGGGTCGTCGTCGCCGTCGACGAGCAGCGCACCGTGCGAACCGTCGGCGTAGCAGTGATGTGTCCACGCGGACCGCATCGGCGGGATGCCGTCGGCGAAGATCTTCACGCCGGGAACGGTGAGCCACAACGGATCCGCGACCGGTGACGGCGACGCCAGCCCGCACTCGAAGTCCGCCAGCGAACTGGCGCCGTCAAGCAGGCCGAAGAGCCGCAACGCGGTGACCCTCGCGCGAAGCAGCCCTTCCGCGGCCAGCGCCGCGTACTCCTCCAGCACTTCGGCGCCGAAGCATCCCGTCTCACCCGGACCGAGGCCCGGTTCGGTGTAGCTCGTGATGCCCAGTGACGCGCACAGATCGCCCGCGCGCAGGATGGCGGCGCGCCGCTCGGCCGCGGTCCGTACCGTTTTCTCTTCTCCCCCGGTGAATCCCGCGCCACCGATGAGCATGTCCGGCCAGCGGGCACCGAGCCAGGTCGCGTGGAGGTGTGAATCGTTGATACCGGGCAAAGCGGTTCTGCCCGCGAGGTCGATCACTTCGGTCTCCGGGCCGATGTGGTCCAGCGCGACATCACCGAGAGCCACGATCCGGTCTTCGCGGACGGCCATCGCCCGCACGACCGTGCCCGCCGGGTCGAAGGTGCGGATCGGCCCGCCGCGGACCACCAGCGATGCGGGACGAATACGTTGCGACGGCATGGTTTCCTCCGGGATCTGGACTTTTTCTCCTACGACTGTAGACTAAAAAGATGGTCAACAGAACCGAAGCGGCGGTGCTCACCGAACACGGCTCCGCGCTCACCTTGCGGGAACTACCGCTGCCCGAGGAGCCGGAACCGGGCGCCGCGCTGGTCCGGATCACCTGCACCACGCTGTGCGGCACCGACGTGCACCTCTGGTCCGGCCAGATGACCTTCCCCGGCATGCTCCCGATGGTGCTGGGTCACGAAATGGTCGGCGAGGTGGTGGCCGTCGGACCGGGTACCATCGACACCCTCGGCCGCGAGATCGCCGAGGGCGACCGCATCGGCTGGTCCGAGTCGACGTGCGGAAAGTGTTACGGCTGCACGATCCTGCGGGAGCCGGTCGCCTGCGAGAAGCGCGGATACGGCTTCCTTCAGCGCTCCGACGTCTTCCCGTACGCGACCGGCGGCCTCGTCCGGTACTGCTACGTGACACCCGGCGCGGCCAAACTCCTTCTGCCGGACGACGTCAAGGACACCTGGGCCTCGATGTCCGGCTGTGCGGGCAAAACGGTGCTGCGAGCCGTGTCGCGTTCTGGCGGGATCCGGCCCGGTGCGACGGTCGTGGTCCAAGGTGCGGGCGCGCTGGGCGTGTTCGCCACCGCCGTCGCCCGGATCTCCGGCGCGGGCGACGTGATCACCATCGGCGGGCCCGCCGACCGGTTGAAGACGGCCGAACGTTTCGGGGCCACCGCGACGATCCCGGTCGACGGCAGCACGGAAGACCGCATCGAGCGGGTCAAGGAACTCACCGGCGGCCGGGGCGCCGATCACGTCTTCGACTTCGCCGGCGGGCCGACCATCGGCGAGGAGGCGGTGGCGTTCGCCGCCCAGCGCGGCACGGTCGCGATCGTCGGTTCCACCGGTCCCGCGCCCTCCCCGGTGGCGCTGGGCACCGTGATGGGTAAGGAACTCACGGTCGCCGGCTCGCTCAACGGCGACATCGCCGACTACCACCGCTCGGTGGACTTCTTCCGCACGTTCGCCGATCGGCTGCCGTGGGACGAGCTGTTCAGCGCGCCCGTCGGCCTGTCCGAAGCTTCGAAGTGCGTCGAGTCGATGTCGCGGCTCGGCGAACTCAAGGCCGTCATCGACCCCCGTCTGCCCTAGGAGATCCCATGTCCGTCATCCCCCAGCGCCGGATCGGCCGCGACGGGCCGCTCACCGGCGTGCTTTCGCTCGGCTCCTGGCACACCTACGACCGGATGGACTTCCGCGAGGCGGTGAACCTGGTCCGCACCGCGGTCGATTCCGGGATCACGCTCTTCGACGTCGGTGTCTACGGTTTCCCCGGCGCCACCCCGGTGTACACCGACGTGCTGTTCTCCGCCATGGTCCGCGCGGCCGGGCTCCGCCGCGACGACTACCTGCTTTCGAGCAAGCTGTGGCTGGAGGGTTATCCGGAGCACAACCTCCGCGAGCAGCTGGACAACGCGCTGTTCCGCGCCGGCGTCGAGCACGCCGATCTGGTGGTGCTGGGCGATCTGCGCCGCGACGACACCGATTTGCACCAACTGGTGCTGGACCTGAACGAGCTCCGCGAAGCCGGGCTCATCCGGCAGTGGGGTGTGAACAACTGGTCCGCCGCCACGATCCAGGCCCTGCACGACTTCGCCGCGGCGGAGAACGTGCCAGGACCCGCCATCGCGCAGCTGAAGTACAGCGTCGCGCGCCGGTCCATTCCGGACGGTGAGCCCTTCAAGAAGGTCTTCGGCGAACTCGGGGTCACGCTCCAGTCCTCGGACATCTTCGAAGGCGGGATCCTGCTGGGCAAGAACAGCGGCGCGCGCCAGGTCGGCCGCGACCCCGGCGACATCCGCGAACGCATCGCCGCCTCCGCCCCGGAGCTGGCGAAGATCGCGACCGAACTGGACGCCACCCCGGCGCAGCTGTGCCTCGCGTTCACCCTCACCCACCCGGCCAACACGACCACCCTCTTCGGCGCGACGAGCACCGAGCAGCTCAAGGACAACCTGGGCGCGGTGGACCTCGTCGAGCGCGTCGGCGCGGACCGGCTCCGCGAGCTCGTCGAGCCGTATTGGGCCGACCGCGGCGTCGTCGCTCCGGAGGGACCGTGACGGCCTTCGATCCCGAACTCACCGCGGCCCTCGAAGGATTGCCGACGGGACCACCGCTCGGCGCCGGCTCGCTGGCGGGCATCAGGAAGGCGATGGCCGACGGGAACCTGAGTTGCGCCGAGGCGATCGGCGACCGGGATCTCGTCTGGGAGGACCGGCAGGTGCCCGGTACCGGCGTGGTCGTCACCGTCGTCAAGCCACGGGACACCCAGGGCGCGCCGGGGTTCTACAACATCCACGGCGGCGGCATGGTGCTGGACGACCGGTTCGCCGACCTGCCCCGGATGGTCGCGCTGGTCGAGGAGTTCGGCTTCGTCGCGGTGACCGTGGACTACCGGCTGGCTCCCGAGCACCCGCATCCGGCACCGCTGGAGGACTGCTACGCGGGCTTGACCTGGATGGTCGAGCACGCGGACGAACTCGGCTTCGACCCCGCCCGCCTGATCGTCGGCGGCGGCAGCGCGGGAGGCGGGCTCAGCGCGGGGATCGCTTTGCTCGCCAGGGACCGCGGCGGGCCGGCGCTCGCCGGCCAGCTGCTGCTGTGCCCGATGATCGACAGCCGCAACGACTCCGCGTCCACAGTGGAATTCGCCGAACGCGGCGTGTGGGGCCGGACCGCCAACGAGTTCGGCTGGCGCTCCCTCCTGAATGGACAGACATCGCCGTACGCGGTCCCGGCGACCGCGGAGGATCTCACCGGGCTGCCGCCCGCCTTCATCGAGGTCGGCGCGGCCGAGATCTTCCGCGACGAGGACGTCGATTACGCGCGGCGCCTCTGGCAGGCGGGTGTGCCCACGGAGCTGCACGTGTGGGCGGGCGCGTACCACGGTTTCGACCGGATCGCCCCGGACAGCGAGGTGACCCGGGCCGCGCTCGCCGCCCGGGCCTCCTGGCTGCGCCGCACTATCGGCCGAGCATGAACCGGGCGGCCTGCTCGCCGACCAGCACCGCCGGCGCGTTGGTGTTGCCCGTGGTCACCCGCGGCAGCACCGACGCGTCGGCGACCCGGAGTCCGCTCAGGCCGTGGACGGCGAGTTCCGGGTCGACCACGGATTCGGCGTCGGTGCCCATCCTGCAGGTCCCGACCTGGTGGTGGTAGGTGATCGCGGTCCGCCGGACGTATTCGCGGACGTCGGCGTCCGGTCCCGGATACAGCTCGCGGGCACCCCAGTCCTCCGCCAGCGCGGCCGCCCGGCCGATCTCGCGGCATTGCTCCACCGACGCGACCAGGCTCTCGAAGTCGGCCGGGTCTTCCAGTGCGGCGAGGTCGATCAACGGCTCGTCGAGCGGGCTCGGCCCCGAAAGCCGGAGACTGCCCCGGCTGCGCGGCGTGACCATGCCCGCCATCAGCGAGAACCCGGTCTCCGGGCCGGTCATCCACGACTCGTACATCGGCACGCTGAAATGGATCGGCTGCGTGTCGGGCACCGCCAAGCCGGGACGGCTGCGCCAGAACAGATGGGTCTGGGTCACCGAGCGGCCAGGAGCGGGCGGGTCGACCTGACGGCGGTCGGTCGCGAAGATGACCGGCGAGAGCAGGTGGTCGTGCAGGTTCTTCCCCACCCCCGGCAGATCGGCCACGACGTCGATGCCGTGCGCGGCCAGTTCCCCGGCCGGACCGACACCGCTGCGCAGCAGGATCGCCGGTGACGCCAGCGCTCCGGCGGCGAGCACGACCTCGTCGGCGAAGACCTTGCGCAGTTCGCCGTCGACCTCGGCCAGCACACCGGTGACCTTGTCGCCCTCGAAGAGCAACCGGTGGACGAGCGCTCCCGTGTGGACGGTCATCCGCTCGGCGGCGGGGCGCCCGTAGGCGAGCCAGGTGTTCAGCCGCTTGCCGTCGCGTGTGGTGACGCGCTGCACCGAGACGCCGTCCAGCTCGTCGCCGTTGTAGTCCGGGTTGAACGGCAGGCCGATCTGCACCGCCGCGTCCACAATGGACTGCTGGATCGGGTGCAACGGCTCGTTCGGCACGACGTCAAGCAGATCCTTCTCGATCCGTTCGAACACCGGGCGCACGTCGTCCCACCGCCAGCCAGGCAGCTCCCAGCCGTCGTAGTCGGCCGGGGCGCCGCGCACCCAGATCATCGCGTTGAGCGAATGCGACCCACCGAGCACCTTTCCGCGCGGCAGATGCAGCCGCCGGTTCGCCGCGTGCGGCTGCGGCACCGTGTAGTGGTCCCAGTCCTCCGGCCCGTGCCACAGCTCCCCCGCCCGCGAGGGGTCGTGGATGGCCGGATTGGTGTCCGGCCCGCCCGCTTCGAGCAGGGTGACCCACGCCCCGGAGTCGGCCAGTCTCCTGGCGACCACCGAACCGGCCGAACCCGCTCCCACCACGATGACGTCCATGTCCCTCACCCTCGCAAGGCGCGGCCCCGTCCGGCGGATTCGGTTCGCTGGCCGACAATCGGCGTGCCCTGGCGGGCAAGACCGGGGACCGCGTGGCGCCCGATACTCGATCACACACCGGTCGAGGAGGAGCTAGCCATGGCCACACGCCTGTTCATCGACGGACAGTGGACCACCGCGGGAGGCGGGTCCCTGCCGACGTACGATCCGGCCACCGGCCAGGTGATCGAGGACGTCGGCACCGCATCGTCCGCCGACGTCGACGCGGCCGTCGGCGCCGCACGGAAAGCCTTGAACGACCCCGCCTGGGCGGGACTGCTGCCGGTCCAGCGGGCCGCATTGCTCTTCAAACTGGCGTCGCTGGTCGACGAGCACCACGAGGAGCTGGCCGCGCTCGAGACCCGCGACCAGGGCCAGCCGATCGGCATCTCCCGCCAGGTCAGCGTCACCGGTGCGGCCGAGCATCTGCGGTACTTCGCGGGCTGGGTGACCAAGATCCAGGGCACCACCAACCCGGTGTCCTTCCCGGACACGCTGCACTACACCCGCCGCGAGCCGGTCGGGGTGAACGCGCTGATCACGCCGTGGAACTTCCCGCTGATGATCCTGGTGTGGAAGCTCGCGCCCGCGTTGGCCACCGGCAACACCGTGGTGATCAAGCCCAGCGAGGTCACGCCGCTGACCAGCATCCGGCTGGTGGAACTCGTGCACGAGGCCGGGTTCCCGCCGGGGGTGGTCAACCTGGTCACCGGTGACGGCGCGGTGGGCGCGCTCCTGAGCAAGCACGACGACGTCGACCACCTGTCCTACACCGGGTCGACCGCCGTCGGGAAGCTGATCACGGCCGCCAGCGCGGAGTCGAACCTCAAACGCCTCACCCTCGAACTCGGCGGCAAGGCACCCAGCATCATCGCCGGCGACGCCGACATCGACGCCGCCGTCGCCGGCAACCTCGCGGGAGCGACGCTGAACAGCGGACAGGTCTGTGCCGCGTACACCCGGTTCTTCGTGGACCGCAAACGCGAGCAGGAGTTCGTCTCCAAACTCGCCGCCGGGCTGGAGGGCCTCAAGCTCGGGCCGGGCCTGGACGAGTCCACCCAGCTCGGGCCACTCGTGTCCGCGAAGCACCGCGAGCACGTGGACTTCATGGTCTCGACCGGTCGTGAGCAGGGCGCCGATCTGGTCACCGGCGGCCGGCGCATCGATCGCGAAGGCTACTTCTACTCGCCGACACTGTTCGCCGGGGTGGCCGACGACATGACGATCATGCGCGAAGAGATCTTCGGGCCGGTCCTCGCCGTCACCGCCTACGACGATCAGGACGAACTGCTCGCGCGGGCGAACGACACCGAGTACGGGCTCGCGGCCACCGTGTGGACCCGCGACCTCGGCGTCGCGCAGCGGTTCGCCAACGGCATCCGGGCGGGCGCGGTGTTCGTCAACATGCCGCCGATCCCGGATATGGCCGCGCCGTGGGGCGGCTACAAGGCGTCGGGCTGGGGCCGCGAGATGGGGCCGTGGGCGATCGACGCCTACACCGAGATCAAGTCAGTCTGGCTGCACTACTCGTGACCGCCGGCGACGCGGTGAACTCGACCGCGATGAGCAAGTCGCAGATCGCCTACCACTGGATCAAGGCGAGGATCGACGACGGCACCTTCTCCCCCGGCTACCGCCTCGTGTTCGGGCAGATCGCGCAGGAACTCGGGGTCAGCACCGTACCCGTGCGCGAGGCCGTCCGGCGGCTGGAAGCCGAGGGGCTGGTGACCTACGAGCACAACGTCGGCGCGCAGGTCGCGATGGCCGACGAACGCGACTACCAGCACACCATGCAGACCCTCGCGCTGGTCGAGGGGTACGCCGCCGCGCTGGCGGCGCCGACGCTGCCCGGCAAGGCACTCGACGAGGCCAAGGGACTCAACGCGGAACTGACCGCCTGCCTGGACAACTTCGAACCGTCGCGGTTCACCGCGCTGAACCGCGACTTCCACCGCGTCCTGTTCGGCACCTGCCCCAATCCCCAGGTGCTCGATCTGGTCAACCGCGGCTGGAACCGGCTCGCCGGGCTGCGCACGTCGACGTTCAGCTTCGTCCCCGGCCGCGCGCACGAATCCGTGCAGGAGCACCAGAACATCCTCGACCTGTTCGATCGGAACGCGCCGGCCGGGGAGATCGAACTGGCCGTGCGGGAACACCGGTTGACCACGCTGGAGACCTTCCTGGCGTCGCGACATCCCTATGCCTGATGCGCCCAATGTGGCATTGGGGACACTGACCGTCCCCAATGCCACATTGGGCGCATGCCCGGCTTCCGATTCCTTTGTGGACACTCGCGTAGAGGGTCGATCCTTAGGACGGGAAGGTTTTCGGAGGCGGGAACGCGTAGAAGCGCACGGAGAGTTCCTTCTCGCCCTCCACCGGACGACGTCGGCGCCGGCAGTACCGCGCGATGAGTTCGCGGTACTCCGCGTCCAGCTCACGGAACTCTTCCTCGGTCAGCCGCGCCGAGGTCCGTTGAGCCGTCGACCACGGGCCGAACTCGTCGCGGTGCTCCGCGGCCCAGGACAGCAGGGCGACCTCGTTCGCGTACTTCGCGTCGAGGAACGCGGTGACCCTCTCCCGTTCCTCGCCGTCGTAGTCCTCAGGCCTCGGCTCACGCAGGTCCTGCGGGATCGCGATCCAGTCACCTTTCCGGTCACAGCGGATGAAACCGTTGTCCCGCAAAGTATTCAGGCATTTAATGACTTCGGCACGCTCCAATCCTGTCCGGCGCGCGACCGCCTCCGTGTCGCCGGGAAGCTCGCGCGTCACCCACTGGTATCGCGGATCCTCCCGCATCTCGATGTCCCGCAACGTGACCGATCGCCGCAGCAGCGCGGTGCTCAACAGGCGCCGCGCGGCGAGGGCCAGCAACACGGCGACCGGGATCTCGACGAGGACGGCCAGCGCGACGCTGGTCCAGCGTTCGGGCGACGTCCAGCCGAGCATGACGTCGAACCAGGCGTCGCAGCACAACAGCGCGGCCGTGGCGGACAGTAGCGGCACGGCCGCCCGGCGGCGGCGCAGCCCGAGCCACGCTCCGGCCGCGAAGCAGAGCAGGAGCGCGACGTCGAATCCGACCCAGGCCGCGCGCCACTGGCCGGTGTCGTACCGGTCGGGCAGCGTGTGCGCGAGGTAGACGGTCCAGGGCACGAGCAGGACCGCCGCACCGGCGAGCACCGTCAGCAGGAGGCGTCGGATCATGATCACGACGGTAGAAGGGGGCGGCGGCAAGGGCATCCGGGCTTTTCCCTGGTCCGGCCTCAGGGTCGCCGCACTAGCCTGAACGGCCGATACCGGGACGGGCCGGGAGAAAGGTAAATTCCGGAAGCCCGATCCGGGCCTTCACTGGGGGGTACATGAGTCCAACACTGGGTACTTCGCGTCCACTGTCGACTTTCAGATCCCGGGTGGCGGCTCTGGCCGCAGGGATCCTCACGTTTTCGCCGGTCGTGACGGGCTTCGCCGCCGAGGCGGCACCCGCGACGGCCCTCACTTCACCCGCGTCGAGTTTCACCGCCGTCCAGCCGACCCGGTTCCTGGACACCGTCCGCGGCGTCGGGATCCCGGTCGGGCCGGTCGGCGCGCGCACCACGGTCACCGGCAGCGCCGCGGGCCTCGCGCCCGAAGGCACCACGGCGGTCGTGCTGAACCTCTGGGCGGAAGGCCCGACCGCGGACACCGCGGTGACCGTCTTCCCGCACGGCACCGCGCGGCCGGGTTTGCCGAACCTGCTCGTGCAGAACGGCAAGCGACGGTCCAATCAGGTCACCGTGCAGGTGGGCGCCGACCGGAAGCTGGACTTCTACCACGAGTCCGGGTCGACCCACCTCATCGCGAGCATCATGGGCTACTACACGACCGCCCCGGGATCGCGGTACACGCCGGTGAGCGCGTCGCGGCTACCGGTCTCCTCGATCGGGGCCAACGCCACGACCCGGCTGAGCTTGACCGATCAGGTGCCCGCGACGGCCACCGCGGTCACCTTCAGTGTGACGCTGAGCCAGCCCACCGTGGCCACGTATCTCACCGCCTCCCCCGCCGCGACCCCGCGACCGACCATGTCCAGCGTCGCCGCCTATCCGGGCGGCACGGGCTCGAACCTGATCACGGTCAAGATCGGCGCCAACCGCTCGATCGACCTGTACAACCTGGCGGGCACGGTGCAGGTCGAAGCCAACGTGGTCGGCTTCTACGCCAGTGACTACGGCGCGCTCTTCACCCCGGTGGCGCCGGAACGGGTTCTCGACAGCCGTAGCGGTCTCGGCGTCTTCGACGGTCAGCCCAAGAGGATCGGCCCGAAGAGCGACCTTTCCTACCGGCTCCAGTCGTCGATCCCTTCGCACGCGCTCGCCTTGGCGTTGAACCTGACCGGGTACTCGGCGACCGAGAACACCGCCATCACCGCCTGGGAGAACCGGTCGAGCAGTGAGCCGCCCGCCAGTGTGCACGTGGCTCCCGGACAGACCATCTCGGTTGCTGTCGCCCCGCTGGCCGGGGCGATCTTCCCGTCACCGGGCACGGCCGCCGACCTGATGCGCACGACCTACGTCCACAACCGCGCCGGCTCGATCGACGTGACCGCCGACCTGTCCGGCTACTTCACGCTGCCGCCCGCCGACTGCGTGGTGAACTGCGTGACCACCTGGGGTTCCTACTCCTGGGAGCAGGGCGCCGGGACTCCGATGACGATGAAGCCGTTCAGTGGCTTGAGTGATGTCGTCGCGCTCGCCGGATGGTCCGACAGTGGTTACGCGCTGCGTGCCGACGGCACCGTCCGGGCCTGGGGCGCCGCCTCGGCCGGACGGCTCGGCAACGGCTGGTGGGGCGGCGCCGCCACCACTTCGCAGTCGCCGGTTCCCGTCGTGGGGCTGACGTCCGTCAAGGCCATCGCGAGTGGCGACACGAAGGGCTACGCCCTGAAGACCGACGGCACCGTGTGGCAGTGGGGCCAGAACGTCAGCGTGCCGGTCCAGGTCGCCGGGCTGACCGGGGTCATCGCCGTCGCGGCGGCCAGGGAGACCGGGTACGCGCTGAAATCCGACGGCACCGTGTGGTCGTGGGGCGGCAACACCCGCGGCGAACTCGGGAACGGCTCCACCGCCGCGAGTTCGGCCACCCCCGTGCGCGTCTCCGGGCTCAGCGGCATCAAGTCGATCGGTGCCGGAGACGGCTACAGCGGTTACGCCGTCAAAACGGACGGCACGGTCGCGGCCTGGGGCGACAACTCCAGGAGCCAGCTGGGCAACGGTGTCGCGTGCACCTCGACCTGTGTTTCGCGGGTCCCGGTGCCGGTGACCGGATTGAGCGGGGTCACCGCCGTGACCGGTAACTGGGCACGCGCCTTCGCCCTGAAGTCCGATGGCACCGTGTTCGCCTGGGGCGACAACGGCAGCGGCGGGCTCGGCAACGGCTCGGACTGCACGGACTGCAGGTCGTCGACCCCGGTCCAGGTCCGCGATGTGACCGACGCGAAGGCCATCGGAGCCGGTTATGCCGTACGCGCGGACGGCACCGTCCTGGGCTGGGGCAGCAACCAGGACCTCGGGCTGGGCCACGCCGTCATGAACTACCCGTACTACACCACGGTTCCGGTGCAGGTCCCCGGTCTGACCGGGGTCAAGGCCATCGCCGTCGGCCTCGCCCTGGGGCAGTAAGCGACAGCTGAGCTTGTGTCGCGGCGCTCCCAATGTGGCATTGGGGACACTCACCGTCCCCAATGCCACATTGGGAGCACGCCATCGCCCACGAGACTTGAGTCTCCACCCGCTGGAGCCTTTACCGTCGCTCCCATGACGATCAAGGTTCTCGACACCTACCCCACGATGCGGAAGATCCTGCGCGCGCCGCGAGCGGACCGCGCCGCGCTGCTCAAGGCGATGATCGAACCGGCCGCCGGGATGTACCGCTACTTCCCCGGCGACGTGGACGTCGTCGCGATGCACGCGATGAGTTCCGGGTTCCCGCTCGACCGCGACGAGGAACGCTGCCTCGTGGCACTCGAAGCCCTCCACGAAGCGGACGCCTGGAACCGGATCCAGCGGGCGCTCGACGACGCCCTCACCGCACAGCTCGCGGCGACGCCCGGGCTGGCGGTCCCGGACATCACCGTGCTCACCGTGCTGGGCGATCCCGGCGACGCGCACTACATGGGCCCGAACCTCGGGATGACGGCGAACGGCAGCGTGTCCGGCTACATCCACCTCAACTTCTGGCCGTATCCGGAGAACTTGGCGCGGCTGGAGGCCACGGCGGTCCACGAGCTGAACCACAACCTTCGCTACAGCCCCGGCGGGGTGATCTGGGATCCGGCGACGGTCACCGTCGGCGAGCAGATCGTGTCCGAAGGGCTGGCGGACGCCTTCGCCCGCCAGTTGTACGGCGACGAACTCGGCTACGCCCGCATCGGTGTGCCGCATCTGCACGACGACGCCGTGTTCGCGAAGGTCGTCTCCGGGCTGGAGATCACCGGCATGCAGAACTTCGCGGCCTGGGTGCACGGCGACGAGACCGCCGCCCGCTACGGCGGTACTCCCGTCGGCCTGCCGGCCGGCGCGGGGTACGCGGTCGGGAACCGGCTCGTCGACGCTTACCTGGCGGCGACGGGCCGGACCGCCGCGGAGGCCCTGCTGGCGGACCGCCGCGACGTCATCGACACCGCACTGGCCCAGGTGTCCTGAGCCAGAAGTGTCGTGTCAGGTGGTCGGTCCGTGAAGGGCCCCTTTTCCTTAACCCCTCTCAATCACTCGGGCATTCTGCCGCCCGCGAGCGTCTGTCCTGTGTGGACAGTCGCGGCTCGAAACCCTTCGGCCCCAAGCGAAGCTAGGACTCGCGGCGCCTCGACCGGATCGTGAGCACCACCAGCGCGCCACCGAGAAGCAGCAGGAACAGGCCGGAGACCAGCAATCCCCGGACCTCGCTGCCGGTCGAGGCCAGCGGTCCGCTGTCGGTCGGCCCGCCGCCCGGGGTGGTCGCTCCCGGCTGCCCCGGCGTGGTGCTGACGGTCACCCCGGGGCCCGGTGTCGTGCTCGACGAGCTGCTGGTCGTCGGTGACGTGCTACTCGAGCTCGAAGACGTAGCGGTGCTGCTGCTCGTCGGACTCGAAGACGTGGCGCTGCTGGAGGAACTGCTGCTGGACGTGGAGGTGGTGCTCGTCTGGCTCGACGAGGTCGAAGTCGGCGTGGTCGAGGTGGAAGTCGGCGTGGTCGACGTGGCCGAACTGCTGGTCGTCGTGGAACTGCTGCTCGTCGTGGTGGAACTCGAAGAAGAAGACGAAGAAGAAGACGTGGAGCTGCTCGGCGTCGTGGTCGGCGTGCTGACGCATTCGGGCAGGTCACCGTCGAACGGGTAGGCGTGGAACTCCTGCCCGCCCCCGCCGGTGGCTTCGGAGGTATGCACGAGTGAGCCCGTGGTGAAGAACCGGCCGTTCATCCCGGACGCGGTGATGGTCGCGGTGCTCCCCGGCTCACCGATCAGCACGCTCCCCTGGAACTGGGCGCCGCCGGCGATCTTCACCCGGGTGGCGTCCGGGAAGTTCCACAGGAGCCGTTCCCGCAGTTTGTTCAGCGGGTCCTGGTCGTTCAGGTCTCCGGTGTAGGTGTTGATCGTCCTGGCGGCTCCCACCATGTTGACCAGGATCGTGGCCCCCGCCGGGATACCTTCGAACTCGATCCCCTGCATGCCGCCGGTGGCGCCGGTCAGGTCGAAGTCCACGGTGAACACCTGCAGCGCGGACTTGCCGTCCCCGGTGAACAGGGTGCGGTATCCCTGGTTGACCGCCGTGCCCGTGGCCGGGCGCGGCGTGGTGCCTTCCCGCGCGTAGCACTTGCTGGCCACCCGAAGATCCTCGCGCAGGCCCACATAGGGTTTCACCGCGTCGGGGTCCTTTTCGAGTTTGCCGATCACCGTCCCGGTGACGGTTCCCGCGTGCCGGACGACACCGTCCTCGGCGAGCAGCCGCTGGCCGGTCGCGATGCTGACGTTCCCGCCCGTGCTCAGGAAGTCCGCGCCGTCCGGCGGCGGGACGCGTGATCCGACACCGGCGACGCCGACGTTGTAGATGGAGGACGCGCCCGCGCGTTTCGCCATGTCGAAATCACCGAGGACGACGACTCGCCCTTCGGCTTCCGCCGCCGCTTCGCGCACCTGGAATTCGCCGCCGACATAGACGTTGATGCCGTTGTCCCGGCCCGCGTAGTCCTTGTTGTTCACCGGCGGGTATTTGTCCGGACAGGCGGATCCGACGCACGGTCCCAGGCCGCCCGGTAAGGGGGCGGCGACCGCGCCGTCGGTGACCACGAGGGCCGCCACGCACACCGCAGCGGCGGCACCGGCAGAAAGGGAGGCGAACCGCCTTGCACGCATGGGGCGATTCTTGTGCCCTCCGACCGGGTGAACACAACTCGAAACCGGAAATACCCCCGACCGGGCGAGGAAGGTAACCCACCCCATTCGTGGCCGTCCAGTGTTATCCAGACGAAGAAATTCCTGGTGGAAGACGGAAACCCTAGAGTCTGGACGGTGAAGACCGAAGTGGACGGGCGCGTCGGCTCGGTGGAAGTGCTCGCGGGCCTGCTCGTTGTCGTTCTGCTCGTCCGGGGCCCGCTCGACGATGTCCTCGGGACACCGATCGTGCAGACCTGGACGACGGTCTTCGTTTCGATCGTGCTCCAGGCAGTTCCGTTCCTCGCTTTCGGCGTGACCCTTTCCGCGGCGATCGCGGTCTTCGTCCCGCGCGAATTCTTCGCGAAAGTCCTCCCGAAACGTCCCGCTCTCGCGGTTCCGGCGGCCGCGGCGAGCGGAATGGTGCTGCCGGGATGCGAATGCGGTTCGGTCCCGGTCGCCGGCGCTTTGGTGCGCAAAGGGGTCACCCCCGCCGCCGCGCTGGCGTTCCTGCTCGCGGCCCCCGCCCTCAATCCGGTCGTACTGGCCGCCACGGCGATCGCTTTCCCCGATCAGCCGTCGATGGTCTTCGCCAGGGCGGCGGCCGGCCTCGCCGCGTCGGTCGTGATGGGCTGGCTGTGGCTCGGCCTCGGCCGGACGGAGTGGATCAAGCTGCCCGAACACGCCCACGGTGACACGCGCTGGCGGGCGTTCGCCGGGGCGGCGGGCCACGACCTGGTGCACGCGGGCGGATTCCTGGTCGTCGGCGCCATGGCCGCCGCGACGCTCAACGTCCTGGTCCCCGGCCGCTGGCTCCAGGCCGTCGCGGGCAACCCGGTGCTCAGTGTCCTCGCGCTGGCCCTGCTGGCGGTCCTGCTGTCGATCTGCAGCGAGGCGGACGCCTTCGTCGCCGCCTCGCTGACCCAGTTCTCCCTCACCGCCCGGTTGGCGTTCCTGGTGGTCGGGCCGATGGTCGACCTGAAGCTGTTCGCCATGCAGGCCGGAACCTTCGGCAGGCGGTTCGCCGTCCGGTTCGCGCCCGCCACGTTCGTGGTCGCCCTCGCCTGCGCGACCGTGACCGGGGCGGTGCTCTGGTGAACCGGACCGCGGCGACCGTCGTGCTGCTCCTGCTGGGCGCGGCCGTGGTCAAGGTCTGCCTGACCGGCCAGTACCTGCGCTATGTGAAGGAAGGGCTCTGGCCGTTCCTGCTCGCCTCGGGCGTCCTGGTCCTGATCCTGGCGGCGGCGAACCGCCATCGTCATCCGAAGGTGGCCTGGCTGCTGCCGCTTCCGGTCCTCGCGTTGCTGCTGATCTCCCCGCAGCCGCTCGGCAGTTACGCGGCGGGCAACGCGGGTACGGCACTGGCCCGCTCGGACGAGTACCCGCCGCTGCCCGACGGCGACCCGGTGAAGGTGACCGTCCTCGACTACGCCTCGCGAGCGGTGTTCGACGAGGGCCGTTCCCTCGGTTCTCGACGGGTCGTGCTGACCGGCTTCACCGCCGCCGGCCCGGACGGCGGATCACTGCTCGTCCGGATGATCCTGACCTGCTGCGCCGCGGACGGGCGCCCGGTGAAGGTCGTGCTGGACGGGAGTGTCCCGCACGAACCCGACACCTGGGTCGAGATCACCGGCACGTTCCGGCCGGGGTCGGTGGTGGACGCCGTCAACGGCGAGCGCATCCCGTTCCTCAAGGTCGAAACCGTCACGCCGGTGGCCGCGCCCGAACGGCCTTACGAATAGCTACGTCCAGCTCCACTGGATCCCGTACTGGCCGGGCTGCGGGTCCAGCGTGATGAACTGGAACGTGCTGGTGTCCCGGTCGAACGTCGCTTCGCAGCGTTCCTCGGGTGGCATCGAACCGCGCGGCCGGAAGAAACCGGCGCACCGCCGCGGCAGCCGCTTCGGGTCGAAGGCGATCTGCACCGCGACGTCGCGGGCCGGGCGGTAGAGCGCGATCTGGACGTGCTTTCTGGCTTGCCCCGGCGGAAAGCGCACCCCGAACTCGACAACGGCGAGTTCGCCGGCGGCCAGGGTGCGGTCGAGAGCGAATTCGAAGACGCAGGTGGACGACGGGACGTCCGCGCGGAACCGCGCCGGACGGCAGCCTTCGGCGAACAGCACGGCAGGCGGCTGCGTGATACTGGAACACCGGCTCACGAAGACGAACCTCGACGTGCCGTCGTGATCGGCGCGGATCAGCCGCCGGACCCGGACCGATTCCTGGTGCCCGTCACCGTCCACCCGGTAGGAAAGGTATTGCGAAAGCCGGTTCGGGGCGTCGAGTTCGTCCGGCGTCACGTCCATTTTGGCCAGTGCGCGCGCCACCTCCTCCGGCCGCCGCCACACCTGGTCGTAGGGCAGGGCGGTGTCGGCCCGGATGGTCCAGCGGCCACGCGGCCGCCGCGGGCCGAGCAGACCGGTGAGCGTCTCCGGCCGCTGGCCGAGAATGCTTTCCAGCGCGGTCACGGCGGCGAGCGAACTGGCCCGTTCCGGCCGGTTCTCACCATTCTGCCAATAGCTCAGCGCGCTGATGCTGACCGGCGTCTCGTGGTCACGCAAGCGGCGGCTGATCTCGCTGAGACTCAGCCCGCTGCGTTCGATCGCGGCGCGCAGGGCGGCACCGAATTCCGCCGGAGCGAGACTCGTCATGAAGGCGCAGCGTACCGTCCGGAACGCCCGACTTTCGTCGGGTGAACCGGGCTCCGTTCAGAGTTATCCAGCCCCTCGGCGACTTTCCGTTGACGCTCCTCCGGCCGTGATTAGGGTCGGAATCGCCGGAAGAATCCCCCCGGAATTCCGGAATCCCACTTCCTCCCGTCGCTGACCGAAGAGGATTTCCCATGCGCTCAACCACAAGCCGATGGCGCCGCCGGACACTCGCCGTCGCGACCTCGACGCTGGCCGTCGGGGCGTTCCTGGTCGCCGCGCAACCGCAAGCGGGCGGAGCCGCGCCACCCGCCGTGCCCGACGTGGCCGATCAGGTTCCGCAACTCGCCGAGGCGGGTGTCACCGACGGCCCCGCCTCGGTGTCCGGTGGCGGAGCGGCCATGATGGCCGACCGGTCCGTCTGCGCGCCCGGAGCGCACTGGCTCCGCGTCCGGTTCACGGAACTTTCGTTGCGCGGCAACGACTCCGTGACGCTGACCGGAAGCACCGCCGGCTCGTTCACGCTCACCGCTCAGCACTGGCCTGGCAAGGCCTTCCACACGCGCGCGTTCGAGGGCGATTGCGTACGGGTGTCGGCGGCGCTGGCCGACCCCGCCAGCCGCTTCGCCATCGACGCCTATCAGGCGGGTGACCGGCCGCTCGCCGCGGCGACCACGACCGTCGCCGCCGTCGGCGACGTCTGCGGGTCTTCGTGCAACCAGACCGCGCCGCTGATCAAGAACATGAACCCGCAGGCGCTGATCCTGGCCGGGGACAACGCTTACAGCTCGGGCACGCTGTCCGAGTACAAGAACAATTACGACCCCTATTACGGGCAGTTCAAGTCCATCACCTATCCGACGCCGGGCAACCACGAGTACAACACGTCCGGCGCTTCGGGGTACTTCGACTACTTCGGCACGCGGGCCGGTGAACGCGGCAAGGGCTACTACAGCTTCGACGTCGGCGACTGGCATTTCGTCGCGCTCAACTCCAACATCACCCGCGGCACCGGTTCGACGCAGGAGACCTGGCTGAAGAACGACCTGGCGGCGAGCACCAAACCTTGTACGGCCGCGTTCTTCCACCACCCGCGGTTCAGCCGGGGCACGCACGGCGACGACTCGTCGGTGACGCCGTTCTTCCAAGCGCTCTACAACGCGAAGGCGGACTTGATCGTCGTCGGCCACGACCACAACTACCAGCGGTACGCGCCGTCGCGGCCGGACGGCACACGCGACGACGTGAACGGCGTCCGCGAGTTGCTGATCGGTACCGGCGGCCGGGGTTACTACAACTTCGACCAGTCTTCGGCCGCGGTGCAGGAAGCGGGCAACACCAACACCTTCGGCGTCGGGAAGCTGACGCTGAGCGCGACGGACTACCGCAGCGACTTCGTGCCGGTGTCGGGCCGCACCTTCACCGACACCGCGACCGGCAAATGCAAGAAAGGCGTCTCCTCCCCCGCCTTCTCCGTCGGCACCACGCCGTCGTCGGTGTCGGTGAAACCGGGCGAGACGGCCTCGGTGACGGTGAACGTCGGCAGCACCGGTGGCTTCAGTTCGGCGACCACGCTTTCGGTGTCGGGCCTGCCTTCGGGAGTGTCCGGCACGATCTCGCCGTCGCCGGTCACCCCACCCGCCAACGGCACCGCGTCGGCGACGCTGACCTTGACCGCCTCGGAAGCGGCGTCCGGTTCGGCGACGGCCACGGTCACCGGCTCGTCGGGCTCGACGAGCCAGACGGCGAAGGTCACGGTGAGCGTGGGTCCGGCGGGCGGTGAAGCGTTCGCCGACGACTTCGAGACCGACAAGGGCTGGCGGCTCAACGCGGCCGGGGCGGACACCGCCACCTCGGGCAAATGGGAACGCGGCGATCCCGAGCAGACCACCTCGACCTACAGCAACCAGATCAAGCAGCGCGGCGACACGACCAGCGGCGCGAACTGCCTGGTCACCGGGCGGCTGGCCGGATCGGAGTACGGCGTCAACGACCTCGATGGCGGTGGGTCGTCGATGGCTTCGCCGTCGTTCACCGTGCCATCGGGCGGCAAGCTGACCTTCTCCTACACCTTCGCGCACGGCGACAACGCGACTTCCGCCGACCACCTGCGGATCCGCGTGCTCGACGGCACCACGCCGACGACGGTGTTCGAGAAGACCGGCTCCGCGACCGAGGTCGCGGGCGCCTGGCAGACCGCGACCGCGGACCTGTCGTCGTTCGCCGGGCGGAGTGTGCGGCTGCTGGTCGAAGCCACCGACGCGAGCACCGCGTCGCTGTGGGAGTCCGCGGTCGACGACATCCGCGTCAGCGCGTAGCCATGTACCTGTCCACCCTCCGTTCCACCGATCCCGCCCGGCCCGCGAGCCGGGCGGGATCGGTGCCCGCCACCGTGATCGGCCTCGGCGTGGTCAGCCTGATCACGGACATGTCCGCCGAAATGGTCACCGCCGTGCTCCCGCTGTACCTCGTCTACGGCCTCGGCGTCGGCTACCTCCAACTGGGCGCGATCGACGGGCTCTACACGGGCGCGACCGCGCTGTTGCGGCTGGCGGGCGGCTACTTCTCCGACCGCCTCGGCCGCCCGAAAGCCGTCGCGCTGGTGGGCTACGGACTCTCGGCCGCCACCAAACTCGCCTTCCCCGCGGCGGGATCCTCACTCGGCGCTATCGGCCTGGTGATCGGCGCCGATCGCGCGGGCAAGGGAATCCGCACCGCGCCGCGGGACGCGATGATCACCCTCGCCACCCCCGCCGACGGTCTCGGCCGCGCGTTCGGTGTCCATCGCGCGATGGACACGGCGGGCGCGCTGCTCGGGCCGATCGCCGCGTTCGGCCTGCTGACCCTTCTCGTCGGCGACTATCCGGCGGTGTTCGGGGTGAGCTTCTGCCTCGCCGTGATCGCGGTGATCGTGCTGGCCGTGTTCGTCCGTGCTCCCGCCGGGACGGTCGAGCGGTCACGGGTACGGCTGCGGGCGGGTTTCGCCCTGCTGCGGCAACCCGCGCTTCGCCGCACCTGTCTTGCCGCGGCGCTTCTCGGGGTGTGCACGGTCGGCGACATGTTCTTGTTCGTCGGTGTGCAGCAGTCCGCCGGCTTGCCGCCGGGAGCGCTTCCCTTGCTGCCCTTGGCGACGGCGTTGACCTTCATGGCCTTGGCCTCACCGATCGGGCGGCTCGCCGACCGCGTCGGACGCTGGAGGGTGTTCCTCGGCGGTCACGTCGTGCTGCTCGCCGCGTACGTCGTCCTCGCCGCTTCGGCGAGCGGCTGGCCCGTGGCGGCGGTCGTCCTGGCGGCGCACGGGGTGTTCTACGCGTGCACGGACGGCGTCCTGATGGCGCACGCGTCGCCGCTGGTACCGGAGTCGTTGCGGGCCACCGGTCTCGCGATCGTCCAAACAGGACAGGCGCTGGCCAGGGCGACGGGCGCGGTGGTGTTCGGCGCGCTCGCCGCGGGGGTGGCGTTGCGGCCCGCGTTCGCGGTGTTCGCCGTGGTGCTGCTGGTGTCGGTACTGGCCGGAACGAGGGTGAAATGAAGCGGATGTGGGTGGGCGTCGCGGCCGTGGTGGTCACGGTCGCGGCCGGGGCGGTCTTCGTCGGGCTGCGCACCGGGGACGCGGTGGCGGAACAGCGGCTGGACCTCGCGCACGGTGGCCTGCTGTACGTGGACGACTCGGGCCGGGTCCGGCAGGACGACCGTGTCGGCCCGGCCTGTCAGCGCGTGGACGTCGCCGCGGGGACGCTGGCGTGCCTGCGCGCGACGGCGGTGCCCGACCAGGCCGAACTGGTCGTCACGAGACCGGGAGCCGCACCGCGATCGATCTCCGAATGGGGGCTGCCGTCCCGGGTCCGCGTCTCCCCGTCCGGACGACTGGTCGGGTGGACGGTGTTCCGCTCCGGTGACTCTTACCTGGGCGGGGTCGGCACGTTCTCGACCACCGCCGGGATCTTCGACCTGGACACCGGAAACCATTACGGCTCCCTGGAGGACTTCGCGCTCACCGTGGACGGAAAGCCGTACCCGGCCGAGGATCTGAACTACTGGGGAGTGACCTTCGCCCGGGACGATCTGACGTTCTACGCCACCGCCAGATCGGCGGGCGGCACTTGGCTCGTGCGGGGTGATCTCCGCGGTCGTACGCTGACCGCGGTGCGGCGCAACGCCGAATGTCCGTCGCTCTCGCCGGACGGCACCCGCGTCGCCTACAAGTTCCGTACGGGCGACCGGTGGCGGCTGCACGTGCTTTCGCTCGCCGACGGCCGCGACGTCCCGCTCGCCGACCCCGCGCATCTGGACGACCAGCCGCAGTGGCTGAACGACAGGACCGTCGCCTACGGCCGGGACAAGGCGGTCTACGCGGTGCCCGCCGACGGGACCGGCGCGCCGGCGCTCGTCCGCGCGGACGCCTCCTCCCCCGCGGTGGTGCGGTGATCCCGCGCGACTGCACCCGCACGGGGCTGGCCTTGGCCGCGCTGGCGGCCGTCGTCGTGATGGTTCTGCCCGCGCCCGCCCCCGAGGCCAAGGCGCCCGCCGTCCCTTCGCTCACCGACGTCTGGCCGGACGCGAGGATCGCCGCGAACGCCGTCACCGGGGCGCCCTACACACCCTTGGCGTTCCTCGATTCCGGGACCTCGGCGGGGGTACGGCAAGCGGACGACGTCGTCCGGCTCGTGGTGGGAGATCGCGTACTTCGTGAGGTCCCGCCGTCCGGCTCGCCCCGGTTCGTCCTCGCCACTTCCCCGGACGCGCTGGTGTGGCTGGAACTGTCCGACATCACCGGGACGGGGACGCTGTGGCGGGCCGGGCCACACGGTGAGGACCCGGTCCCCGTCACCGCCGACACCGGGCGGGTCGTACTCCTGGACTCCCAGTACGACCTCGTCGTGCACGACGGCCAGGTCAGCTGGATGGCCGTGCTGGGCGACGCCACCGAGGTGCGGACCGTGGCGTTGGCCGGCGGCCCGGTGAGCCGCACCCCACTGCCCGGCGACTACGCGCTCACCGCGTGGCCCTTCGCGACGGCGGCTGCTGTCGAACAGGCGGGACCGTCGGAACTCGTGGACCTCCGCGACGGCCGCAGGACGAAGGTCGACGGGCAGAGCGTCGAACTGGTCGACTGCACGCCGTCGTGGTGCCGGGTCCAGGTATTGCGCCAGAGCGGGACCGCACGGCTCGAACTCATGCGACCCGGCGGCGCCGAGCGAAGACGTGTCGGCGGGAAGGGGATCCGGCCCGCGTTCGGCGACGTCGTCGTGCTCGACCGGTACGCGGTCGTGGTCGATGACGACCGCGGCGTACTCGCCCTCTACGACACGGCCACCGCGCGGCTGGCCGACCTGGCCGCGGAGTTCGGCACCGTGCTGGCGCGCGGGCCGTTCGTGTGGTGGTCGGCGGGCGGGAACGACGCTCTCACCTGGCGGGTACTGGACCTGCGGACGCTCGAGGCGTCTGCTTGACTGCTGCCGTGCCGTCCGATCGTGAGACCTCCGTCGAAGCGGAGTTCCTGCGGGTGGTCGGCCGGTTCGCCGGTCCGGCAAGAGGCGCCGGATTGCTGGTGATCAGCGTTTTCGGGGTGCTCGCCACGCCGGCGGGCGCGCTCCCGCTCGCCTTCGGTCTGCTCGCGCTGGCGCTGGTCACCGCCGTCGCCGAGTACCTGGTGGGAAAGACGGGCCGGGGCAGGCCGGTGGCGTTCGCGCTGGCCTTGGTGCGCGCCGCGGCGATCTGCGGCACCCAATTCCTGACAGCGCCCGAAGCGGGCGAGCTGAACCAATGGGCCCTCAACGTCCTCACCATCACCGCGATCACCCTCCAGTGGGAATGGCCGCCGAAGATCACCGTGCCCGCCCTCGCCTGCCTGCTGGCGATCGAGGTGGGGCCGCTCGATTTCGAGGGCGGTCTCTCGGTGGTACTGCGTGTACTGCTCGAGGCCACTCTCGCCAGGGGCGCCTTCCTCCTGCTGTCGCGGACGACGCGCCGGATCGATCATCTCCGTGAGCGCCGTGCCCGGCTGACGCGTGAGGAATCCCTTGCGGTGGAACGACGACTGCGGGAACGGGAGTATCTGGCCGTCCTGCACGACACGGCGGCGGCCACCTTCCTGACGGTGGCCCAGCGCGGGGAAACGACGGATCCGGCCGAGGTCGCCGGCTACGCCCGCCGCGATCTCGCGATCCTCACCGGCGAATCCGGCCCCGGCAGTGTGGTCGATCTGGAGACCTCGTTGCGCGGCGTGCTCGCGCAGAGCCCGGTGAAGGTCGAGACGCACTGGTCACCGGTCCCGCCGATCCCGGCGTCGGCGGCGCTCGCGCTGGTGCGGGCCGTGCGTGAGGCACTGGTGAACGTCGATCGGCACGCGGGTGTCGGCGAGGCCAGGCTGACGGTGGAAGACGGAGTCCGGGTGACCGTCCGGGACGAGGGCCGCGGTTTCGATCCGGCGCGGACCCCGGCGCAGCGGCGAGGTGTGCGCGGTTCGCTCGTCGAACGCATGGCCGCGGCGGGCGGCCGGGCCGAGGTGACCTCCGCGCCCGGCGCGGGCACCACGGTGGAACTGGTGTGGCCGCATGAGTGAGACCGAGGACCGGGTCCTCGGCGGCTGCCGGATCGCGGTCCTGCTCGCGACGGCGGTGATCCAGGCCGGGCTGAGCCTGCCCCGGCTCGGCGACACCGCCGACCGGTTCGCGTTCACGGCGCTCGCCGTGGTGCTCGTCGTGGCGGCGTGGTGGGTCCTGCGCTGGAAGCCGGTCCCCTGGCCGGTCGCGCTCGCGGGCGCGGTGGTGGTCCTCGCCGCGTCGACGGTCGCCGTCCGGGCGCTGCCACCGGATCGGCTGCTCGGCGGGGACGACTGGGCGTCCGGCCTCGCGGGCTGGCATCTGCTGGTGCTGCTGCTGGACCGCCCCGCGCTCGCGATGGGCGCGCTCGTCCTCCAGATGACGCTCACCTTCTCCCGGCAGATCGGTTCGGCGCCCGCCGAACGCGGCGAGATCGGCGCCCTGGTGATCGTCGGGCTCAGCGTGCTCACCTTCCAGGCCGCGACGCTGGCGCTGATCAGGGTCGTCAACCGGCGGGTGGGCGAAGCCGCGGAAGCCTCCGCGGAACGCGACCGGCAGGCCCACCGCAAGGCGCTCGCCGAGGAGCGTGAAGCCGACCAGCGGAACCGGTTCGCCGGTCAGCTCGGCGCCACCCTGCCGCTGCTCGCCGGGCTGGCCGACCACACCTTGGACCCGCGCGACGAAGGGGTCCGGCGGCGCTGCGCGCTCGCGGCCACGCAGCTGCGGCGGCTGTTCGCGGAGAACGACGACGTCCCTGATCCGCTGCTGCACGAGGTCTCGGCCTGCGTCGATCTCGCCGAGCGGCGGGGACTGACGGTGACGCTGGCGGTCAGCGGCGAACCGGCGCCGATCCCGACCGGCGTCCGCCGCGAGCTGACCGGTCCGCTGATGACCGCGCTGGTCGCCGCCCGGTCGCGGGCCAGGGTCAGCGTCCTGCGGACCGATGACGAAATCCGCGTCGCGGCGATCACCGACGGTGAACCCGGTGCGACGGCGAACGGATCGGGCCTCGTCGACGTCGAATGGCACGCACTGGGAGAACGATCATGGATGGAGGCGAAATGGCGTTCGCGACCGAACTGACCGCGGTGGTCGTCGACGATCATCCGGCCGTGCGGGCCGGGGTCTTGTACTGGCTGTCGTCGGGCAGCCCGCCGGTCACCGTCGTGGCCGAAGGCGACGACGTGCGGGCGGCCTGGATCGGTGAGGGCGCGCGGGCCGACGTCGTCATCCTCGACCTGCACCTGAACAGCACCACCCCGGCCATCGGCGATCTGCGCCGGCTCATCGAGGCGGGCCGTCGCGTCGTCGTCTACTCGATGCGGGCCGACGACGAGACCGTCCTGCAGTGCCTCGAACTCGGCGCGCTCAGCTATCTCACCAAGGCCGAGGGCGCCGAGCACCTTCTCGAAGCCGTGCGCGCGGCGGCGGCCGACCGGTCGTACACGCCGCCGTCGCTGGCGGGCGCGCTGGCCGGGGACCGCTCCGAGCGGCGCCCCGCCCTCTCCGCGCGCGAGACCGAAGTGCTCATCGAGTGGTTCCAGTCCGAGTCGAAGGACTTCGTCGCGCACCGGCTGGGGATCTCGCCGAACACGGTCAACTCGCATCTCGAGCGGATCCGGGTCAAATACGCCCAGATCGGCCGGGAGGCCCCCACCAAGGCCGCGCTCGTCGCGCGGGCCATCCAGGATGGACTGATCGGCGTAAGCGATTTGTGATCGGTTGTGGTGCGAACGGGCCACACTCGCCACCGCCGGTTGCGGCTACGGTGCGTGACGAGCTCGCCGGTACCGGTTCGGCGGAAGTCCTAGGAGATCCATGAAGTCCGCCCTGATCGCCGTTTGCTGCGCCGCCGCACTCCTGCTTTCCGCCTGCGGCGAGGAAGCGGCGGGGAAGACCGTCCGAGCCGACGGCACCATGGCGCCCGGCAGCGAGCTCAAAGTCGGCGAACGCGCCGTCGTCCCGTTCAGCGACGCGGGCAAGTCCGGCACGATCGCGATCACCGTCAAGTCGGTCGACATCGGGCCGAAGGAGGATCTCGCCAAGTTCAAGGACAAGGGCGAGGGCACGCTCCCGGTCTACGTCCGGATGGTGATCGAGAACGTCGGCGGCACGGACCTCGCCGACACTTCGGTGTCGGTGCGCGCGGTGGACGCGAACGGCAAGGGCACCAAGGTGATCATGGCCAGTGGCACCGCGGCCTGCAAAGGCGAGACGGCGCCGGAGAACTTCAGCACGCCGGGCGCGACCTACGAAACCTGCGACACCGAAGGCGTCAAAGACGGCAGTGAGGTCGGCGGTGTGTCGTTCGTCGACGGCGACGGTTACCAAGACGACCCGATCACCTGGAAGAAGTGAACGGCACCCCATTGAGCCGAACAGCGTAACCTTTTCGTAACCGTTCGTGGTGCGAATGGCCCACACCGTCTTGCTCCCTCATCAACTACGGTGCGTGGCGAGAACGCCGGAGCAGGATTCGGCGGGGAGTCCGAGGAGATCCATGAAGTTCGACCGCATCGCCCTGTCCGCCACCGGCTGCGCCGCCGCGCTGCTGCTTTCCGCCTGCGGCGGCAAAGAGGACGGGGGCACCCCCGCTCCCGCCCCGTCGCCCGCGCCGACGTCGGCCGCGGCGTCCTCGCCCGCGACGAGCGGTACGGTCCCGGTCTCGAACGCGGACGCCACCGCGCCCGGCAGCGAACTGAAGGTCGGCGAGCGCGCCGTCGTCCCGTTCAAGTACGGCAACGACAAGTCCGGCACCATCGCGATCACCGTCAAGGCGATCGAGCTCGGCCCGAAGGAAGACCTCGCCGCGTACGGCGACAAGGCCAAGGGCATGACGCCGGTGTACATCCGGATGACGGTGGAGAACGTCGGCGGCACGGACCTCACCTACAGCACGGTGCGGCTGCGCGCGGTCGGCCCGAACAACAAGAGCACCGGCGTGATCATCACCGGCGAGACCCCGAACTGCCAGTCCGAGACGGCGAAGAAGGACTTCAAGACCGTCGGCGCGACCTACGAAACCTGCGAACTCCAGGCCGTCAGGGACGGCGGCGAGGTCGGTGGCGCGACCTTCACCGACAGTGACGGGTATAAGGACGACCCGATCATCTGGAAGAAGTAAGCCCCGGTCTCCGGTACGTGAAGGACCCCTTCATCGCGTCTAGCGCAGTGTCCCGGCAAAGTCGCAAAACCGCTGGCGAAATGGACGGCGAGTGACGTTTCGGGTTCTGGTGACGAGTGGGGACTCGTCACGGTGACCTGACACCTTCTCGACTGTCCACAGGGGACACTTTCCAGGTAACAGTGCCTGATTCGGGAGTTTTGCGAAGGGGTCGTGAGTGGTAATGATCGTTCTATAGATAATAACAACTCAACACCACCCGCGTGAACCGCGCATCTAACCCACAAAAAAACATATAAACCCGCGA